>JBQTJH010000125.1:0-54568 GCA_052387335.1 Panacagrimonas sp. | reverse complement strand
GAAGGCGGCATGGGCGCGCTGACGCAGGCGATGGCGCGCTCGGCGCAGAGTCTGGGCGTGGAGATTCGCTGTGATGCGGACGTCGCGGAAATTCTGGTCGAGCACGGCCGCGCGCGCGGCGTGCGTCTGCGCGACGGCAGCCTCATCGAGGCGCAGCAGGTCGCGTCCAATGCCACCGCCACAGTGACGTTCGAGAAGCTGATGCAGCCTGGCTGCTTGCCTGAGGGTTTTCAGCGCGCGGTGAAACGCATCGACTATTCGAGCGCCGCGGTGAAGATCAATCTCGCGGTATCCGAGCTGCCGCGCTTCAGCTGCATGCCGGATCGTCGTGGAGAGGTCGGGCCGGAACATCGCGGCACCATCCACATCAATTCCATGCCGGAAGATATCGAGCGCGCCTACGAGGACGCTCGGCGCGGCATGCCCAGCGCGCGGCCGGTGATCGAGATGGTGATCCCCACCAGCGTCGACACCACGCTCGCACCGCGCGGCCACCACATCGTGAACCTGTTCGTGCAGTACGCGCCGTACACGCTCGCGCAAGGCAGCTGGGACGAGCTGCGCAATACTTTTGCTGATCGCTGCATCGCGCAAATCACGGAGCACGCGCCGAACTTTGCGGCGAGCATGCTGCATCGCGAAGTGCTGGCACCGCCGGACCTGGAAGCGCGCTTCAATCTCACCGGCGGCAATATTTTTCAAGGCGCGATGCCGTTGCACCAACTCTTCAGCTTCCGACCGGTGCCGGGCTGGAGCGATTACGCGACGCCCGTCAAAGGCCTGTTCCTGTGCGGCGCCGCCGCGCATCCCGGCGGCGGCGTGATGGGTGCCTGCGGGCGTAACGCCGCGCAGGCCATGCTGCGCGGCACCTGAGGCAGGCGCTTACCCGCGCGGCTGATGGTCATGCCGCTCCCAGGCGCGGCGCGTCCTCAGCTGCGCTGCCGCGCTCGGGGCCGGCATCGACCGCGGCGCGACCCCGCACTCCAATCAGCTCAGTCCGGCTTTACGACTACGGCGGCCGCGCGGCTCGGCAGCAGCCGCGTCCAGTTGGCGTCGTCGCCGTGTATCGCGTCAGTCGCACCGCGTTCATCGACCAGCGAGCGTCGCTCGCCATGCCAGCGGAAGATGCCGCCTCGCAGATTGGCGACCACGTTCGCGCCGCGTTCGGCGAGAGTCAGCTGGACCCGTTCGGCGAGACGCGAACTGCGCACGCCCACCGAGCAGTACATCACCACCACCGCACCCGGCGGTAGCGCGCCGATCACGTCGGTTACGCGCACGACATCAGCATCCGGGTCGACGGGGATGGCACCCGGCAAGCGACTGACCGCGAACTCGTCAGCCTCGCGCACATCGAGCAGGATCAACGACTCAGTACCGTCACGCAGCGCTTGCAGCGCGTCGGCGTCGATCTGCGGCACGGATGGGTAACGCAGGACGACCGCTCGTTCCACCGCGTCCAGACCGGCGCCTCTCGGCGATGCGTCGGCGTCGCTGGCTGCGCCCTGAGTTGAAAAGCCGGCGGCGGCAACAGCAGCAATGGCGGCGATTGAACGCATGCGGGTCAGGCGCGGAAATTCGTTCCCGGCCGGAATTGCGCAAAGGCGCGGTCGGCGCGCAGCGCGGCGTCCTGCACCAGATCGCTCGCCGCATCCACGTTGCGCGTCACGTGCAGCGCCGTGCGGTAGAGCGCCGGCAACAGCGCGGTCGGCGCGGCGTCAAAGGCCGCGCGTTCGGCGGTGCGGATGGGGGGCGGGTCGGAAAGCGGCATCAGCGTTCGCGAATCGGTTGCGCCGAGGGAACTTGCCGACCGGCTGCGGCGTCGTATGCCGAACCACTCAAAGCCCGGCGCAACCGCCACGCAGCCAACAGACCCTAGTGCCGATGCGCTGCTGTTCGTCGACGGTGACGGCTCGGTGGATCCTGCTCAGTGCGCCGCGCTGCTGAGGCCGCTGGCCTCCGGCCTAGATCTCGTCATCGGCCTGCGTCACGCGCCCGAACCAGGCTCGATGAACCTGCCGCAGCGCTTCGGCAGCGGCCTGGCCTGCTGGTTGGTCCGCCGTTTGTGGCGCGCGCCGATGCGCGACACGCGCTGCGGTTGGACAGTGGAAATGCAGGTGCGCGCGCGGCAGGAAAACCTGCGCTGGACCGAAGTGCCGGTGGCCTGCCATGTGCGCGTCGGCCGCTCCAAGATCAGCGGCACGCTGTCCGGCGTGATCGGCGCCGCGCGCGGCATTCTCGGCACCATCGGCCGTCTGTGGTGGGCGCAGCACCGCGCGCACCGGCTGCGCCGCGTCGGCGCCACCCCGATCTCCGCTTCCGTTGCTTCCCCCGACACGAGGAGTTCCAGTCCATGACATTGCGCTTTGATGTCGTCCTGCGGCCGACGGTGACGGCCTGGGCGGCGTCCCGGCTGCTGCTGGCTTACTGGCACCCATCCGGCTGGTACGTGCTGCCCGCCTGGGTCGCCGCGGCGCAGCTCGCGGGTCTGGCACTGGCGGTCGGCGTCGATGCGATGCGGGCACGGGCGCGAACGCCTCTGACTGCGCGCGTGGCCGGACGCGCGGAACCAGACGGCGGACGCTGAAGCCGGAACCCATGCCTGCATTCCACGTTCCGAAGTCCTGCGCATCCATCCACGACTTCGTGTCCTGAGAGATCCGTTCTGATGAACCTGATTCCTGACCTTCTCAAATCGACCCACGCGCCGCCACGCATTGCCGTGTCTGCGGCATCCCCTGGCCGATCACACCTGAGCCCTGCTCCGTTCTGCGCCCTGATTCTGTCGCTGCTGATGCTGGTGCCGGCGCGCGCCGCTGAGTTCGATCACTCGCATGCGGCGTGGACCGTCCTGCTGCGCGCGCACGTCGTCGACCAGCGCGGCGGCGGCGCCACCGCCGTGGACTACGCCGGCATGGCGCGGGATCGCGCCGCGCTGACCGCGTATCGGCGCACGCTCTCCGCGGTCCCGAGAACCGACTACGCGCGCTGGCCCAAGGCGCAGCAGTTGGCGTTTCTGATCAACGCCTACAACGCCTGGACCGTCGAACTCATTCTGACCCGCTATCCCGATCTGAAATCCATCCGCGAACTGGGCAGCCTGCTGTCCAGCCCCTGGAAGAAGAAATTCGTGCCCCTTCTGGGCGACACCCTCAGCCTGGACCAAATCGAGCACGACATGATCCGCAGGCCCGGCGCTTTCGACGACCCGCGCATCCACGCCGCGGTGAACTGCGCGTCGATCGGCTGCCCGGCGTTGCGTACAGAGGCTTTCGTTGCCGAGCGGCTGGACTCTCAGCTCGACGACAGCCTCTCGCGCTTCCTGAGTGATCGCACACGCAATCGCTTCGATCCTGCCGAAGGGCGGCTGGAGGTGTCTGCAATCTTCAATTGGTATGGCGAGGATTTCGCGCAGGGCCACCACGGTTACGACTCGCTCAAGACCTTGTTCGCGCGCCACGCCAAGCAGCTCGCCGACCGCCCGCAGGACCAGGCCACCATCCGCGCGGGCCGCTACACACTCGGATTTCAGGACTACGACTGGGCGCTCAACGACGTGCGCCGACGCTGAGGTGTTCGTCCTAAGCTGCGAATGCAGATGAGTGGCCCGGTTTCGCGCAGCGAAGCCGGGCACCCATCCGACATCAACTCAGCGCGAAGCCCTGATAGTCGCTCGCCTTCACGTCTTCGCAGGCCTGTCTGTAGGTGCCCACACCGCCGGCGTAGGACAGCAGCCGGCGCGGCTTGCCCGGCACGTTGGAGCCCATGTACCAGGAGTTGGTCTTGGTGAAGAGCGTGGCGTTGGCGATGTCGTCGTGGTGCTTGACCCACTCGGCTTCCTTCGCCGCCGTGGGTTCCATCACCTTGTAGCCCTTGTCACGCAGGTAGGCGATGGTGTCGGCGATGAAGCCCGCCTGCTGCTGCAAGCAAGTGGTCATGTTGCACAGGGCTGCTGCGGGCGCCAGCGGCGCGCCGGTCGTGAACAGGTTCGGATACCCGTGTATCTGCAGGCCCATGGTGGTGCGGATGTCCTTGCTCCAGTCGTCCTTGAGCGAACGTCCGCCGCGGCCACGAAT
The DNA here is from genome assembly GCA_052387335.1 of Panacagrimonas sp. Classification (GTDB taxonomy): domain Bacteria; phylum Pseudomonadota; class Gammaproteobacteria; order Nevskiales; family Nevskiaceae; genus Panacagrimonas. Next base: position 50,492 of record JBQTJH010000125.1, on the reverse strand, counting down.
GTCCATGCGCGTGAGCGCGCCGGTGCCGGCGTCGAAGCCGGTGGCCAGAATCAGCACATCGAGTTCGTGTACCTTGCCGTCGGAGGTCTTCACCCCCTCGGGCACCACTTCGGTGATGCCGGTCTTGTGGCAGTTCACGGCCACGACATTGGGGCGCAGGAAGGCTTCGAGATAGCCGTTTTCCAGCGGCACGCGCCGAATGCCGAAGGTGTGGTCGGAGGGGATCAGGGTTTCCCACAGATCCGGACGCGACTTCAGGCGTTCCTGCATCTTCTCGCTCACGAACGCGGTGATGTCCTCGGCCGCCGCCTTCTCGAAGAAGATCTCCGGGTAAGCCGACAGCCACAGCGACAGCGATCCATCGGCCCACAGCCGCTCGTACACCGCGCGGCGCTGTTCGGGCGTGGCGTCGTTCCAGTTGCCGTTGTGGAAGTCGTAGTCAAATCCGCCGAACGTGCCTGCGACTTGGTTACGCGTTTCGTCGAAACGGTTCTTGAAGTTTTCGCGATCAGCATCGCTGTACTTCGGATTGTGCATCGGCGTGATGAAGTTCGGATTGAGCACGAACACCGTCAGATGTCCGACCTGCGGCGCGATGGTCTGGATCACCTGGATGCCGGTGGCGCCCACGCCGACCACGCCGACGCGCTTGCCGGCAAGATCGGCCTTTTCCTTGGGCCAGCGCGCCGTGTGCATCAGCTTGCCCCTGAACGTGCTCTGACCCTTGAAGGTTTCCGTCATCGGCGCAGACAGCATGCCCGAGCAGCTGATGAAGAACTGCGCGTCGAGCTGGTCGCCCTTGTCGGTGGTCACCAGTCAGCGGCCGGTGGACTCGTTGTAGTGGGCGGACTCGACGCGCGTGTTGAATTTGTAGCTGCGGCGCAGATCGAGAAAATCTGCGGCGAACTGCAACCAGCGCTCGTTGTCCGGCTGCGCGCCGAAACGCTCGCGCGGTCCTTCCCAAGCCTTGTGCAGCGCCTCGTCGAACCAGAACTGGTAGACCTCGGTCTGCGAATCGAAGCGGCAGCCGGGATAACGGTTCCAATACCAGGTGCCGCCAACATCGGACCCGGCTTCGATGCCCTGCACGTTGAAGCCCAGCTTGCGCAGGTGATGGGTCTGGCACAGGCCGGCGACGCCGGCACCGACGACGACAGCGTCACAGGTTTGCGTGATTTGCGGAGCGGTGGACGTGGCAGACATAAACAGCGGACCTCCTCGGGTTCTAGTCATTGATTCGCCGGCCGTGCCGACGCACCTGACTACAGTACCCAAGCCATCTGATTTGAGACCACCCCCACAGGGGTAGGGCGCACCCTCGGTGTGGGCAGGTCAGCGGGGACCGACTCAGGCGCGCAGGCGGGGACAGCCTGCGCAGGTCCGTTTCGCGTTCGGTCGCGGCCTTGCCGCTCCTACAAAGAACAATCGCCTGCAGGAGCGACGTAGGAGTGGCGCAGCCGCGACGGCACCCGGTGCAGCGTTCCTCAACCGCCCTGCGCCAACCAGCGCGCGCATTCCGGTCCCAGCTCGCTGACGGCACGCGCCTCGTACTCGGCGCAGTCCTGAGCGCTGAGCACGTCGGCCCAGCGGCCGTTGGTGCCCTTGTTGATGAAGGTGCCACCGCCACCGTCCCACAGCGCGCCACCGAGTGGCGCGACCTTGTCGCCGTTGCGCTTCATCCAGTCGAAGGAGCAGTAACGCAGGATGTCGTCCCAGCGATCCGGTGCCACCTCGATGTCGAGAAAGGTCGCCATGCGGCGCATCTGCCCCGGCAGGTCGCGCTTCAGATCATTGAAGTGAATCATCAGCAGATTCGGCAGCTCGCGTATCTCCCACCAGGTGCGCACGTTCTCCCAGTACGGCCAGAACGGATGACCATCGCGGCTCATCCACTCCTGCCAGTATTCGCGCACGCTCAAGCTTGTGCGCTCCATCGCCGGGCCGACTCTTCCCGGCGTGTCGTTGAGCGCCTCGTACCACAGCGGGCTCGCGTTGACGTGATGGTGATACATGCTCCACAGCACGTCGCGCCCATCGCGCCCGATGTAGAGGTATTTCGCCTTGGGCGAATAGACCAGGGCATCGACCGGCAGATGGGTTTTGATCACGCGCCTATGCGTCTGCGCCTCGACCACCGGCAGCTTCACGTCCTTCGGCGGCACGCGCATGTCCAGCCAGGGCGACAGCTCCGAGGTATTCAGCTCCGGGTCGCCGCCGACGATCATCTGCATCACGATCTGCTGCGTCCAGGTGGTGCCCGACTTGGCCCAGGTGGAGATCACGACGTCGTCGTCGCGAAATTTCAGATCGTTCCAGATCGTCGAATCGAAGTGATGATTGTGCAGCTCGCGACGCTTGACCGGCCAGGCAATGGGCTTCACGGACGTCTCCCTGGAAACAACGTAATGCGGCGGCGGCAGCCCCAAGCTGCCGCCGCCGCATCGTATCGCTCAGGCCAGGATTCTGCTCACGATCAAATCCGCCGCCTGCTCGGCCGTCATCGCCGTCGTGTCGATAAGAATCTCCGGGGCCTCCGGTGCTTCGTAGGGCGAGTCGATGCCGGTGAAGTTGGGCAACTCGCCGGCACGGGCCTTCTTGTACAGGCCCTTCACGTCGCGCCTCTCCGCTTCTGCCAGCGGCGTGTCGACGAACACCTCGATGAATTCGCCCGCGGGCAGCATCGAGCGCACCAGCTCGCGCTCGGCACGGAACGGCGAGATGAACGCGGTCAGCACGATCAGCCCGGCGTCGGTCATGAGCTTTGCGACTTCGCCGATGCGGCGGATGTTCTCGATGCGGTCGGCCTGCGTGAATCCCAGGTCCTTGTTGAGGCCGTGACGGATGTTGTCGCCGTCGAGCAGGAAGCTGTGTTTGCCCAGGCGCGCGAGCCTCGATTCCACCCGATTCGCGATGGTGCTCTTGCCCGATCCTGATAACCCGGTGAACCACAGCACCTTGGGCGTCTGGTGCTTGAGCGAGGCGCGCAGCTCGCGCGTCACGTCAGTCGCTTGCCAATGCACGTTCTGCGCGCGGCGTAGCGCGAACTGCAACATGCCGGCCGCAACCGTGGCGTTGCTGAATTTGTCGATCAGGATGAAACCGCCGAGCGCGCGGTTGTCGGCGTAGGGCTCGAACGCAATCGGTCGCTCGGTCGTGACCTTGGCCACGCCAATGGCATTCAAGTCCAGCGTCTTCACAGCGAGATGTTCGAGCGTGTTGACGTGAATCTGGTACTCCGGCACCTGCACTCTCGCCGTCACCGTCTGCGTGCCAATCTTGAGCCAGTACGGCCGTCCGGGCATCAGGGCCTCGTCGTTCATCCACACCAGGGTCGCTTCGAACTGGTCCGCAACCGGCGCGGGTTCTTCGGCCTTGGTGATGACATCGCCGCGCGAGCAGTCGATCTCGTCCTTGAAGCAGAGGGTGATCGACTGGCCCGCAACCGCCTGATCCAGGTCACCGTCGAAGCTCGCGATGCGGCTGACCGTGCTGGTCTTGCCGCTGGGCAGCACGCGGATGGCATCGCCGGGTCGGATCGAACCGCTGGCGATCAGACCGGAAAATCCGCGGAAATCCAGGTTCGGGCGATTGACCCACTGCACCGGCAGGCGGAACGGCTTGGCCTGGTCAAGCGTGGTATCCACTTCGACAGTTTCCAGATGCGCCATCAAGGGTGAGCCCGTGTACCAGGGCATGTTCGGCGAATTCGCCGTGATGTTGTCGCCCTTGAAGCCAGAGATCGGCATGGGCGTGAATGCGCTGATGCCGATGCTGGTGGCAAACGCGCGATAGTCCTCGACGATGGCCTCGTACTTCGCTTTCTCGTAGCCGATCAGGTCCATCTTGTTGACCGCCAGCACCAGGTTGCGGATGCCGATCAGGTGCGCAAGGTAAGAATGACGGCGTGTCTGCGTCAGCACGCCCTTGCGCGCGTCAATGAGAATGATCGCGAGGTCCGCGGTGGACGCGCCGGTGACCATGTTGCGCGTGTACTGCTCGTGGCCGGGGGTGTCGGCGACGATGAACTTGCGCTTCTCCGTCGCAAAGAAGCGATACGCCACGTCGATGGTGATGCCCTGTTCGCGCTCGGCGGCGAGGCCATCGACCAGCAGCGCGAAGTCGATCTCCTGACCCTGCGTGCCAACCTTCTTCGAATCCGCTTCCAGCGCGGCAAGCTGGTCCTCGAAGATCATCTTCGAGTCGTACAGCAAGCGGCCGATGAGCGTCGATTTCCCGTCGTCCACCGAGCCGCAGGTGATGAAGCGCAGCAGGCTCTTGTACTGGTGGCGGACCAGATAAGCGTCGATGTCCTTCGCGATCAGCTCGTCGGTGACGTAGATCGGGTCTTGATTGAGTGTGGCGGTATTCATTTGGAAACCCAACGGCTAACGCAAAGGACGCAAAGAGAAAAGAAAGGCGCAAGGGAATCAAAAGGAAAACCGAAGGTAAATGTTCGCTTGGCATCCATCAGGATTTCTTTGCGTCCTTTCTTTTGCCTTTGCGCCTTTGCGTTGGCCTCTAGGTTTTTCCCGGCCATCAGAAATACCCCTCCTGCTTCTTCTTCTCCATGCTCGCGCTGCCCGCATCCTTGTCGATGATTCTCCCCTGACGCTCAGAGGTCGTGGTCAGCAGCATTTCCTGGATCACGCGCGGCAGCGTATCGGCGGTGCTTTCAACCGCGCCGGTCAGCGGATAGCAGCCCAAGGTTCGGAAACGGATGGAACGCATCACCGGCTTTTCACCCGGGTTCAGACGGAAGCGTTCGTCGTCCACCATCAGCAGCAGGCCGTCGCGCTCCACCGTCGGCCGCTGTGCCGCCATGTACCGCGGCACGATCGGGATGTTCTCCAGGTGGATGTATTGCCAGATGTCCAGCTCGGTCCAGTTGGAAATAGGAAAGACGCGGATGCTCTCGCCCTTGGCCTTCTTGGCGTTGTACAAATTCCACAGCTCCGGCCGCTGATTCTTGGCATCCCAGCGATGGTTTGCCGAGCGAAAGGAGAAAATGCGCTCCTTGGCGCGGCTCTTTTCTTCGTCGCGGCGTGCACCGCCAAAGGCCACATCGAACTTGTGCAGGTCCAGCGCCTGCTTGAGGCCTTCGGTCTTCCACAGGTCGGTGTGCAAGGAGCCATGGTCGAAGGGATTGATGCCCTTGGCCTTGGCTTCCGGGTTTTGGTAGACCAGCAGCTCCATACCCGACTCGCGCGCCATCTGGTCGCGCAACTCGTACATCGCCTTGAACTTCCACGTCGTGTCCACGTGCAGCAGCGGGAACGGCGGCGGCGAGGGATAGAACGCCTTGCGCGCCAGGTGCAGCATGCACGCGCTGTCCTTGCCCACGGAGTACAGCATCACCGGCTTCTCGGACTCGGCGACCACCTCACGCATGATGTGGATGGACTCGGCTTCCAGCCTTTGCAGGTGGGTGAGCGTCACGGGCGACAGCGACGGATTCGCAGGCATGGGCGCGGATGGAATCTGAACGGGGCCGTCAGACTACGTCACGCCAAGACATATTAAAAAGGCAATATATTCATGTCTGACATGAATATTCTGCATACCTGCAGGCGCCACCATGAACCTCAATCACCTGTCGATCTTCCAGGCCGTGGCCGCCAGCGGCAGCGTCAGTGCTGGCGCGCAGAAGCTGCACATCAGTCAGTCGGCGGTTTCCAAGCAGCTCGGCGAATTCGAGCAGGCGCTGGGCGTGCTGCTGTTCGACCGGCTGCCGCGCGGCATGCGCCTGACCGAGGCCGGCCGCTTATTGCAGGGCTACGCCAATAATCTGGTGGCGGTCGAGGCGGAGGCCGAGGCGGCGATTGGCGACCTCAAGCTCGGCGTGCGCGGGCGCCTGCGTATCGGCGCCAGCCGCACGGTGGGTGCATACCTGATGCCGGCACTGCTGGCGCGGTTCCGTCGACGCTACCCGGATGTGGAGCTGTTCCTGCAGGTGGATAGCACCGCGCTGATCGAACAGCGCTTGATTGCCGGCGAGCTGGATATCGGCTTCACCGAGGGCATCGTCGGCAGCGAATTGCTGGAATACCGCGTGTTCGCCAGCGATGAGCTGGTGCTGATCGCGGCGCCGCGGCATCCGATCACGCGACTCAAACCGGCACCGCTGGCGGCGGTCATGCAGCAACCGCTGCTGATGCACGAGCTCGGCTCCGGCACGCGCGCGGTGACGGAGAAGGCGTTCTCTGCCAAGCAGCTCACCCTGCGCCCATCCATGACCCTGGCCAGCACCGAGGCGATCAAGCACACGGTAGCCACCGGGGTCGGTATCGCGGTGCTGTCGGCCTTCGCGGTACGCACCGAACTGGCCGCCGGCACCTTGCGTGTGGTGCCGATGAAGGGGCTGCGCATCCAGCGACCGCTGTACCGGATTCAGCGCCGCGGGGTGTGGTCCAGCCCGCCGCTGGAGGCCTTCGTCGAAATGCTGGATCAGCGCGGCGAATCGGGCGCGTAGGCGCGCAGAAACAGCTTGAGCACGGCGTCGATATGCCGCGCTCGGGCGGCGACATCCAGCGCCGGTGCGGCACCCACCAGCGCCTTGATGTGGTGTTCGCCCTTGAGCAGGATGAAGAAGTGCGAAGCCGCTTCGCGCGCATCGCTCACTTTCAGCTCGCCCGCCTTGTTCGCAACCTCCAGCAGTTGCGTCAGGCGGGTCAAGGTGCGCTCCGGACCGAAGGCCCAGAACAGACGGCCGAACTGTGTCTGCGCCTGATCCTGCGCCGCCATCAGGCGATACATGCGCAACACCTCATCGCTAAACACCAGATCCAGAAATCCGCTGGCAATGCCGCGCAGCCGTTCGCGCAGCGAATGCTTGACGTTGGTGTCGAACAAGACCTCCGGCCAGTGTTCGCTGCATTTTGAAGACACGGTTTCGCGAAACAGCTCTTCCTTGCTCTTGAAGTGGCTGTAGACCGTGAGCTTGGACACGCCCGCCTCGGCCGCGATGCCTTCCATGCTGGTGCCGGGCAGCCCCTGCGCGGTGAACTGCTTTTTCGCCGCCATCAAGATGGCCGCGCGCTTGTCCGGGTCCTTTGGCCGGCCACGCGCCGGCCCCGGCTTGGGCGCGACAGGCAAGGAGACTTTGGGGCTGCGGCTCATGGGGGCGGACGCTGGATCACCGCGGAATCGTACAGGGAGATCAGCATGGACCCGACTTTGACGAGCCGCGACAGATTCAATTCAACCAGTTTGAGGGGCCGATGATTAAATGTACTATTCAGTTCACTATATCTGGACTGCGGCTCTGCACCGCAGGAGGTCGCCGTGTCATCCCGCTCGTCCTGGCCACTGATTTGCCTGCCCGTTCTGTTGCTGGCCGCGTGTTCGTCTGCGCCGCCGCCCGCGCCCGCGCCGCGGCCGGTGGTGGTGGAAGCGCCCCAGCCCATGCGCGGTTCCGGCGGATTCGATTCTTATCCCGGCACCGTGCATGCACGGGTCGAAGCAGACCTGTCATTCCGCATCCCCGGCAAGATCGCCGCGCGCAAGGTGGAACTGGGCACGCGGGTCAAACCCGGCATGGTGTTGGCGACCTTGGACCCGCAGGACGCGCGGCTGAATCTGGATGCGGCACAGGCGGCCGTGGCCGCTGCCGAGGCCGACTTCTGGCTCAGCAGCGAGGAAGAAAAGCGCTACGCCGACCTCAAGGCGCGTGGTCATGTCGGCCAGTCCATGCTCGATCAGAGAGTCAACGCCAACCGGCTGGCCAAGGCGCGGCTGGAACAGGCGCGCTCGCAGCTGGACCTGGCGCGTAATCAGTCGCGCTACACGCAACTCACCGCCGATGTCGACGGCGTGGTGACTCAGGTGATTGGCGAGCCGGGCAATGTAGTGACCGCCGGCCAGCCGGTGCTGCGCATCGCCGCCGACGGCGAGCGCGAAGTGCGCGTTGCGGTGCCCGAGGGCCGCGTCGAGACTCTGCGCAACGCGCCTCAACTCGTGGTCGAGATCTTCACCCAGCCCGGCTCGCGCTACGCCGCCAAGGTGCGCGACATCAGCCCGCAGGCAGACCGCGCCACGCGCACGCACGAAGCCCGCGTCACCGTGCTGCAGCCGGACGACAAGGTGCAGCTGGGCAGCACCGCAACCGTGATGCTGGCCGACGCCGACACCGGCAAGACCTTCCGCGTGCCGGCTACCGCGCTGGGCGCGCTGGACCAGAAGCACGCCGCGGTGTGGACCGTGGTGGCCAGCGACAACGGCGGACACACAGTCAAGTCAGTGCCGGTGCAGGTCGTCCAGTACCTGGATGGCACCGTGGTCGTGGCGGGTTCGATCAGCGCGCAACAGCGACTGGTGACAGCGGGCGTGCATCTGCTGGTCGAGGGCATGGCGGTACAGCCCATCGATCGCGCGGCCAAGGCAGCACTCTAGGACCTGCTCATGATGCGCATCAATCTCAGCGAGTGGGCGCTGGCCAATCGCACGCTGGTCGCCTATTTCATGCTGCTGCTCGGCGTCGTCGGCGTATGGGGCTACTTCCAGCTCGGGCAGTCGGAAGACCCGCCCTTCACCTTCCGCTTCATGGTGGTGCGCACGATCTGGCCCGGCGCCACCGCCGACGAGGTGGATCGTCTGGTCACCGACAAGATCGAGGAGAAATTGCAGGAACTGGATTCGCTGAATTTCCTGCGCTCGTACTCGCGGCCAGGCGAGTCGCAGGTGTTCGTGGCGTTTCGCGAAGACCTGCGCTCCGCCGCGATGCAGGAGAACTACTACCAGACGCGCAAGAAGATCAACGACATCCGCCACCTGCTGCCGCCGGGCGTCATCGGGCCGTCGTTCAACGACGAGTTTGGTGACACCTTCGGCAACATCTATGCGCTGCAGGGCAAGGACTACAGCTACGAAGAACTGCGGGACTACGCCGACCGCATCCGCGACCGCCTGCTGCGCGTGCGCGATGTCGCCAAGGTGGAATTTCTCGGCTTGCAGGAAGAACGCATCTACGTCGACGTCGCCAACACGCGACGCGCGCAGCTGGGCATTCCGCCCACCCTGATCGCCGAAACCCTGGCGCAGCAGAACGAGGTCACACCGGCAGGTGATTTCGATACCGTCACTGACAAGATCCACCTGCGAGTCAGCGGCGGCCTGACCACCGTCGAGGAGCTCAAGCAGCTGCCCATCGAATGGCAGGGCCGCACGTTTCGACTTGGCGATGTGGCAGAGATCTACCGTGGCTACCAGGACCCGCCTGCGCCCTTGATGCGCTTCGGCGGCGAGAACGCCATCGGTATCGCCGTTTCCATGGAAAAAGGCGGCGACATCATCCGCCTGGGCAAGGCGCTGGACGCCGAGTTCGACGCGCTCAACGGCATCGTGCCGCTGGGCATGGAGTTATCGCGCGTGGCCAATCAGCCGCGTGCGGTAAAGCGCGCGACCAATGTGTTCGTCAGCGCACTGGCCGAGGCGGTAGTGATCGTGCTGGCGGTGTGCTTCCTGTCGCTGGGCGTGCGCGTCGGCACGGTCGTGGCGCTATCGATTCCGCTGGTGCTGGCGATGACGTTTGCGACCATGCATTACTTCGGCATCGGTCTGCACAAGATCTCGCTGGGCTCGCTGATTCTGGCGCTGGGGCTGTTGGTGGATGACGCCATCATCGCGGTCGAGATGATGGCGGTGAAGCTCGAACAGGGCTATGACCGGGTCAAGGCCGCGGCCTATGCATATAGCTCCACCGCCTTTCCCAGGCTCAGCGGCACCCTGATTACGGCGGCGGGCTTTCTGCCCATCGCCACCGCCAAGAGCAGCACCGGCGAGTACACGGTGTCGATCTTCCAGGTCGTCACCATCGCCCTGCTGCTGAGCTGGATCGCCGCGGTAATTTTCGTGCCGCTGCTGGGCTACAAGCTGCTGCCGGAAAAAGGCCTGTCAGCGGACGGCAAGGCGCACGACGAGCACGCGGTCTACCACACGCGCTTCTACAACCGCTTCCGCACGCTGGTGACGTGGTGCGTGAATCGGCGCTGGACCACCATCGGCATCACCGTGGCCCTGTTCCTGGGCAGCCTGGTGCTGTTCAGCAAAGTGCCGCAGCAGTTCTTCCCGTCATCGACTCGTCTGGAATTGATGGTGGATCTGAAACTGCCGGAGGGCGCGTCGATCCAGCAGACCGAGCGCGTGGCGCGCCGCATGGAAGCGGTGCTGCAAAAGATGGAAGGCCTGGAAAGCTATGTGGCCTATATCGGCAGTGGCGCGCCGCGCTACGTCCTGGCGCTGGACCAGCAGCTGCCGCAGGCCAGCATCACGCAATTCGTGCTCAACACCCAGGACTACGAGGCGCGCGAGAACATCCGTAGTGAACTGTTGCGCGTGCTGCCGCAGGATTTTTCCGATGTGCGCTGGCGCGTGAACCGGTTGGAAAACGGCCCACCGGTGGGCTATGTGCTGCAGTACCGCGTGTCCGGCCCGGATCGCGCGGTGGCCACCGAACACGCCGAGAAGATCGCGGCCCTGATGCGCGCCAATCCGTATCCGGAAGGCGTGCATCTGGACACGGCCGAGCCTTCGAAGACGATTCACGTGAGTATTGATCAGGCACGCGCTCGCAGCCTGGGCGTGAGCACGACCACCGTGTCGCAGCTGATGGAGGCCGCCATCAACGGCACCACCCTGAATCTTTTCCGCGAGGACAACAAGCTGATCCAGATCGTGCTGCGCGGCCCGCCGCGCGAACGCCAGCACCTGGAAGGCATAGGCAGCCTGTCCATCCCCACGGCCAGCGGAGCGAATATTCCGCTGTCGCAGATCGCCCGTATCGAGCATCGCTTCGAACCCGGCATCTTGTGGCGGCGCGACCGCACGCCCACCGTCACCGTGCGCGCCGACATCTACCACGATATCCAGCCGCCGGTGGTGGTGGCGCAGCTCGCCGCGGGCATCGCCGAGATCCAGGCGGCGCTGCCGCGTGGCTATAGCATCGAGCTGGGCGGCACGGTGGAAGACGCCGAGGTCGGACAGAACAGCGTCAACGCCGGCATGCCGCTGTTCGTGCTGGTGGTGTTCACCGTGCTGATGATCCAGCTCAAGAGCTGGTCGCAAAGTCTGCTGGTGTTCCTGACCGCGCCACTGGGCATCATCGGCGTGGCCGGCTTCCTGCTGCTGTTCAACATGCCGTTCGGCTTTGTCGCCATGCTGGGCACCATCGCGCTGCTGGGCATGATCATGCGCAATAGCGTGATCCTGATCGATCAGATCCGGCAGGACCTGGAGAGCGGTCACGCGCCGTTCGACGCCGTGGTCGAGGCCACCGTGCGCCGCTTGCGACCGATCGTGCTCACCGCGCTCGCCGCCGTGCTGGCCATGATTCCGCTGTCGCGCAGCGTGTTCTTCGGCCCCATGGCGGTGGCGATCATGGGCGGCCTGATCGCCGCAACGGTGCTGACCCTGCTATTCCTGCCGGCCTTGTACGCCGCCTGGTTCAAGGTGCCGCGCTCCGGCGACCGCCCGCCGCAGCCCTCGGGCGGCAGCAGCCTGCCGGTGGAGGCTCTGCCTTAGGACTCGAACCCGCAGTGCGTACGCACCTGCGAGGAGGTGTAGAGCGTAGGCCCGCCGCCGGCAGAGGTCGTCACCTCGGCGCCGCCGGATGCTGTGAAGCGCACGCTGGCGCTGGAGGTGGCGTTGCTCAGACTCAGCTGGCCGTCGCTGACGGTGTCGCCGCCGACCTCCACCACATTCGTGGTGTCCACACTGAAGCGACCGCGCGCATTGCATTCTGTGTCCAGTCCGAACCCGCGTATCGCCAAGGGCCCGAACACGGCCAGCTCGTCGGTGTCGCGAAAGGCGTCGATCTCGAACGCGAGGGACTCGCTGCCAACCAGCATCTCGATGCGACGGTCCAGCACCAGCACGTCGCTGGCGGTCTGCGGCTCGGCCTTGCCGATGATCAACCGCAGGCCGTTGGTGCCGGACAGATCGGTCGCGTTGTCCGGCGTTGCGAACAACACCGTGCCGCGCGCCTGCACGAAGTCGAACTCCAGCGCGCTGCCTTCGCGCACCGCGCTGATAAACGAGGCGCCGCCGCTGCCCAGATCGACCTCGCCGTCGCCGCCGGCGCCGACCGTGGCGAGCACCGCAAGACGGCCGTCGAGGACGGTCTCCAGGCCTGCTGGGCCGTCGGAATAGCACTGGAAGGTGTCCAGCACAAAGTCGATCACAAAGGGCTGACCGCCGCCGCTCTGGCTCAGCTCGCCGGTGTCGCAGAGCGCGTCGCCCGATCCTTCAAGCAGATTGAAGTCCAGGTAATCGCTGCCTTGCAGATTGAGACCCGCCGACAGCGCTGACAGCGCAGCGGCCAGGGCCAAATCCGGATCAGCCAGGTTCAGGGCATTTTCGTTAGTCGAGAGGGTATAGCTCTGGGCCTCCACCTCCAGACCTTCGGCGGGCTCCAGGTTGGAGTCGCCGCCGCAGGCGCCGAGCGCCAGCAGCATGGGGATCAGCAAGGCACCACGGACGGTTCCTGCAGGGGCCAGCAAATTCATAAGTTTCTCGGTTTTGGTTTTCAGTTCGCAGCCGACTCACAGGGCCGATAAAGCCGCGCGCAGTGCAGGAACCACCTCGACCTCAAACCAGGGCCTACGCTTCAACCACAGCGTGTTGCGTGGACTGGGATGCGGCAGCGGCAGATAACCCTGACGCAGATGATGTTGCCAGTCGCGCACGGTGTCTTCCAGAGTCTGCTTGCCGCAGTTCAGATAGCGCGCCTGCGCGTATTGCCCGATCAGCAAGGTCAGCGCGATGTTCGGCAACTGCGCGCGCACCCGCTCGTGCCAGAGCGGCGCGCACTCCGGCCGCGGCGGCAGGTCACCGCCCTTGCCGCGACCCGGATAACAAAAGCCCATCGGCATGATGGCGATGCGCGTCGTGTCGTAGAACGCCCTGCGATCCACGCCCATCCACTGGCGCAGCCGCTCGCCGCTGGCATCGTCCCAGGGCACGCCGCTGGCGTGTACCTTGGTACCGGGCGCCTGGCCGATGATCAGCAGACGCGCGCTGCTGCCTAGTCGCACGACCGGCCTTGGGCCCAGCGGCAGGTGCGCGGCGCAGGCGATGCAGGCCTGAATGGCGTCGATCAGTTGGGACAGGCGTTCTGGCATGGCGCGCAGCGTACGTCAGCATTGACACGCAAGACGGGTGGCGCCTGAATGCGCCCCACTCTGCGAAGATGCCCCAAACATCGCACCTGCCGTCATGCCCGCACTCCTCGAAGCCCGCAACCTGGTCAAGCACTATCCGAAGGTCAAGGCCGTGGATGACCTCAGCTTCGAAGTCGCCGAGGGCATCTGCTTTGGCCTGCTGGGTCCCAACGGCGCCGGCAAGAGCACAACCATCGAAATGCTCGAAGGCATCTCCACTCCCACCCGTGGCCAGATTTTTTTTCGTGGCGCACCGCTGGCCGCCGACTACCGCGAACGCATCGGTATCCAGTTTCAGATCACCGCGCTGCAGGACTTTCTGACCGTGCGCGAAAACCTGCACTTCTTCGGCGCGCTGTATCCGCGACGACGGCCGCTGGACGAGATCATCGAACGCTGCCGGCTGGGTGAATTCCTCGACCGCGATACGCGCAAGCTGTCCGGCGGCCAGCGCCAGCGCGCGCTGCTGGGCATTGCCCTGATCAATGATCCGGAGTTGTTATTCCTGGACGAACCCACCACGGGCCTGGACCCGCAGGCGCGGCGCAATTTCTGGGAACTGGTCGGCGACATCAAGCGCGCCGGCAAGACCGTGCTGCTGACGACGCACTACATGGAAGAGGCTTACGCGCTGTGCGACGAGATCGGCATCGTTGATCACGGACGGCTGATCGCGCGCGGCACGCCGCGTGCCCTGCTGGCGCAACATTTCGACGAAAAGGTTCTGGAGCTGCCGCTCGCCGCCCTGGATGGTCGAGTCTGGAGTTTTGACGTGCATCGCAGTGAAGCCGGCGCGGAGATCCGCACACGCTCGGTCAACAGCGTGCTGGCCGAACTGCTCGATGCGGGCGTGGACCTGACTCATCTGCATCAGCGACCGCCTTCGCTGGACGATCTGTTTCTGCATCTGACCGGCAAGGAGATGCGCGCCTGATGTTCTCCCTTCAGCGATTTCGCGCCGCCACACTGGCGCGCAGCCTCGAATTCTTGCGCGACCGCTCGGCGCTGGCCTGGAACCTGCTCTTCCCGGTGGTGATGGTGCTGGGCTTTGCCGCGATCTTCTCCGGCCCCGGCCAACCCATGTTCAAGGTCGCGGTGATCTCCAGCCAGGAACTGAACCCGCAGCTGCATCCCTTTCTGGCCACGCCGCACACGCACTTTTATCGCGAACCGGATCTACAGATCGCACTACGCAAGGTGGCGCGCCACCGCGTGGATCTGCTGCTGGATTTGAATGACCGCCAAGCGCGCTACTGGATCAACCCGGAGGCCCCCAAGGGCGTGATCGCGGAAAAATTATTGCGGGCCAGCGGCGGCGTGGTGCCCGACAAGCAACAGGTCAGCGGCAAGCCGGTGCGCTATGTGGACTGGGCCATGCCCGGCATCCTGGGCATGAACCTGATGTTCTCCTGCCTGTGGGGTGTGGGCTATGTGATCGTGCGATATCGCAAGAGCGGGCATCTCAAGCGCCTGAACGCGACGCCGCTGTCGGCGCTGGAATTTGTCTCTGCGCAAATCGTGTCGCGTCTGGCCGTGGTGCTGCTGACCACCAGCATCATGTACGTGGGCTGCGATCTGTTCATGCACTTCCCCATGGAAGGCTCCTACGTCGATCTGCTGTTGGTGACCGTCCTTGGCAGTTTGTCGCTGACCGCCATGGGTCTGCTGGTTGCCGCGCGCGTCGGCAGCGAGGAAATTTCCGGCGGCCTGCTCAATGTGATCAGCTCGCCGATGATGGTGTTGTCAGGCGTGTTCTTCTCGCTGGATGGCGCGCCGCGCTGGGTGCAGATGCTGGGCGAATGCTTCCCGCTCACACACATGCTCAGCGCGGTACGCAGCATCATGCTCGACGGCGCCGGACTGGCCGACCTGCTCTACCCGCTGTCGGTGCTGGCCGGCATCACCGTGCTGTGCCTGGCCTTCGGCTCGCTGCTGTTCAAGTGGACGCAAGACTGAGGCGATTGGGGCTGTTGACGTCCGGCGCGCTGCTCACTGGCTGTGCGTCTCTGGGGTACTACACGCACCTGGCGCGCGGACAGATTGAACTGCTGTCCAAGCGCGAACCCATTGCGCAGATCGTGGCGGACCCGAATCGCGACCCCGAGCTGCGCCGCCGTCTGAGCTTGGTGCTGGATGCGCGGCGCTTCGCGGTGGAGCAGCTCCTGCTACCGGACAACGCCAGCTACACGCTGTACGCCGATCTGGGCCGGCCGTACGTGGTGTGGAATGTGTTTGCGACGCCGGAGTTTTCGCTGGAACCGGTCACAGCCTGCTTCCCCATCACCGGCTGCGTCGCCTATCGCGGGCATTACCAGCAGGCGCGCGCCGAGGCGCAGATCGCCGAGCTGCGTGCCCAGGGCCATGACGTCGACATCGGCGGCGTGCCGGCTTATTCCACGCTGGGCTGGTTCGACGATCCGGTGCTCAACACCATGCTGCACTGGGACGATGCCGCGCTGATCGGCACCGTGTTTCATGAATTGGCGCACCAGCTGCTGTACGTCAAGGACGACACCGCGTTCAACGAATCCTTTGCCCGCTTCGTCGAACAGGAAGGCCTGCGCCAGTTCTTGCGCAGCGGCGCACTCGAAGCGACAGATCGCCGGCAGGCCGAGGCGCGTGAGCGCAGCTTCACGCAGTTGATTCTCAAGACTCGCGAAACCCTGGCCGCGGTGTACGTGCAACCGCTGTCGGCCGAGGCCATGCGCGAACGCAAGGCGGCGGTGTTCGAGCAGTTGCGTGCCGACTATGCGCGCCTGCGTGACACGCAATGGAATGGCGATACCCGCTACGACGCCTGGTTTGCGCGCGAGCTCAACAACGCCAGCCTCCTGCCCTTCGGGCTGTATGACGAAGCGGTACCGGCGTTCGAGAAAATATTTGAGCAACACCAGAACGACTGGTCTGCGTTCTACGCCGCCTGTCGTGTGCTGGCGTCGCTGGATGCAGAGGCGCGTCGAGAGCGCATGCAGACTCTCATGAGGCCCTCCACACCGTAGATACAAGGGCGGGCAGCGCCCGCCGTCAGGCCTCTATTCCTCTTCCGACCGCGGCGGCCACGGGCCGCCCTCGCGGGTGCAGGTCGTTGTAGGTCGCGCCCTCAGCCTGCGGCCGGCGCTTTGCCGTGCTCGGCCAGCACCTTGATCAATTCCGCCGGCGTCTGGTAGCCGGGCACCACTTCACCATCCGGCAGCAGGATGGCGGGCGTGCCGCGTAGACCGAGCTGGGTCGCCAGACGCAAATGATCCATGACCGGATTGGTGCAGGTTCTATCGCCCTCGTACCCGGCACCGAGCTTGGCCTCGGTCAGCGCGGCCTGGCGATCCTTGGCGCACCAGACCTTCTCGGCCTTGTGGAAGGACGGCGTATCCGGACCCGAGCGCGGGTAGAACACATAGCGCACGGCGATGCCGTCGGCGTTGTACTCGGCGATGTGCTGGTGCAGCTTGCGGCAGTAGCCGCAGTCGACGTCGGTGAACACGGTGACGGTGTACTTGGCCGGCTGGTTGCTGGGCGCGTACTCGATGGTCTGCGTCGCGCCGATGCTGTCCATCAGCTTTAGCCGCGCGACGCGACGATTGTTCTCGGTCAGGCGCTGGTTGGTCGCCAGATCATTGAGATCGCCGTCAATCAGATAACGCCCGTCCAGGGTGACGTAGCCGAAGTTGAGACCGGACTGAACCTCGTAGATGCCCGGCATCGGCGTGCCGCGCACTGCGTCCACGGTCACACCGGGAAGGGTCTTGGCCAGGCGCGCCTTGAGCGCCGCCATGTCGTTCGGATCAACCGCCACGATTGCAGCCGGTGCAACGCTGGCGGTGGCCGTTGCGGCCGCCTCGGTCTTGTTGTCGGGCGCCGGCGGGGCGCAGGCCGTCAGGGTCAGGACGAGGACGGCAAGCGGCAGGAAGAAGTGGCGCATCGAGATATCCGGATAGAACAGCGGCTCAGGTCAGACGGCGATTGTAGCGGTCCGGTTCCCCTTCGCCGCGTCGAATACTCCGGAAAAAAGGTCTCCATCGTCCCCCGGACCGGCTCTTAGCCGCGCGGATGACGCTTGGCGTGCAGCTCGCGCAGGTCGGCGCCGTGATGCAGCAGATGCGTAGCAAAAGCATGGCGCACGCAGCCGCGGATCGGAGCCTGCCTGGACGTGCACCTGGCCGCGCACGGCCAAGTAGTCGCGCAGGTCGGCCTCGCTGGCGTGCGCCATTTCGACTCCACGCGGCGCCAGCCCGCGCGCGATCAGGCTCAGGTCGGAGCGATAGACGCTGAGCGTGTTCTTGGACGAGCCGCGCTCGATCGACAACTGGTCCAGCACGCGCTCGATACCGGCGGCGTCTTCTAAGCTGGGAGCGGCGGCCAGACCCGGGATTGCGATGGGTTCCTCGTGCAGGTCTCTCATAATAGAGGCTGGCTCCGCTTGCACCGATCCACTCTTGATGCTCGTCTCCGCGCTCGACCGCGTTTACGGCCTGCTGGCCGCGCTGGTGTTTGCCGTGCTGATCTTCGGCCTGGTCTGCCCGCTGGTGATCGCCGGACCCACGCTCGGCATCCGCCGCTTTCTCGGCCGTCACGGCGTGCGCTGGTCCTTGGCCGCCATCGGTGTCCCGATGCGCGTGCGTGGGCTGGAACGCCTGCCGACCGGCGCCGCCATTGCCGTGGCCAATCACGCCAGCTATGTCGACGGCATCGTGCTCACCGCCGCGCTGCCGCCGCGCTATACCTTCGTGGTGCAGGACGGCGCCGCGAGCTGGCCGTATGTGGGCCTGGTGATCCAGCGCATGGGCGTGACCTTCGTCAATCGCAGCAACCCGCGCGAAGGCGCCGCGCAGACCCGCGCGCTGATGCGCCGTGTGCAGGACGGCGAATCGCTGGCGATCTTTGCCGAGGGCACGTTCAAGCCCGAACCCGGCCTGCTGCCGTTCAAGAACGGCGCCTTCCTGCTCGCGGCCAAGGCAGGCGTGCCGGTGGTACCGGTGGGCATACGCGGCACGCGGCGCTTCTACGGCGGCGGCCGGCGCTTGCCGCGTTGGAGCGTGATCGACATCGAGATCGGCGAGGCCGTGGCCGCCTCGCATCACCCGGCCGAACTGCGCGACGCTGCGCGTGCGCGCGTGCTGCAGCTCTGCGGCGAACCCGACCTAGGCGCCCAAGCGAAAGCCGGAGACGATGCATGAGCGCGCCCAGTCCACGCGAGCGTTACCAGGCCGACTTGCAGCGGCCGGGCTTCGTGCCGGATCGCGCGCAGGCGGCAGCGGTCGACGCGCTGCAGCGCGTCTACGAAGAACTGCTGGCCAGCCCGCCGAAGAAACGTCTGCTCACGCGCAAGCTGTTCTGGCCGCGCGTACCTGGGCTGTATCTCTGGGGCGGCGTCGGCCGAGGCAAGACGCATCTGATGGACGCCTTCTTCGAGGCCCTGCCCTTCGAACAAAAGCTGCGCACGCACTTCCATCGCTTCATGCTGGACGTGCACGAGCGGCGCCGTCGCTACCCGGACGAATCCGATCCGCTCAAGCGGGTCGCGGCCGAGATTGCGGCCCAGGTACGGGTGCTGTGCTTTGACGAATTCTTCGTGTCCGACATCGCCGACGCGATGATCCTCGTGCGTTTGTGCGAGGCGCTGTTTGCACACGGCGTGACCCTGGTGGCCACCAGCAACTGCGCGCCGGACCTGCTGTACCGCGACGGCCTGCAGCGTGCCAACTTCCTGCCCGCCATCGCCATGCTCAAGTCCAATCTGATGGTGCTCAATGTCGACGGCGGCACCGACTACCGACTGCGCGCACTGACGCGCGCCGAGCTGTATCACTGGCCCAACGACGCACGCGCCGACGAACTGTTCGAGATCGCCTTCGAGGACATTGCGCCCGAGCCTGGCCATCACGGCGTCGATCTCCAGATACACGGCCGCAGCCTGCACGCGCGCCGCATGGCCGATGGTGTGGTCTGGTTCGACTTCCAGGAAATCTGCGACGGCCCACGCTCGGCCGCGGATTACATTGAGCTGGCGCGCGAGTACCACACGGTGCTGATCTCCAAGCTGCCGCAACTGACAGTAGAACGCGAAGACCCGGCACGGCGGTTCATCAATCTGGTCGACGAGTTCTACGACCGCGGTGTGAAACTGTTGCTCACAGCCGATGTGCCGCAGGACCGGCTATATACCGGCCGACGCCTGCAGTTCGAATTTCAGCGCACACAATCGCGTCTGACGGAAATGCACACGCAGGAGTACCTGGGGCGGCCGCACAAGCCCTGAGTTGCAAGCGGCGTATGCTCGCGACTCTTGTCCGGAGATCTGCGCATGAGACAACTCGCCAATGTCCTGGTCGGCCTGGTCGCCCTGGAGCATCTGGGCTTCATGATCCTGGAGATGTTCTTCTGGGATCACGCGGTCGGCGAACGTGTCTTTGAACTGCCGCGCGAGGTGCTGCACAGCTCGGCGGCGCTGGCTGCGAACCAGGGCCTGTACAACGGCTTTCTCGCGCTGGGTCTGATCTGGGGCCTGCGCGCCGGCCGGCGGGATCTGAAGCTGTTCTTTCTCGGCTGCGTCATCGTTGCCGGCGTGTTCGGCGCCTTCACCGCCAAGTTCTCCATCCTATTGGTGCAGGCGTTGCCGGCGCTGGTCGCCTTGATTCTGGTGTACCTGTTCTCACCAAAATCCGAGCTGCACTGATTTGACGAATCACCTGTGCAGATCAGGCGTCCTGGCGCATCTCCACCAGGCGATCCGCGTCGGCGAAATACAGCGCGGCACGCACCGGGCGATCCGGCCGCAGCGCGGCCAGAAGGCTGGCGTACTGCGTGATCTGCGCGCGATATTTTTCGCTGGCCTGGGTGATGTAGGTCTCGATCTGCGCGCTGGGCACCGTCTGCGCACTGGTCTTGTAGTCGATCACCCACAGCGCGCCGTCGGCGTCTTCAAAGCAACGATCGATCACCGCCGAGATCCAGCGGCCCTCGCGCAATCCGGCCAGCGCGTATTCCGAACGCGCCCAGGGCTTGGGTGAGACCAACCAGCGTCCCTGCTCGCTGGCCAGGGTGCGCCGCAGCAGCTCGACAACGCGCGCGACCGCCTCGTCGACCCGCGGCTCGGGCATGCCGCGACGACGCAGCCCCGCCGCCATCGAATGCTGGCGCGAAGCGCCGGCATCGGCCCAGGCGTCCAGGCCCTCGTTGGCAATGCGCTCCATCGCCTCGTGGAACAGCGTGCCGACAAGCTGGGCGTACAGATCGCCCTCGTCGCGACGCGACTCCGGCTCTTCCTGCGCACTGAGTACCGCCTCGCTCGGACGCAGGGTGCGCAACTCGGCCGGTCGATACAGCCCGGCGTCCTGCGGCAACTCAATCTCCAAGGCCAGACGTGGACTCCGTGGCGCCTGCAAATCCTGCGACTTGCGCGGTGCGGCCTTCTCCGCCGCAGGAATCTGCGCTTCGACCTGCACCCGGATCACCGGCTCCAGCAGCGCTGCAAACGAGTGCGGCGCAAACTTCACCGCGCCGCTGGCATCGGCTTCAACGCTGACGAACAAGGTCGCGCTGCGCCGCGCGCGCGTGATCGCCACATACAGCAACCGCAGCGCCTCGTTGCGCCGTGCCGCAAGCATCAAGCCGTGCAAGCGGCGATAAACGCGATGCGCCGGATGCTCGGCGTCCCAGGCTTCATCGGGCTTGGGCACGCGCAGGGGCACACCAGAAATATCGAACAGGTGCAGCGGCGGTGCGTCCTCGCTGCGCGGCTTGCGATTCACGCCCACCAGCAGCACGTGATCGAACTCCAGGCCCTTGGCCTTGTGCACGGTCATCATCTGGATCTGACCGGCGCGCGGCGCCGCATACAACTCCGCCAGACGTCGCTGCAGGCGATCAAGGTCACGAATCCCACCGCCGCGCGTTTCCTCGCGCAGGCAGCGCAGCGCTTGCCGTACATCATCCAGCGCCGCACGCGAGCAGCACGCCGGCCCCCCCAGCGTCTGCCACACCGCCTCGGTCGCATCGGCCAGTTCTGCCCGCAGCGAGCGCTGCGCCATCACCGTTTCAATGGCCGTATGCAGTCGACGCAGACGCGCGTCGCCCTCCGGGTCGAGCAAGCGCTGCTCCAGCGCGTGCGCAATACGCTCGGGCCAGGTCTGGCGCACGCGGCCCTTGGACAGGCTGATCAACTGCGCCCAGGACAGCCCGACGAAGGGCGCGCGCAGCAGCACCGCCCACGACAGCCGGTCCTGCGGATGCCACAGCGCACGCGCGAGCGCGAGCAGGTCGCGCACCTCGGGCAGCGCTGCGAGCGGATCGATGTCCTGACAGACCGGCGTGAGATTGCGCGCACGCAGCGCGCGAATCACCGGCTCCAGATGACGCCGCACGCGCGCCAACACCACCACGCCGCCATCGGGATTCGCCTGTTGCAGGCTCGCCGCCTGCGTCGCCACCGCTTCTGCTTCTGCGAGTTCTCCAGCGCAGGCGCGCACGCAGACGCCGGCATCATCTTGCGCCGCGACTCGGGCCTCGCTCGCGGCAAACATCACCGCGCCGCGCAGCGCATCGTTGCGCGCCGGGAAGATGGTCTGGAACGCGTGGTTGAACCAGTCGACCACCGCCGGCTGACTACGAAAATTGGCCGACAAGCTCAGGCGCCTCAGCGGCAGCGTACCGAGTCGCTGCGTATCCCAGAGCTGCAGAAACAGCCGCACCTCGGCCTTGCGAAACGCATAGATCGACTGCTGCGGATCACCGACCAGAAACAGCGAGCGGCCATCGCCGGCGGTCCACTCGCGGGTCAGCGCTTCAAGCAGCTGCAACTGGATTTCACTGGTGTCCTGCATCTCGTCCACCAGCAGATGGCGAATGCGGCGATCAGATGCGAGCAGCGCATCGCTATACCCGGCGTTGTCGCGCAAGGCCTGCAGCGCCGATAGCGAGAGCTGTCCAAAGTCGGTCTGCTGCGCTTCGGCGAAGCGGGTCAGCAGGTGCGCGGCCAATCGCCGCAGCACGCGCAGCCAAGCCGCGCGCAAATCGCGCAGCTCCGAATCCAGTTCGGCGGCCGGCGCATCGCGCACGGCGCACGCGGCCAGTGCCAGCGCCTCGTTGTCCTGCTGCGCGTCCAGCCAGGCCTTGAACTGCAGGGTGTAGGGCTGCTTGGGCAGAAAGCCGCTGTTCTTGTTGATGCCGCCGGACTTGCGCAGATCGCCGTCTGCGGTGAGCAGCAACCTGGCGAGCACCCGCAGCTGCGGCAGGTTCGCGCTCTGCGCCGCTGGCCAGGTTTGCAGCGACGCGGCCCAGGCCAGCATCTCGGACTGCGCCGCGCCCTGATGCAGGATCGCGATCAGTTCCTCACGATCCTGCGCCGCAAGACTGGATTCAAAATCCTGCGCCAGACTGGCGTTGAGTGTGGCCAGCGCCTGCGCGTCCTGCTGGACCATCTGTATGTCATCGACAAAAAATCCCGCGCGCAGCCATTGCTCGCGATTCATCAGCAAGGACGACAGGGGCGTGATCAGACGATCAAGGCGATTGCCGTACAAGCGCAGCACGCGCGTCAGCGCCGCGCGGTCTGCAGCGGGCAGCCCGGGCTCTTCGAGTTCCTCGAACAAGCGCGTGATCGCATCCAGATACAGGCTGCGCGCGTCCTCGGCCACCCGAATCCCGCCGCCGAGCCCCGACAGTAGCGGCAGCTGCGCCGCGATCTGCGCGCAGAACGCGTCGATGGTCAGGGCATTGAGCCGGCCCGGCTGCATCAGCAGGTTCCAGTTCATGGCGGCGTCGCGCGCCAGCGCCGCGCAGGCGCTCGCGTGCAAGGCCTGCTCGTGCGCCGACACGGGCGCCGCGCCCTGCGCCAGACGCAGCGCTTTGAGCACGCGCTCGCGGATCTCAGCGGCGGCCTTGTTGGTGAAGGTAATGGCCACGATCTGCTCGGGCGCATCGACCACGGCCAGCGCGCGCAGGATGCGATGCACCAGCAGATTGGTCTTGCCCGAACCGGCCGGCGCCATCACCAGCGCGTGCTGCGCAAGATCGAGCGCGGCCTCGCGCTGCGCGGCGTCGGCCAGCGGCGCGTTCATTCCACGTCCTCGTCCGGCGTCTTGGCCGTGAGCGCGAGCAGATCAGCGTAGGTCGAACGCTCGGTGACGCGTGCATCGACCCAGGCCTCGCCCGCCAGGAATCCGCCTGCCGCACGTTCAATGGCGGCACGCCACTCGACCAGACGCTGTTCCCATTCCTGGGACATCTCGCTTGCGCTGGTCTCGATCAGCTTCTTGCGCCACGCGGTCTGCGCGACCAACGCAGGATGACCGTCCTTGACGTGTGCAAAGCAGATGCCATGCACGGCGGGGATATCCGCGGCCAGCGCGACCGCGTGACTGGCGTAGAGCGGCAGCTGCGGTTGCAGCAGGCGCTCGGACTTCCAACCGCGGGTATCGGCCTCCCGACCGGTCTTGTAGTCCATCACCAGCCAACGCTCGCCGTAGGGCGACGCAACCTGATCCACGCGATCCAGCCGCAGACGCAGCTGCAAGCCGGCAACCATCGGTTCGGCGCGCGTCTCGGTGGACATGACGCGAAAGGCATCGACACGTCGCTGCTCGTGCAGCAGCCACTGCACGATCACGTCTGCCGCGCGCGCGCGTTCCAGCTGCACGGTGGCAGCGCCAAAGGCATTCGTTGGCAACAGCTGCGGCAGCTGCGCGTCCAGGATCTGCTCGACCCGCGCGCGCAGCGCCGATACATCCATCCGCGCCAAGGCGACGCTGTCGCGCACCTGGTTCCAGAACACTTCGAGCACGCTGTGAACCAGGGTGCCCTGAACGCGCGCGTCGAGTCCGCGCGCCGGCTCTGGCAGTTCGCGTATACCCAGGCGATAGCGACACAGCGCGAAGAACGGAGATTCAAACCAGGCCTTGAACAGCGCGCTGTCGGCGTGCAGGCCGGACTGTTCGGCGGCATCTACCGGCGGCACGACATCCGCCTGCGGATGCATCAGGCGTTCGGGTGCCTGGTGGAGAAAGGTCTCGACAGCGCTGATGTGCGCCTGCGGCGCGCGTTGCTGCCACCGGCCGCTGGCGCCGAACAGCGCCGAGGGCTCCAGCTCGGCGCCGCGTTCGTCCACCCGCGCGACGCCGACCAGCACCTCGTCGGCGTAAGTGTTCATCAGGTGCTGAGCCTGGCGCTGCGCGCGCGCCAGCCACTGCTCGGGCAGCGCTTCAGCGATGCCGGCGGCGCGCTGTGCGTCCAGCGGCACAAACGGCGTGGGGCGCGCGGCCAGCGGCATACGCGCGGCGCTGACATCGAGCACGTACAGACGCTCACAGCGCAGCGCGCAGGCCTCGTCCAAGCTGGTGATCAGTACCGGTTGTGCGTGTTCGACACGCGGCGCAAAGAAGGTGCCGCGCGCCAGTTCCGACAGCCATTCGCGCGCGGTGACCTGCGGCACGCTTTCGAGCTGGGTGTCCAGGGTGCCGAGTCGATCGAGCACAGCGCGCGCGGCGCGCACCGCCTGGTAGGCCTGCGAATCCAGCGCCTCGCTGCCGGGCCAACCGAGCGCGTCCAGACGCAGACGAAACTGCTCGGCCCAGGCGCTGGGCAGGGCACGTGACGGCGCCTGCTTGAGCACAGCCATCAGCTCGGCCACGCGAGGTGCCAGCGCCGCGGGCAAGACCTCGATCACGCGTGACAAGGCAATGCGTGGAATTGCGGCTTCTCGCAGCAGGTAATCGGCGCGCGCGCTGTGCGCCAGTTCTTCGGGCGTCCACAAGGCCGCCGACAGCAGCACGCGGCTGATCAGGGCCGGCGCATTGTCGGCCGCGTGCAGCTGCAGGATGGCCAGCAAGGTTTCCACCTGCGGTTGTTCGGACAGGCGACGCCCGCGTTCCCAGCGCCAGGGCAGCGGTCCTTCACCACGGGCGGCCCAGGGCGCCAGCAGATCGCGCAGCACAGCGTCGAGCTTTTCGCGGCGCGCGTCGGCATCGGGTAGCGCGATGACGATGCGCGGCGGTGCGCGCTGGTGATCGGCGAACGCGCGTAGCCGTTCGCGGATGTCCTGCGCAACGAAACGGAACAAGGCGTCGTCGTCGTCGAACAGCATCTGCTCGACGCGCGAGTTGAGCGGAGGTGGCTCGGCGGTTTCGATCTGTGTGCCGCGCGCGCTGAGGGCGTCGAGCAGCGCCTGTTCGGACGGCACGGGCGGCTCGACAAAGCCGACCAGTTCAATGTGCTCCGGCGGCACCACGCGCGCCTGCTGCAGCGTGCGCACCACCTCGCCGGCGATGTCGCCAGGCGTCAGCCACTGGTTTTGCCGCAGACGCGCCTGCACCTGTGCACGCCAACGGCGAAACGCGTGATGCTCGTCCTGCCAGGCCGGCAGGGTCTGGGCGTCGATCCGATAGCGTCGCAACAATTGATCGGCTCGACGCGCCTCGCGCGCGGCGGCCAGCGGCGCCAGCAGCGAGCGACCGGCCTCGTCGCGTTCCACCGCGTCCTGCCACAGCACCAGTTCCTGCGCGGCGCTGAGCAACTGCGCCTCAGGCCAGCCGGCGGTCCAGGTATCGATGATCCAGCGCGACAGGCTGGTGATGCGCGGCGCTTCCCATACCGCTGCGCCGCTGCGCGAATCCTGCAGATTGGCCTGCTCGCGCAGCTCGCGCGCGAGGCGATCCGTTGCCGTCAGGATCAGCCGCGCGCCGTTCACGGTGCGGCCGACGGCGGCGTGATCGACGCGGGTTTAGCGTTCCAGAAGAGCCAGCTTGCCCGGCTTGCCATCCCAGTCCTTGGCACCCTCGGGCGGGTCCTTGCGCTCAGTGATGACCGGCCAGATCTTGGTCAGCTCGGCGTTCAAGGCCTTGAAATGCGCATCTTCGGCCTTGAGATCGTCCTCGGCGACGATGGCATTGGCGGGGCACTCGGGTTCGCACAGGGTGCAGTCGATGCACTCTTCGGGGTCGATCACCAGATAGTTCGGCCCCTCGTGAAAGCAGTCGACCGGGCAGACCTCAACACAGTCGGTGTACTTGCACTTGATGCAGTTCTCGGTGACGACAAAGGTCATGGCCAATCCTGAAGCGAACGTCGGGGGGCGCAAATTGTAGGCCGCACAGGGCCTGACGTCGAAGGGCCCGCCGGTTTGCGAACCGTAAATCTGCGCTAGGCCAGCCCGGCGAGCCGTGTCTCGATGCGTTCCAGGTCCGGAATCAGCGCTTCCTGTCCGGCCATGCGCACGCGCGACAGCACCGGCGCCTGTTCGTCACCCTCGTGCAAGGCCACCGCCTCGATCGCGCCGCGGGCGACGGACACCATGTGCGGATGGCCTTGCGCGAGCAGGCCGTAGCCGCCGGCGCCGACACGCGGACCGACCGGGTTGACGATCACCACACGGCCGCGGCGGCTGGTGCCGGGTTTGGCCTTGCCGGACAGCGCTTCAAAGTTGAGCACCGGCACGCGGCGCTCGGCCGTGGCGTGCCAGCCGGCGAGCCAGTCCGGGCTACCTTCTTCTGCAGGTTCGAAGCGATCCAGTGCCGTGACCTCCGCCACCGCGGCGTTGGGCAATAGCAGCATCTGCCCGGTGATCTGGATCAGGATCGCGTAGAGCGTGTCGGCCATGGCAGGAGTGGGTTCGGAATCAGGCCGCGTGGGTGGTCGCCGCGTCCAGCAGGGCGTGCAGCTCGAACATCAGCTGGTCTTCCTGATAGGGCTTGATCATGTAGCGGTCCACGCCGAGCTGCCGCGCGTGTTCGCGATGCTTATCGCCGGAGCGCGAGGTGATCATGATGATCGGCAGGTTGGCGGTGCGCGGCGTGTTGCGGATGAAGGCGGCGACCTCGAAGCCGTCGGCGCGCGGCATCTCGATATCCAGCAGCACCGCGTCCGGCACCTCGGTCTGCAAGGACGCCATGGCGTCCAGACCGTCCTTGGCGGTGACCACGCGGAAACCCTTGCGGCTGAGCAGGCGTTCGGTGACGCGGCGGATGGTGATGGAGTCGTCCACCACCATGATCAGGCGGCGTGAGTCCTCGGCCAGCATCGGCGCGGCGGCGGCGTCGCTGCTCAGACGGCGGCGCGTGGCTTCCTGGATCAGCGCCGGCACGTCGACGATCAGCATCACGCGGCCGTCGGCCAGGATGGTGGCGCCGGAAATCCCGGCGACCGAGCCGAGAATCGGGCCTGCGGCCTTGGTCACGATTTCGCGATTGCCGATGAGACGCTCGGCCACCACCGCGACGCGACGCCCGCCGCCCAGACCATCGCTCAGGCGCATCAGGATGGCCGGCAGGCTGCGCGCTTCCAGGCGCGCGGGGGTCGGAATCCCTACCAGATCGCCCAGGCGCGAGACTTCGTACTGCTCACCGCCGTACTCCAGCGCAGGGCCACCCGGCTGCAGCATGTCGGTGAGGCTTTCGCGCGAGGCACGCGCAATGCCTTCCACCGCCGATAGCGGCACCGCGAACAGTTCTTCGCCCACCTGCACCACCAGGGCCTGCGACACCGTCAGCATCAGCGGCAGACGGATGCGGAAGCGCGTGCCGCGGCCGGTTTCGCTGAGCACATCGACGGTACCGCCAAGCTGCTTGGCCTCGGCCGCGACCACATCAGTGCCGATGCCGCGACCGGCATCCTGGGTCAGCGTGCCGGCGGTCGAGAACCCGGGCTCGAAAACGAAGCGCGCGAGGTCGTCGTCGCTGACCACGGCATCGGCGCGCATCAGGCCACGTCGCACCGCCTGCACGCGGATGGCGGTCAGATCCAGACCGCGGCCATCGTCCTGCACCTCGATCACCAGCTGCGAGCCTTCACGACGCAGGCCCACGCGGATCACACCTTCGATCGGCTTGCCAGCGCCGACACGCTCGGCCGGGCTTTCAACACCATGCACCACGGCGTTGCGTAGCAGGTGCTCCAGCGGCGCGGTCATGCGCTCCAGCACATTGCGGTCCAGCTCGCTCTCGGCGCCGCTGAATTCGACCCGCGCCTGCTTGCCGTTCTGTTCGGCGGTCTGCCGCACCACGCGCGCCAGGCGCTGCACCTGACGCGAGAACGGCACCATCAAGGTGCCCATCAAGCCCTGCTGCACTTCGGTGCTGATGCGCTGCTGCTGCTGCAGCAAGACCTCGGCCTCGGAACCGGCCGTATCCAGCGAGGCGTGCAGCGAAGTCAGATCGCTCAGGGATTCGGCCAGCGCGCGCGACAACTCCTGCATGCGCGAATAGCGGTCCATCTCCAGCGCATCGAACTCCGACTCGTAGGGCTGCTGGTCGTCGTCATTGCGCGAGACTCCGCGCGCGGCGATCTGCGCCTCGGTCTCGATATCCATCAGGCGCAGCTGTTCGCGCACGCGCGTGATGGTCTGCGCCATTTCCGACAGCGAGGTGCTGAGGGTGGCGTGGTTTTCTTCCAGACGTGAGCGATAAATGGAAATCTCGCCGGCCTGATTGAGCATCGTGTCGAGCCTATCCACCGGCACGCGCACCGCTTCGCGCCGCACCTCGGCACCGACCTCTGCCGTACCGTCTGGGGTCCAGAACAGCTGCGAATCCCAGACCGCATCGCTGACGCGGGCCGCGACCGCGTCGGTGTCCGCTACTGCGTCGTCGACCGCCGTCACTTCAGCGACGGCCAGCACCTGCAGATCAGGCTCTAGCTGCTGCTGCAACTGGCTCAGGCTTTCTTCCACGCGCTGCAAAGCCTGCGCATCAACGCCTTGATGCTCCAGCTCCAGCACCTCGCTTTCGAGCCGGTGCGCCGCATCACCCAGGCTGCGCAGCCCAGCCAGACGCGCACCGCCCTTGAAGGTATGCAGGTCGCGCTGGATCTCGCGGGCAAATTCGATCCGGTGCGGCGCCTGTCGCCACTGGTTCAGCGCCTGCAGCAGACTCTCAATCAGTTCCTTGGCCTCGGGCGCAAAGATGTCGACCAGTTCGGCGTCGGCCGGGTCGAAGAATTCTTCCAGCTCGACATCCGGCTGGGTGGCCGCTGCCGGAATCTCCAGCTCGGCCGCCATCGGCGGCTCGTCGATGATCAGGCTGGCAGCGTCGTAGCGCGCCTTGACGCGTTCGAACGCACCGCTGCTGCTGCCCACACGTACTTCGTCCAGCGATTCGTGCAGACCATCCAGCGCCGCGCGCATCTGCGTGCGGAAGCGCAGCCCACCGAGCAGACCGGCTGCCTGTGCATCTTCGGTCGCCGTCTCCAGCCAATGCGCCACATCGCCAATGCCTTGCAGGCCGGCCACGCGCGCACTGCCCTTGAGCGTATGCAGGGCACGCTGCCAGGCGCCGGCGGCAAGGCTGTCGTCCGGGCGCGACACGATGGCCACGGCATGGCGCTCGATCTCTTCGACCAGCTCCTCGCCTTCGTGCAGGAAAATTTCCAGCAGCTCGCGATCAGGCGCGGCAACCCTGGAGGCCTCGCTCTTGACCGAGTTGACGTCCAGCGCCGCGATACGCGCCAGCCAGAACGCGATGCCGTCACCGATCCGTCCTTCACGATAGGCGTCGAGCTGCAGATAGAACTCGGCGACTACCGCTTTCATGTCGGCGAAGAATCCGGACTTGGGCCCCACTGCTTCGGTCAGCGAACCCAGACGCTGATTCAGGGCCTCGGCCAGATCAGCCAGATTGCCGGCTGTAGCCATGGCCGCTGCGCCCTTGAGCGTGTGCATGTACGCGCGTAGCGCACGCACATGGCCGGTGGTATCCGGCGCGCGCTCCCAGGACTGCAGATCGGACTCGAAGCGCTGAATCAGATCCAGCGCCTCCAGAGAGAAAATTTCGACCAGCTGCTGTTCCGTGACATTGGCAGCGCTGTTCTGGCCCTGCTCGGCGCGCAAGGCGTCGATGCGCGCCAGCAGCAGCTGCGCGTCGGCGGTCGGTGCTCCGGGCTGACCCCATTGCTCGATCCACTCACCCAGCGCCGCGCAACACGCGCCGACCAAATCCAGTCCCGCGTCGGACAGGCGCTGATGCTCGCGCTGCAAGGTTTCCAGATACGCCTCGAGCCCGCCGGCAACCTCGCCCACGGGCCTGATGCCGATGGCCAGGGCCGCACCGCGTAGCGTATGAAACGCGCGCAGCACCGCGTCGGGCACTGCGTATCCGCCGACCGCGCGGTTCTGCTCCGCCACCCAGCGCATCACCACTTTGAGGCGTTCCATGGCGTCGCCACGGAACACCGCCAGCAGTTCGGCGCTGTCGCTGGACGCCGCCAGGCCGGCCGCCAGCTGGCGCGCCACCTCGGCCAGCGGATAGGTCTGCGCCGGTGGAGCGCTGTGTTCGCGGAATGACTGGATCAGCGCCGGCAGCAGGCCGACCGCGTCGCGCAGCGTATCGACCAGCGGGGTGCTGATCTCCAGCGTGCGGTCGAGCGCGCGGTTGAGCAGGTTTTCCATGGCCCAGGAAAACTCGCCGATGTCGTCGGCGCGGACCATGCGGCCGCTGCCCTTGAGCGTGTGAAACCCACGCCGGATGGTGTTGAGCAGGTCGCGGTCGTCGGTCTGGCGCAGCCAGCGCGGCAGGCTCTGCTGCAAGGTCTGCAGGACCTCGTCGGCCTCTTCGATGAAGACGTCGCGGATTTCCGGATCCACGGTCTCAATCTGCTGCGCCGGTTCCGAGGCAGCGGCTTCAACCGGCGGCGCAGCAGGAACCAGGGTTTCGGCAGACGGCACGACCTGAGGCGTCAGATCGCGGGTCGACGCGGCCCGCATCCATTCATCGGCCACCGCTGGCGGTGTCTGCACGGGTGGCGGCACCGGGATTTCGCCATCCAGCAAGGCCAGCTCGAAGGGCTGGATCTGCGGCACGTCTTGCACTGGCGGCGCCAGGTCGGCTGCGAATTCGAGTGCGGGCTCGACTGCGGCGATCACTTCTGGCTCGGGCTTTTCGCTCAGGCGCCCGACCAGGGTTTCGAGGTGGGACAGCACACGCTCGGCGCCAGGCGAGGCGTCGCGCCGGAATTCCAGGTAGTACTCCACCGCCGCGATGGCGTCGGCAAAGCGACCGGCTGCGGTGTTGCTGGCGCGCACCGAGGCGAACTCGGGCGACTGTAGGAAGCGCTGCATGTCCAGCACCAGATCTTCGGCGCGGCCCAGGTCCAGGATGCGGAAGCCGGCGGCGATTTCGTCCAGCAGGCGCACCGCCTCGGGCAGACCCAAGACATCCTCAGCCTTGATGTAGGCCTCGATGTAGGTCTTGATGCGCGCAACATTGATCAGTGATTCGCGCAGCACCGCGGCGGTGCCGTCGCGCAGATCGCCGACGGGCGCGCGCGGCGCCGAGCCGTCGACCGCCACGGCGCGCAATTGCCGGTAGAGCGCCGCGTCCAGCGACTGATCGACCTGCAACACGGCGGTGGCAAATTCCAGCCAGGCCTGCGGCGTCGCCTGGACCTGCCCGCTGGCCTCGCGCAAGGTCTCCACTGGCTGTGCCAGCGCCTGGCTTTCTGACGACAGGCCGAGCACCAGCAGGGTGTCGGCCACGCGCTTGAGGCGCTGCGCGGTGTTCTCGAAATCTTCCTGACTGGCGCCGGATCGCAGCGCCAGGTCGATGCCGTCGCGCACCTCGGCCAGTTCTACGCGCAGTTCTTCGGCCACGCGACCGAGCAGGCCGGTGTTGGCGCCGCGCAGGCGCGCGCGGCTGAGTTGCACCGCGTCGACCGAGGGCAGCCAGGTATCCAGCTGCAGATCGCGACGCAGGGTCATGACGCGCGCGCCGGTGCCGCGCGAACGCCCGACATAGAACAGCAGGCGCAGCGACACATCGCTCATCTGCCGCAGCGCCACCGCCTCGCCGGATTCCGCCAGAATCTTCAGCAACTGGCCGGCGCGTCCGAACTGGCGCTTGAGTTCCAGGGTTTCGTCCAGGGTCTTGGACAGCAGCGCCTCGACGCAGGCCGCGGCCGTACGCCACAACTGATGCAGCGCCCGCTCGCGCGAGGCCTCGCCCAGCAGTTCGCAAATGCGGCCGATGCGCGACAGCGCCCGCGCGCTGTCCTGTTCCTTGAACCAGGCGAGCAGCGCGCTGGAGAACATGGAGGTCAGACGCAAGGCCTCGGACTGCGCGTCCGGGCCGAGCACGCGGCTGGCGTCCCAGTCCAAACCCAGGCCGAGTACGCGGAACTGGGCGACGAACAAGTCGTCCTCGGTCAGCAGGCTCTTGCCGCGCGACAGGCGCAACTCATTGATGATGGGCTGCAGCACCAGCACGCAGTCGGGCTGTCCCTGCAGCAACAGGTCCAGATAATCGGTGGCCTGCACGCAGGCGCTGACCACGGCCGCATAGGCCGGGTCGATCTCGTGGACGCGACCGGCGATCAAATCCTGCACGGTCTGCTTGATCTCTTCGGCCAGCAAAGCCACGCCATAGGCCTGGATCAGCACTGCGGCGCCGCGCACCTCGTGCAGATGGGTCAGCGCCTGATTCAGCGCGCCCGGGTCCAGCGGGTCTTCGCAATGCTGCTCGACCAGCTGGCCGGCAATCTTGAGATTTTCTTCCAGCTCGCCCCGCACCCAGTACAAGCCAGCGGCGACGCCGTGCGTGGGGCCGGCTACCGGCGTATCGGTCTGGGTCATGTCACCAGCCCGCACGGCGCAAGGTTTCCGAGGCCACCAGCTTGTGCAGGCTCAGCACCTGCCAAGTCCGACCCTCGCGCAGAAATCCGCCCAGCAGATAGGGCGCAATCGGATCGTCCGCCGGCAGCTGCGGCTGGGTTTGTTCACGGGCGGTGAACTGGCGATAC
The DNA here is from genome assembly GCA_052387335.1 of Panacagrimonas sp. Taxonomy (GTDB): domain Bacteria; phylum Pseudomonadota; class Gammaproteobacteria; order Nevskiales; family Nevskiaceae; genus Panacagrimonas. The sequence continues at coordinate 17,628 of JBQTJH010000125.1, read as the reverse complement.
CCGGCCACTTCGTCCACCAGTAAGCCGGCCGCGACCTGGTCGGACTTCAGCACCAGCGCGCGCGTGGTGCGCCCCCCCTCGCTGCTGTGCTCGCCGAACAGACGACCCAGATCGATCAAGGTGAGCAGGTTGCCGCGCACATTGGCCACGCCCGTCAGCCAGGGCCGTCCGTGCGGCACGCGCGTAACGCGCGGCGGCTGGATAACCTCGCCGACGTCCGCCTTGGGCGCCACCATCCAGCGGCTGCCGCTGCGAAACGCCAGGCCCTGCCAGACCTCGGTGCCGCCACCGGCAAGATCGGCGCGCAGCGAGCGCAGGCGCCGATCAAGCTCGACCAGCAGATCGAAAGGTTGTGCGCTCAATTCAAGCAGGCTTGCACTCATTTGCGTAGATGCGTGCGCACCGCGCCGAGCAGCTCGTCGCGCGTGAACGGCTTGGTCAGGTATTCGTCGGACCCGACAATGCGGCCGCGCGCGCGGTCAAAAATGCCGTCCTTGGACGACAGCATGATGACGGGCGTGGAGGCGTAGCGCGGATTGGACTTGATCAGCGCGCAGGCCTGATAACCATCCAGGCGCGGCATCATGATGTCGATGAACACCAGGTCGGGATGATGGTCGGCAATCTTGGCCAGGGCCTCGAATCCGTCCTGGGCGGTCACCACGGTGAAGCCTTCCTTGGCCAGCAGCGATTCCGCCGTCCGCCGTATGGTCTGGCTGTCGTCGATGACCATGATTTTTGCGGCAACCGCTGTCGACACGGTGATTCCCCTCGCCCGCTGTGCGCCTCATGCAGGACTCGTAGCGCCCCGCGCCGCGAACTGCTCCCCGTAGTGCGCGGATATTTAACACAACAAGGGCGACACGCCTACGTGGCCCTCGGCTCTGGGCTAACCTTCAGTGAAATCATCGCCTCCAACGCCCATGCTCGGTGCCATCCCCAAACTCTCCACCGCCAACACCTCACCGCTGCTGCGCTTCGAACAGCAATTGATTGCGCGCAGCGCCGACATCGAGGCCTGGTTCCGTCAGCAGCTGCTCAAGACGCGCCCGCCGTTCTATTGCTCGGTGGACTTGCGCAACGCCGGCTTCAAGCTGGCACCCGTCGACACCAACCTGTTTCCGGGCGGCTTCAATAATCTGAATCCGGAATTTGAACCGCTGTGTATCCAGGCGGTGCAGATGGCAGTCGAGCGCGCCTGCCCCACCTGCACCGGCGTGTTGCTGGTGCCGGAAAATCACACGCGCAACAAGTTCTACCTGGAAAACGTCGCCACGCTGTTCGAGATGATTCGCGAAGCCGGCTTTCATGTGCGTATCGGCACCTTGATTCCCGAAATTCGCGAGCCCACCTCCATCAAGCTGGAGATATCGGGACGCGAACTACTGTTCGAACCGCTGATCCGCGACGGTGATCGCGTACGCGTCGGTGATTTTTCGCCCTGCATCGTGGTGCTCAACAATGATCTGTCCGCCGGCATTCCGGCCCTCCTCGACGGCATTACCCAGACCATCGTGCCGCCCCTGGCCGCGGGCTGGCACGCGCGACTCAAGACTCAGCATTTCGGCTACTACCGCGATGTGGCCAGCGAATTTGCCAAGGTGGCCGGCATTGATCCCTGGTGGGTCGACCCCTTGTTCCGGAATTGCGGCCAGATCAACTTCATGAAGCGCGAGGGCGAGGAGTGTCTGGTCAGTAATGTGCAACTGCTGCTGGAAGACATTCGCGAAAAATACGCCGAGTACGGCATCAGCGAAGAACCCTTCGTCATCATCAAGGCCGACGCCGGCACCTATGGCATGGGCGTGATGACGGTCAAGAGCGCCGATGAAGTGCGCGAGATGAACCGCAAGGCGCGCACCCACATGAGCAGCGCCAAGGAAGGTCGCGAAGTGACCGGCGCCATCATCCAGGAGGGGGTCTACACCTTCGAGACCTGGGGGCCGGACAATCACACCGCCGAGCCGGTGGTGTACATGATTGATCGCTTCGTCGTCGGCGGCTTCTATCGCGTCAATGAAAAGCGCGGCAATCAGGAAAATCTCAACGCGCCCGGCATGAGCTTCAAGCCGCTGCCCTTCGACAGCTGTTGCAACCATCCGGACCTGTCGGTGGCACCGGACGCCCAGCCGAACCAGTTCTACGCCTATGGCGTGGTCGCGCGCTTGGCGATGGTGGCGGCAGCGCGCGAGATTGCCGGCCTTGCCGCTCAGGGCAAAGCCGCTACGTCATGAATTGCCCGCTCAAACTCGGCGTGGTCATGGACCCCATCGGGTCGATCAAGCCGTACAAGGACACCACGCTGGCGTTGATGCTGGCGGCGCAAAAGCGCAACTGGTCGCTGCATTACCTGGAGCAGTCCGACCTGTTCCTGCGTGACGGCGTGGCCTTCGGCCGCACGCGGGCTGTGGAGGTGCGTGACGACAAGCAGCATTGGTTTGACTGGCGCGGCGACACCGAGATCACGGCGCTGGGAACGCTCGACGCCATCTTGATGCGCAAGGACCCGCCCTTCGACATGGACTACATCGCCAGCACGTATCTGCTGGAACGGGCAGAGGCCGCGGGCGCGCTGGTCGTGAACAAGCCGCAGAGCCTGCGCGACTGCAACGAAAAAATGTTCACTGCCTGGTTCCCGCAGCTGACACCACCCAGTTTGTTTGCGCGCGATGCACAAACCCTGCGCGCGTTTCACGCCGAGCACGGCGACGTGATCTACAAGCCGGTTGACGGCATGGGCGGCAGCGGCATCTTCCGTGTCGGCGCCGATGGTTTGAATCTGGGCGCGGTGATCGAACAGCTCACCGACAACGGTCGGCGCATGATCGTGGCGCAGAAGTATCTGCCCGCCATCCAGGATGGCGACAAGCGCATCTTGATGGTCGATGGCGAAGCCATTCCGTATTGCCTAGCCCGCGTGCCGATGGCCGGCGAGACGCGCGGCAATCTCGCCGCTGGCGGCAGTGGTCGGCCGCAGCCACTGAGTGCATCCGACCTGCGCATCGCGCAAGCGGTAGGACCGGAACTGAAACGTCGCGGCCTACTGTTTGTGGGGCTGGACGTGATTGGCGACCAGCTCACCGAGATCAATGTGACCAGCCCGACCTGCGCGCGCGAGATCGACGCGGCCTACGGCACCGACATCGGCGGTCGGCTGATGGATGTAATCGCCGCGCGAATTTCCGCTCGAATCTGAACGCGGTCGCTGGCGATTTCTCCTTGTCTTGCTTGCAGCCCGAGCCAGTCGGATACTGACGGTATGCCTCGCATTCCTATCGCAGCGGTCCGTCGTCTTCGTGAGCGCACCGGCGCCACACTCGCCCGTTGCAAGCTTGCGCTACAGGCGCACGAGGGAGATGAGGACAAGGCCGAAGCCTCGCTTCGCGTCAGCGTGGTCATCGAGGGCGACGCCTCGTCGCTGAAGAATCAGTTCCTGGTCGCTATGCCCGGCCTGGAGGACGACAACTTCAGTCATACCGTGTCGCTGCTGTGTGAGCACAACGACAAGGGCGCCATCGGCCTGGTCATCAATCGGCCCACCGATCTGACCCTTACCGCGATGCTCGACCAGATGGGCGTCAAGCACGAGTCCACCGATGCCAATGAACACGTCGTGTTCTGGGGCGGCCCGGTGCAACCCGAGCGCGGCTTTGTGGTGCACAAGGCGCCCGGCGGTTGGGAATCCTGCATGCCGATTGCCAACGATCTGTACATCACGACCTCGCGCGACGTGCTCTCGGCCATCGGCGAAGGCCGCGGCCCCAAGGAATTCCTGATCACGCTGGGCTACGCCGGCTGGGGCGCGGGCCAGCTGGAAAACGAGATCCTCGCCAATTCCTGGCTCAACACGCCGGTGGACGCCAAGGTCTTGTTCAACACACCGGCACGTAGCCGCTGGCAATCCGCCACGCGTCTGCTCGGACTGGACGTCACGCAGCTCAGCAGTGGCGCCGGCCACGCCTGACACAGGTCTGCGCGCGGGTGCCGGTTCTCGCTTTTGATTACGGCCACAAGCGCATTGGCGTCGCCGTGGGTGAGCCGCTGACCGGCAGCGCCAGTCCCCTGCTCACGCTGACTCACCACGCCGCGCCCGACTGGACCGCGTTGCTGCGACTGATCACGGAGTGGCGACCCACCGAGCTGGTGGTCGGCCTGCCGCTGGACGAGGACGGCGGCGAGCAGGCGATCACGACGCTGGCCCGACGATTCGCCGAGGATCTGGAGCAGCGCAGTGGCGTCAAGGTACATCTGGCTGACGAGCGCTACTCGTCACGTGCGGCCGACGATGCGCTGCGCGATGCGCGCGCGTCGGGGCGTATGACGCGACGCGTGCGCAAGGGTGATCGTGACGGAGAGGCGGCGCGCGTGATTCTGGAACAGTGGCTGGCGATGCAGAACCGCGGCGCGGTGTAGGGGCGGGCCGCGCCCGCCGTCGAGCGTGATTCCATTTCCCATCGCGGCGGCCATCGGCCGCTGCACATAGGCCGCATTTGCCGGCGAACACGTCAGCGCGCGACAGTCCTGCCCTGCCATGACGCCTTCTCTCCAACTCGATCAGCACGGCCGCCTGCGCCATCTGCTGACCATGGACGAGCTGCCTCGCGATTTGCTCACGTCCATCCTGGATCGGGCGGAATATTTCGCCAACGCCAGCATCGGCGCCGACAAGAAGCTGCCCAACCTGCGCGGCCGCACCATCGTCAATCTGTTCTTCGAGGCCTCGACGCGCACGCGCTCGACCTTTGAGGTTGCGGCCAAGCGTTTGTCGGCGGATGTGATCAACCTGCAGGTCTCGGCCTCCAGCACGTCCAAGGGTGAAACCCTGCTGGACACGCTCAAGACCATGGAAGCGATGCAGGCCGACTTGTTCGTGATCCGCCACGACGCCAGCGGTGCGGCGCATTTCTTTGCCGAGCACGCGGCACCCGGCGTGGCCATTCTCAACGCCGGTGATGGCCGCCACGCGCATCCGACTCAAGGTCTGCTGGACCTCTACACCATCCGCAAGGCCAAGGGCTCGCCGGAACACCTGAGCGTGGCCATCGTCGGCGACGTGCTGCATTCACGTGTTGCACGCTCGGATATTCATGGCCTGCGCATCCTTGGCTGCAAGGACATTCGCGTCGTCGCGCCGCCCACGCTGGTGCCCAGCGGCATCGAGCAGATGGGCGCGCGCGTGTTTCACTCGCTGGAAGAAGGCATCGCCAATGTTGACGTGGTGATCCTGCTGCGCTTGCAGAAGGAGCGCATGCTCGGTGCCTTCCTGCCGAGCCTGGGCGAATTCCATCGCAACTTCGGCCTGACGCGCGCACGCCTGAACCTGATCAAGCCGGACGGCGTGATCATGCATCCCGGCCCGATCAATCGCGGCGTGGAGATCGAAGGCGATCTGGCCTACTCCGAGCGCTCGCTGATTCTCGAACAGGTCAGCAATGGCATCTCGGTGCGCATGGCGGTAATGGACATGATTCTTGGCCTGAGGGGTGAGGCGTGAGGCGTGAGGAAAAACAGGTAGCACACCTTAGGTGGAGGAAATGACCCGCCTCTCCTCACCCCTTACCCCTCACCCCTCACTGCTCGTGGAACGAGCGCGTGTCCTCGACCCTGCCTCCGGCTTCGACGGCGAAGCTTGGGTGGCGATTCGCGACGGCCGCATCGAATCTGTCGGCGCCAAGCCTTCGGATAATTTTGATGAGGTCATCGACGCCAAGGGCCTGTGGCTGATGCCAGGCATCGTCGATCTGGCTGCGCGTTTCCGCGAACCGGGGGCAACGCACAAGTCGAGCTTCGCCTCTGAGACGCGTGCAGCGCAGGCCAGCGGCATCACCGCGGTGACGCTGCCACCCGACACTTCTCCGCCCATCGCGACGCCAGCGATGGTGGATCGCATCCGCGGCATCGCCGCGAGAGTCGGCGGGCTGGACGTGTATCCGCTGGGCGCGCTGACACAGAACCTGGAAGGCCAGTCGCTGGCCGAGATGAGCGCACTCAAGCAGGCCGGCTGCGTCGGCGTGAGCAATGCCGCGCTGCCGCTGCGCGATTCACTAGTCGGTCGTCGCGCGCTCGACTACGCGCAGGGTCTGGGTTTGACCGTGCACGTGTTTGCGCAGAATCCAGCGCTGGCCAACGGTGGCTGCGCGCATGAAGGCCCAGTGGCCACGCGCCTGGGCCTGTCACCGATTCCGGTGGCGGCGGAAGTTTCAGCCATCCGCTTCTGGATTTCCCTGGTGGAAGACACCGGTGCGGCCGTGCACTTCGGTCGCCTGTCCACCGCACGCGGTGTCGAGATGGTGGCCGCGGCGCAGAAGGACGGTTTGCGCGTGAGCGCCGACGTCGCCGCGCATCAATTGTTTTTGACCGCCGAGGACGTGATCGGCTTCAAGGCCATGTGTCACGTCTTACCGCCTTTGCGCTCCGTGGAAGATCGCGATGCCCTACGTCAGGGCGTGCGCAGCGGCGTGATCTGTGCGATCTGCTCGGATCATCAGCCGCACGAGGCCGACGCCAAGATCAATCCCTTCCCGCTCACCGAACCCGGCATCTCTGCGCTCGAAACCCTGCTGCCGCTGAGCCTGCAGCTGGTGCACGAGAAACTGCTTGATCCATTGCAGCTGGCGCAGCGCCTGAGCCTGGGGCCCGCGCGTGTGCTTGGCCTGGCAGCACCCGCCATTCAACAAGGTCAGACGGCACAGCTCGTGCTATTCGATCCCAGCACGCGCTACGTCCTGCAGCGCGATGCGCTGCGCAGCGCCGGTCGCAATTCGCCTTTCATCGGCAGCGAATTGCCCGGCCGCGTCAGACTGACCCTGCATGCTGGAAACGTGGTTTACCGCGCGACCTGAGCGAACTGAATCGGTGTTCGAGCCGTGTATAGTCCGACGGCCTGCGGGGGGGGCGCAGGATCAAGAGCTGGGAGATCGGAGTCGCACCATGGCACGCATAATGATCGTCGATGATTCACCGTCGGATATCCTGAATCTGCGCAATATCCTGCAGCGTGCGGGTCATACCGTGATCGAGGTCAACGGTGGTGCAGAGGCGCTGACCCGTGCCAAGGCCGAAAAGCCGGACTGCGTGGTGATGGACGTGGTGATGCCCGGCGTCAACGGCTTTCAGGCCACGCGTACCCTGACGCGTGATCCGGCCACGGCGCACATTCCGATCATCGTGTGCAGCACCAAGAATCAGGAAACGGACCGGGTGTGGGCCCTGCGTCAGGGCGCGCGTGAATACCTGGTGAAACCGGTGAAGGACGTGGATCTGCTTAGCAGGATTCGCAACCTGCTCGGCGGCGTTGACCGCTAACCGCTAGAGTCAAAAAAATTATGTGGGGGCATGATGGCGCAAGGCACCAGTGGATTCCGCTTTGACCTGTTGTTGCTGTTCGTTGCCGTGGTCGGCATCTTGGTGGGCGGCGGCGGGCTGTACTACAACGAGACCCTGGCGACCCGCCATGACGCCTGGATCACCATGGCGCGTCAGCTGCAGACCGATTCGGTCTCGGTCAACCGCATTGCTGAAGACGTGGCCCGCGGCCTGGCGCCCGAATTCGCCGACCTGACCGGCCAGAACGAAAATTTCGACGACTCCATGCGCATCCTGCGCGAGGGCGACGCCGATATCGGAATTGATGCCATGCCGGGCGCGGTGCGCTCCGAGGTCGGTTCGGTCGAACAGGCCTGGGCCACCATGAAGACTTCGCTGGAGGCCTTGATCAAATCCGAGCCGGCCGTGAGTCAGGCCGGCACCGTGATTCGCGAGCTCGATGACAACGGCGCCAAGCTGTTCGAACTGTATCGGGAGGTGAGCCAGCGTCTGGTCAGCGGCGGCGCCAGCATCGACAAGCTGGTACCGGCTTCCGAGCAGATGGCGCGAGCGGAACGCCTGCGAACCCTGGCCAGGCAGCTGCTGGGCGATGGTCGCGACGCCGACAAGATCGCCGCCAAGATCAGCAGCGAGGCTGCGGACGTTGCTGCGACGCATGAGTCGTTTCTGGGCGATGGTCCGGTCGGCAGCTTCTTGCGCGAAAACTCGGCGGTGGTCGATCAGATTGCCGCCACCGGCAAGGTCGCCGGTGAAATCGGCCCGGCGCTGGGCGAGATGCAGTCCGCCGCCGGCGTCTTGCCGGGCGACGGTCGCAATCTGTTTTCCACCGCGATCTCGCTGGAAGACGCACTGACGCCACTGGCCGGCAGCGGCAGCGTGGCGCGCTTGGTAATTCTTCCGGCGCTGGGCGCCGCGGTCGTCGCGCTGTTGCTGTACGTGCTGGTCAACATCATCTCGGTGCGCCGCCGCGTCCGCCGCGCCGAGGAAAACGATCAGCGCCAGCAGGCAGCGATCCTGTCACTGCTTGACGAGATCAGCACCCTGGCCGACGGTGATCTGACCGTGCGCGCCAATGTCACCGCCGACTTCACCGGCGCCATCGCCGACTCTGTGAACTCCACAGTGGAAACCCTGCGCACCCTGGTGGGCACCATCAACCAGACCGCGTCGGAACTCGGTAACGCCGCCACGTCCACGCAGAGCGTCGCCGCGGCGATGGAATCTTCCTCCAGCACCCAGGCGCAGGAAGTGGTCAAGATCGCCGGCCAGATCACGCAAAGCTCGGACTCGCTGACCACGGTGGCCGCGCGCGCCGAACAGCTCGCGCGCCAGGCCGGCAATTCGGTGGACGTGGCGCATAACGGCGCGTCCACGGTGGGGCGCACCATTCAGGGCATGTCGGCGCTGCGCGAACAGATTCAGGACACCGCCAAGCGCATCAAGCGCCTGGGAGAGTCCTCGCAGGAAATCGGCAACATCATCGAGTTCATCAACGACATCGCCGAGCAGACCAACACCCTGGCGCTCAACGCCTCGATCCAGGCCGCCATGGCCGGCGAATCGGGTCGTGGTTTCGCGGTGGTGGCCGACGAAGTGCAGCGCCTGGCCGAACGCGCCGCCGCCGCCACGCGCCAGATCGAAACCCTGGTCAAGACCATTCAGGCCGACACCAACGAGGCCATCGTGTCGATGGAGCGCTCAACCACCAACGTCATCTCCGGCGCCCGCAGTGCCGAAGAGGCCGGCCAGGCCCTGACCCGCATCGAGGCCACGTCCACCGATCTGGCGCGCCTGATCCAGGACATCTCCGGCGAAGCGCGCTCCGAAGCGGCGCAGGCCACGCGCATTGCCAGCCAGGTGCAGGCGGTGCGTGAATCGGCCCTGCAGAACGCCGAGTCGGCGCAGATGACTGCCAGCGCGGTCGAAGAACTCAACGCGCTGTCGTCCAAGCTGCGTGAATCAGTGGCGGGCTTCAAGCTGCCGGCCGAGGACGAGGCGGTCGGCGCCTGAGATACGGCGCTGCCGCCCCTGCGGCGGCGCATCCGGTCGTATGGCGGCGCTGTGGACCGGCGCTTGGCTTGCCCGGGGGAGTGGCCGACAACTATCCTTGCGACCCCCTGGCGTCCTGCCTTCCTTCATATAGGACCGCACTACATGACCTTCTCGGCCGACCTCGAACAGCTTTTCGGGCTCAAAACCGTTAGTTACAAGTACAACCTGAGCAAGGAAGAGCTGTTCCACGAGGCCATCGCCAACGACCGCGGACGGGTCCGTCGTGATGGACCCTCCGACGCCCAGAAGGCGTTTCCGACCAAGCTCGGGGTCAAGGGTCCGCTGGTCTATTACACCGATCCGGACTGCACCGGCCGCCGCACCAAGGACACCTACGCGGTGAAATGGCCGCAGGTGGCGGACGAGATCTGGTTCAAGGCCGACCTGTCACCGCTGGAACCGAACCAATACGAGGGCCTGCTGCAGCGGGTGATCCAGCACCTCAACGCCAAGAAGGGCAGCTTGTACGTCAAGGACCTGTTCATGGGTTCTGATCCTGCGTTCGCCGTGCCCTACCGCTTCGTTGGCGAATACGCCACGCACGCCTTCTTCTGCGACAACATGTTTCCGAAGAACCTGCCCGGCGTGAAAGATGTGGACGCGCGCCGCTGGACCATGCTCAATGTGCCCAGCTTCGTCTGCGTGCCCGAGCGTGACGGCACCCGCGCCGAAGCCGCAGTGATCATCGACGCCAAGAACCAGATCTGTCTGGTGGCCGGCCGCGCCGACTACTGTGGCGTCAACAAGAAGACCATCTTCACCGTCGGCAACTACCTGCTGCCCAAGCAGGGCCGTCTGTCCATGCACTGCTCGGCCAATGTCGGCATAAGCAACGATGCCGCCATCCTGTTCGGCCTGTCCGGTACCGGCAAGACCACGCTGTCGGCCGACGCCTCGCGCCGCCTGATCGGCGACGACGAGACCATCTGGTCGGACAACGGCCTGTGCAATCTCGAAGACGGTTGCTACGCCAAGCTGATCAACCTGGACAAGGAAGCCGAGCCCGTCATCGCCGCGGCGCTGAGCAAGCCCGGCACCATCATCGAGAACGTGCCACCGCTGCCGGGAATGAGGATGGAGGAATGCCATCCGGACGAACTCGATCTGAACGACGGCTCCATCGCCGAGAACACGCGCTTCAGCTATCCGCTGGAGGTGGTGCCCAATGTCATGCCCGACGCCCAGGGCCCGCATCCGCAGACCATCGTCCTGCTCACCGCCGATGCCTTCGGCGTGCTGCCGCCGGTGTCGATCCTCGACGCCAAGGACGTGATGTATCACTTCGTCTCCGGCTTCACCGCGCGTGTTGCCGGCACGGAAGTCGGTGTGACCGAACCGCAACCCACGTTCAGCGCCTGCTTCGGCGGCCCGTTCATGGCGCAGAAGCCCAATGTCTACGCCAAGCTGCTAGGCGAGAAAATGCAGAAGCATCAGGCGCGCTGCATTCTGCTCAACACCGGCTGGAGCGGCGGTCCCTACGGCACCGGCAAGCGCATGAGCATCAAGGTGACGCGTGCCCTGCTCAACGCCGCGCTCGACGGCAAGCTGGATAACGTCGAAACCGAGAAGCTGCCGATTCTGAATCTCACCATTCCCAAGTCCTGCCCCGGCCTTGAAGACACCAAGGTGCTCAACCCGCGCGAGACCTGGGAAGACAAGACCGCCTACGACGCCACCGCCACCCAGCTGCGCGACATGTTCCGCGACAATTTCAAGAAGAAGAATTTCGCCAGCTTCGGTATCGAAGAACGCATCTGAAATCGCCATCGCGGTCGAAAATCTCGCTGGCGGCCTGTGGCTGCCGTAGCGGGAAATGAAACGAGGCCTCACGGCGGGCACGGCCCGCCCTATATGCGATCCCGCGGGCGTGTCATAACGGCAGCGTAGAATCTGCGCATCACGCGCGGAGTCTGCCCATGCAACAGCCGAGCCCGATTCGATCGCAGCGACGCGGAGCGCATCCGTGAGCACCCGCCTGCTCAACCGCGTCCGTTCCACGCTACAACCCAGCGACCATCCCTACCTCAACGGCGCCTGGGCGCCGGTGTTCGAGGAATGGGAAGACGACGACTGCGCGGTGATCGGCGAAATTCCGCGCGATCTGGACGGCGTGTATCTGCGCAATACCGAGAACCCGGTGCATCAGGCGCTGGGCAAGTACCACCCGTTCGATGGCGACGGAATGTTGTGCGCTATGCGCTTTCACAACGGCCGCGCCGCGTTCCGCAATCGCTTCATCCGCACGCGTGGTTTTGTCACCGAGCAGGATGTGGGTCGCTCGCTGTGGTCGGGCATTGCCGAAGTGCCGCCGAAATCCGAGCGCCCCGGTTGGGGCGCGCAGGGCTCGCTGAAGGATTCGTCCAGCACTGATGTCTGCGTACACGGCGGCCGCGCGCTGACCAGCTTCTACCAGTGCGGCGAGCTGTACGCCTCTGACCCGGTGAGTCTGGAACAACACGGTGTCGTCGGCTGGGGCGGACAGTTCCCGCACGCGGGCGTTTCGGCCCATGCCCTGCCCGATGCGGTCAGCGGCGACCTGCTGTGGTTCAGTTATTCACGCACTGCGCCCTACCTGCGCTGCGGTGCGACCTCTGCTGCCGGCGAGATCCGCCACGAGCGCGAGGTGCCCTTGCCGGGTCCGCGCCTGCCGCATGCCATGCAGTTCACACCGCGCTTCTACATCCTCAATGACTTCCCGCTGTTCTGGGATGCATCCCTGCTGGAGCGCAATATCTTCGCCGCGCGCATGCACGATCTGCCCTCGCGCTTCGCGCTGGTGCCGCGGCTCGGTCAGCCCGGCGAGATCCGCTGGTTCGAAGCCGCGCCCACCTACGTGCTGCACTTCGTCAACGCCTATGAGGCGGGACACGAGGTGATTCTGGAAGGCTATCGACAGGGCTGTCCGATGCCGGCGCCGCTGCGCGATGCGCCGCGTCCTTATGCGCAGATGATGGCCTACCTGGATCTGGACTCGATGCGCCCGCAACTCTGGCGCTGGCGTTTCAATCTGGATACCGGCGCCACCCAAGAAGAAGCGCTGGACCCGACCATCTGCGAGTTCGGCAGTATCAATCCGCGTCTGCACAACCAGCGGCAACGCTACGTCTACAGCATGCGCGGCGAACCTGGCTGGTTCCTGTTCAATGGCCTGATCAAGCATGATCTGGACACTGGAACGCGCGAGTTCGTTGAATTCGAGCCCGGCGTGTTCGGCAGCGAAACCCCGTTCATCCCGCGTGAGGCTGCGCGGTCCGAAGATGACGGTTGGCTGCTCAGCTTTGTCACCGACATGAATCACGCGCGCTCCGAGTGCCGCATCTACGCCGCGCAGAATCTGCGCGTCGGGCCGATCGCGCGGGTACGGCTGCCGCTACGCATACCCAGCGGCACGCACGCCTGCTGGGCCGATGCATCAGAACTTCGATAAACCACAGACGATGAAAGCCAAGTTCCCACCGCTCACTCATTTCCTGGACTGGCGTCGGTTGACGCGCACGTTTCTGACCGGTCTGTTCGTGCTGCTGCCGATCATGGTGACCCTGGCCATCGTGATGTGGCTGATCGGCATTGCCGAGACGGTGCTCGGCGCCTTCATTAAGGTGCTGCTGCCGGGCGATGCCTATCTCCCGGGGATGGGCCTGGTGGTATCGCTGGTGCTGATTTTCATCGTCGGCCTGCTGATGCAGGCGATTTTCTTTCGGGAAGTGATCAAGTGGGTGGAAGACCAGCTGGAACGCATCCCGCTGATCAAGACCGTGTACAGCGCGGTCAAGGATCTGACCGGATTTTTCTCGCGTGCCGGTAGTGGTGCCAGGCGCTTTGGTCAGGTGGTGCTGGTGCAGATTCCGAATGTACCGATTCGCATGCTTGGCTTCGTCACGCTCGAAGACCTGGATGTGCTGGGACTGGGTCCGGATTCTGGCGATGAGTGCGTCGCGGTCTACATGCCGATGAGTTACCAGATCGGCGGCTACACCGCGCTGCTACCGCGCACGTACCTGACACCGCTGGACATGGGCATGGAAGAGGCCATGCGCTTCCTGATCACCGCAGGCCTGTCCCGCTCGCCGGACCACAAGCCCGACGCCGAATGAGGCAGGGCACCAAGCTGGGCTTGCTGGCCAGCCTGTATCTGGCGCAGGGCCTGCCGTTCGGATTCTTTACCCAGGCGCTGCCGGTATTGCTGCGCGAGCGTGGGTTGTCGCTCGCCGCCATCGGCGCGGTCAGCCTGCTGTTCCTGCCCTGGGGTTTGAAGTTTCTGTGGGCGCCGCTGGTGGATCATCGCGGCTCGCGTCGCAGCTGGATTCTGGGCATGCAGACCCTGACGATCGCCGGCGCCATCGCGCTGACCTTCCTGGATCTGGACTCGAGCCTGCTGCCGATCTTCGCGGCGCTGTTGCTGTTCAACGTCCTGGCCGCGACCCAGGACATTGCCACCGACGGCCTGGCCGTGCGCCTGCTGTCGCCCGCTGAACGCGGCCTGGGCAATGGTGTGCAAGTCGGGGCGTATCGCATCGGCATGATTCTGGGCGGGGGCTTCCTGCTGTGGCTGTTCTCGGTTTCCGGTTGGTCGGTGATGTTTCTGGGCATGGCGACGTTGCTGGCGCTGACCTGTCTGCCGGTGCTGTTCCTGCGCGAGCCGGCGCCGATGCACTCGCCCAGCCTATCGACGCGACAGCTGGTGCTAGCCTGGGCGCAGCGCCTGCGCACGCCGGGCTTTCTCGGATTCATGCTGCTGATCGTCGGCTACAAGCTCGGCGACAGCATGGCCTCGAGCCTGGTCGGGCCGTACATGCACGATGTTGGGCTGAGCAAGACCGAGATCGCCGTGGTCAAGGGCACCATCGGTTCCAGCATGGGCCTGGCCGGTGCGGCACTCGGCGGCTGGATGGCCTGGTACTTCGGGCGCCGGCCCGCGCTGATCATCTGCGGCCTGCTGCAGACGCTGAGCCTGCTGCTGTATCTGGCCTGCAGCTTCGAGCCCGGTTCCAAAACCCTGCTGTATGTGGCGAGCACGGCCGAGCATCTGCTTGGCGGCATGGCCACCGTGGCGCTGTTCACCCTGATGATGGACGCCTCCGACCCGGATCACGCTGGCACCGACTACACCCTGCTGGCCTGCGCCGTGGTGCTGGGCACCGGCTTGGCCGGCATGTTCGCCGGCGTGCTCGGCGATCAGCTTGGCTATGCCTTCACTTTTGCCAGCGCGTTCGTGCTTTCAGGTCTGGGCTGCGTGGCACTGATCCTGGCCATTGATCGCGGCCGTGGCCCGGCGCGTCTTGCAGCCGTGTGGACGCGCGACCGCGCCTGAAACGTCAAGGCGCAGTGTCGTCCTCGGTGCTAGCGTCCTTGCATTAGGACCGGAGCAGGCTGATGGGAAACTCGAATCTGGCGCTGAACAGTTGGAACCGCGTGTCGAAGCTGCCGATGGGCAAGTCGGCCTGGTCGAAGCTGGTGGCTTCGCGCGCGCCCTACTTCCGCAGCATCTCGCCGCAGATGTTGGAACTGCGCCCCGGTTATGCCGAGGCCGCGCTGAAGAAGCGCTGGAGCGTGACCAATCACCTGGGCACCGTGCACGCCATCGCCATGTGCAATCTGGCCGAATTTGCCGGCGGCCTGATGACCGAGGTCAGTGTGCCGGCCACGCACCGCTGGATTCCCAAGGGCATGACGGTGGAATACCTCCGAAAAGCCGGCAGCGATCTGCGCGGCATCTGCGACGCACCGCTACCCGCGTTCGGCGATGAGGTATTCGACTGGCCGGTGACGGTGAATGTGCTTGATCGCGATCAGCAGACGGTGTTCCGCGCCATCATCACCATGTGGATCAGTGCAAAAAAATAGGCGACGGTGCGCCACACTGCGCGCGTGAACTTCCTCGCCCATCTCTGGCTCGCCGATCAGACCGATACTTCGCTCGCCGGTAGTGTGCTCGGCGATGTGGTGCGCGGCGCAGACCTGTCGGCGTATCCGCAGGACATCGCGCTCGGTATCCGCCTGCATCGGCGTGTGGACGCCGCGACCGACCGGCATCCGCTGATGCGACAGCTGCGCGAAGGGTTTGCCCCCGGTGAACGCCGCTACGCCGGGATCGTGCTGGACCTGGCCGCCGATCATGCGCTGGCCCGTCTGTGGCCACAGTTTCATGCCGAGCCGCTGGATACCTTTACGCAGCGCTGCGGTCTGGCCCTGGCCGATGCCGGAGACTGGTTTGAACGCGGCGGTGGCTGGCGTCCGACCGCCGGTGGATTTACTGAATTGCTGCGCAGCTACGGCACCGACGAGGGCCTCGAACGCGCACTGCGCCGCACCTCGACGCGTCTGCGTGATCCGCAGGGCCTGATCGATGCCGGCCGTTCATGGAGCGACTCCGCGCAGGCCTTGCAGCCGACGCTTGCGGTGCTGCTCGATGACTTGTTGCGCGCGATGCGTCAAACGTCTCAGTAGCGCTCGCAGACGGACTCGCCGCCTGTGTGCGGCGAACCCGAAGTCGCTACAGGTCGCGAATTCCTAAGGCGCGTCCACCACCGCCCGATGATTGGCGTACACCGGCGCCGGCAGGCCCAGCATCTCGGCGATGCGCGCGTCCTTGTTGCGCCACAGCTCGCCGATCCAGAACTGGAATTGCTTGCGGAACACGCGGTCGTCCTCGTAGTTGCCGCGGATCAGAATTTCCTTCATGCCCTCGGGTAGCTCCAGCGGGCGGATATCGACGATCACGCGATGCATGCGTCCACACAGAAAATCCCAGAAGCCCATCGCGCCGTCGGGATAGGCGATGGTGACGTCGATCAAGGCGTGCAACTTGTCGCCCATGGCTTCCATGGCGAAGGCGAAGCCGCCGGCCTTGGGGCGCAGCAGATGAATGTAGGGCGCCTTCTGCGTGGCCTGCTTGGCCTTGGTGAAGCGCGTGCCTTCCAGAAAATTCAGGATCATCACTGGCTGGTTGCGGAATTTCTCGCAGGCCTTGCGCGTGGTCTGCATATCCTTGCCCTTGAGCGCCGGATTCTTCTTGATGTCCTCGGGCGTGCTGCGCTTCATGAACGGGTAGTCCAGACCCCACCACGCCAGCCCCAGCACCGGCACCCAGATCAGCTGCTGCTTGAGAAAGAACTTGAAGAACGGCGCGCGACGACCAAAGGCGCGCATGAGCACGAAGATGTCGTTCCAGGTCTGATGATTGGCGCAGACCAGATACTGGCCCTTGGGGTCTAGGTCCACACTGATACGCAGGTCCCACTCGATGCGCTGGCACAGGTTGGAGAACAGCGAATTGGTGCTGGCCCAGTTCTGCGCAAGTTTCGAGGCCAGGCGCGACAGCAGGTCGCGCGCGCCGCGGTGCGGCGTGATCAGCTTGAACAGCACCACCAGGTAGAGCTGCGAGGCCCAGAACAGCGTGTTGACGGCCAGTAACAGACCCATGATCAGGCCCTGAACCGGACCGGGAAGCCAATGCAGCATGTGTACTCTCCCTGGGGTATCGCCTGGCGACACCGGCGCCTGCGTCGAGGCAGGCCTTGATGGAATGATGGGGCGACCGCGAACACGATCGCAAAAAACCTGAAACGTTAGGGTGCTCCGGCCTCGCTACTGGTGCGCAGCTTGCCGCTCTGATCACGGACCTGCGCGCTGCGGTACTCCAGCGCCGGCAGGCTCACCGCCACGCATGGGCTGCTGGGCTCGGCGCCGGCCCAGCGTCCCTGCTGCGGCTCGAAGAACGTAGCGCTGAGCAACAGCACGCCGTCGTCCAAGCTGGCGCGCCGACTCACCGCCAAGCCATATCCACTGTTCGGTCGCTGGCCGTACTCCACGACCACGTACGCCGTATCGGGCAAGGCCTTGCCGCTGATGGACGGCAGCACGATGTTGCGGCTGGCGCCCCAGCTTTGCAGGGCGGCAAGATTGGGCAGCAGATGCACCTCCGACTCACCGCCGGGGGTGTTGCAGATCTCGTTGCGTACCGCCTCGGTGACCTGCACGACCTCGCCGGAACCGAACAGTGAACCACCGCCGTCGCCGGGCAGGCTGGGCAGTCGCAGCCAGGTCGGCATGGCGCAGCCGGCCAGCGCGGTCAGAGTGAAGCTGGCGATGAGGAGTAAAAAGCTTCGCATGGGCTTGCAGGATTCCAGTCAACGACAGCACAAGTATGGACGCCTCGAAGCCGCCGGCGGGCGACTCTGCCCATTATCCACGCCTGTCCATGCACTGCCCATGCCGGACGGTTGGCAATGGGCGCTGCGGCGGCTCCAG
>JBQTJH010000124.1:0-15534 GCA_052387335.1 Panacagrimonas sp. | reverse complement strand
CACCCGCTTCTTCCGCCCGCGCCTTGCGTGGACAGTTTCGCAACGCCGAGAGCGATGCCGGTCGGCTGCGTCTGCTGGAGGCTGCGACGTCGGCCGTGGCCGAGGATCCCTCGCTCAAATCGGCAGTCGGTAGCGTGCTGCGGCACGCGCTGAATTTCCTGGCAGCGGAGTCGGGGCTGGTGCTGTCGCAGGACGCCGGCAGTCTGACGGTGCTGGCGTCGCAGGGTGCCGTGCTGCCGGTCGGCGCGCGCATCGTCGCCGGCGGTGCGCTGGGTCAGGTGCTACGTCCGCCGATGCAAGCGGTGTTGCGCGAACGCGTGGACAGTCGCCTGTGCATGGCGCGCGACTCGACCCTGGCGTTCGAGCTGCTGCTGCCGCTGCGCTTCGGCGCCAGATCGCAAGGCATATTGGCGATGATGAGCGAATCCGGTCGCCTGTATCCGACCGACGCCGACCTGCGCAGCCTGTCGGCCGTCGCCACCCTGCTGGGCACTGCCTTGGGCCATGACAGCGCCAGCCGCCCGCGCCCGGCCAAGCGCGAGGCCAGCGCTTCACTGGCGCGACTGACCGCGCGCGAACAACAGGTGCTGGCGCTGCTGCCGCGCGGGCTGAGCAATGCCGAAATCGCCGGTGAGCTGGGCATTGCCACCGGTACGGCCAAGGTCCACATCGAACGCATCCTGCACAAGCTCGGACTCAAGCACCGGACGCAGGCGGCGGTGCGCGCGGCCGAATGGGGACATCGCGCGTGAACGCACATGAGTAGGCCGTGGACACAGTGGCGACAGTGGCGCGACTGGTCGCTGGGCGCCAAGAGCGCCGTCGCGGTGGCGGTGCCGCTGCTCCTGCTGCTGGCGTCGCTCGCCTTCAGCTATCGGCTGCAGCAGAGCATCAACGAGGCCGACGCCGATGTGCGGCGGGCGCTGGCCATCCAGTCCGATATCCAGACATTGAATTCGCAGATCGCAGAATCTGCGATGGCCGTGCGCGGCTTCCTGCTCACAGGCCGCGACGAATTTCTCGATCCCTTGCGCTCGGCGCGCAGGGCCATGCCTCGGGTGCTGAGCACGCTACGGCGCAATATCCGCGACGCCGAGATGCGTAGCCGCTTGACCCGCGTCGAAGAGCTGCTGCAACGCAAGCTGGAAAGCTTGGATCATCTGCAAACCCAGGGGCCGGTGCTGGCGCCTCAGGATCTGCAGGCTCACCTGATAGGCAGCAAGGGTTTGCTAGACGAATTGCGCGCCGAGATTCGCGCGATGAACGCGCGCGAGGTGGATCTGGTGGCGCAGTATTCGGACGCGGCGCGGCGCGCCATTGATCGCAATCTCTGGGTCCAGGGCCTGGCCAGTGTGCTGGTGCTGATCAGCGGCATCGTCGCGT
Organism: Panacagrimonas sp.; assembly: GCA_052387335.1. GTDB lineage: Bacteria > Pseudomonadota > Gammaproteobacteria > Nevskiales > Nevskiaceae > Panacagrimonas. The sequence goes on along the minus strand of JBQTJH010000124.1, from coordinate 14,151 downwards.
TCATCCTGCTGCTCAGCGGCATCGTGTTGCGGGTCAAGCGCCTGGCCGTGAACGCGGAACGACTGGTTCAGGGCGAGGCCATGGAATCGTTACCCGCAGGCCGCGATGAGCTGGGCCTGATGGCCGAGCGGTTGCACAACGCCAGCCTGCTGCTGGCCGCGCGCGCGGCCGAGGCCCAGTCCGCGAGCCAGGCCAAGACGCAGTTTCTGTCGCGTATCAGCCATGAGCTGCGCACACCGCTCAACGCCATCCTGGGCTTTGCCCAACTGCTTGAATCCGATCTGCGCAACACCGCGCACGCCGCGCAGATCGAACCCATTCTTCAGGCCGGACGTCATCTGCTCGCGCTGATCGACGAAGTGCTGGATATTTCGCGCATCGAGGCCGGTGGCCTGCAGCTGGTGCCCGAGCCACTCGCCATCCAGCCGCTGGTCGAGGAGGCACACGATCTGGTTGCAGCGCTGGCCCAAGGCCATGGCGTGACGGTGCAGGTCTCGCCGGATCTGGCCGCACACGCCGTGCATGCCGATCGCAAGCGGCTACTGCAGGTGCTGATCAATCTGTTGTCCAACGCCATCAAGTACAACCGCGTCAACGGACAGGTGCAGGTCAGCGCGGATCGGTCTGAGGAACACCTCTGGATTCGTGTGCGCGACACCGGCGCCGGTATCGCGCCCGAGCGGGTGGATCGGTTGTTCGTGCCGTTTGATCGACTCGACGCCGAACACGGTCCGGTCGAAGGCACCGGCCTGGGCCTGGCCGTGTCGCGGCAATTGATGGTGCATATGGGTGGCGATATCGAGGTAAAGACTGCGCTCGGACAGGGCAGCGAATTCGCGCTGCGCCTGCCCCGTGCCACGCATCCGGCGGTGATGGCCGCGCCCGCAGCTGACGCACCGCGTCCATGTCATACCGCGCCGCACAGTACCGCTCGGCGCCTGCTGGTGATCGAGGACAATCGCTCCAATCTGGCGCTACTGCAGGCCATCGTCGCGCGGCGACCGCAATGGCAGCTGCTGGCGGCGCACGACGGTGAAGAAGGATTGCGGCTCGCGCGCACGCTGCTGCCGGATTTGATCCTGCTCGATCTGCATCTGCCGGTGCTCGGCGGAGAGGCGGTGCTCGATGCGCTGCGTGCGGACGCGGCGCTGCGCGACATCCCGGTGGTAATCGTCAGCGCCGATGCGCTGCCCGATACGATCACGCGGCTGCGCAAGTCCGGCGTGCAGGACTACCTGACCAAGCCGCTCGCGGTGCCGCAGGTGCTGGCGCTGCTGGATCGGAGCCTCGAATGAATCAGGACGAGGAAGAACTGCTGGGCTCGCGCATCCTTATCGTCGACGATCAGATGGCGAATCTGCGGCTGCTGGAAGACCTACTGGCACGCGAGGGATTCACCAATGTGGTGAGCACCACCGAGTCGGCACAGGTGCTGGATCTGCATGCGGCTTTTGATCCGGACCTGGTGCTGCTGGACTTGATGATGCCGGGCCTCAGCGGTTATGCGGTGCTCGAACGCCTGGAACGTCAGCGCGGTCGGGACGAGTTTTGCCCGGTGCTGGTGCTCACCGCAGATGCAACCAGTGAGGCCAAGCGTCGCGCGCTATCGCTGGGCGCCAAAGATTTTCTGACCAAGCCCTTCGATCCGGTGGAAGCCATGTTGAGAGTGTGGAATCTGCTGGAGACGCGTCTGCTGTATCAGCGACTGCGACGCCTGCTGCCTGAGGCGGCAGTGCTGCCCAGCGGACCCCGCAGCCGCAGATCGTCCTGAGCACCGCCGCTTCATCGGCTTTGCCTATGAAGTTTTTTGGTAAATGCAGTTTGTTAATGGTCCTCCGCGTTCGCAGAATGTTCCTCATGCTGCGTAGACAGCGCATGTTTGAACACCCCACCGAGGACAGCATGAAAAAAATAATCTCGAAACTGCGGGCACGCTCCGCATAAGCGATATCAGCGCTACCGGCGCAGTCTTGATTTTCCGCAGGTCCTGATCCGCTCCACGGCGCTGGGGGGCAGGGACTGTTTCGTTCAATTCACCCGAGGTGTTCCTCATTCACAAGAAGTCGAAGCAATTTCTGGCCGCGTTTGCGCTCGGCATGTCGCCCATGCTGGTCGCCGCTCCTGCGCTTGCCCAGGGCGATGTGCGATCCAATCAATTCTGGTGGCCGCAGCAGCTGGATTTGGCGCCCTTACGTCAGCACGGCATCGAATCCAATCCCTATGGTGATCAATTCAAATACGCCGAAGCCTTTTCCAAGCTTGATCTGAATACGCTGAAGAAGGAGATCGAGGCGCTGATGAAGACCTCGCAGGACTGGTGGCCGTCCGACTACGGTCACTACGGCCCCTTCTTCATCCGCATGGCCTGGCACAGCGCCGGAACCTATCGCGTCGCTGATGGACGCGGCGGTGCAGGCGGCGGCCAGCAGCGCTTCGAGCCGCTCAACAGCTGGCCCGACAACACCAATCTCGACAAAGCGCGGCGGCTGCTGTGGCCGATCAAGCAGAAGTACGGTCGCAGCCTGTCCTGGGCTGATCTGATGGTGCTCACCGGCAACGTCGCGCTGGAGTCCATGGGCTTCAAGACCTTCAGATTCGCCGGTGGTCGCGAGGATGACTGGGAAGCCGACCTGGTCTACTGAGGCCCGGAAAAGAAGATGCTGGCCGACGAGCGTTATAGCGGTGATCGCAAGCTGGCCGGGCCGTTGGCCGCCGTGCCGATGGGCTTGATCTACGTCAACCCCGAAGGTCCTAACGGCAAGCCGGATCCACTGCTTGCCGCCAAGGACATCTGCGAAACCTTTGGCCGCATGGCGATGAACGATGAGGAGACCGTGGAGCTGATCGCCGGCGGTCATACCTTCGGCAAGGCACACGGCGCGCACAAGCCGGAAGAATGCGTGGGCCCTGAACCGGCTGCGGCCGGCGTCGAGGAGCAGGGCTTTGGCTGGAAGAACAAGTGCGGCACCGGCAAGGGCGCGGACACGGCGACCAGCGGCCTTGAAGGCGCATGGACTGCAGCGCCGACGCAGTGGGAGATGCAATATCTATTCAATTTTTACGCCTTTGAGTGGGTGCAGACCAAGAGTCCGGGCAGTGCAGCAACCTCGACCACGGGTGACAAATAGTGCTCCTGCTGAAAGCGCTCGCGGATGATCGTGGCCTTGGGCACGTAGAAGCCCACCTCGTGACGCGTGGTCTCATGTGTCAGCGGCCAGAAATAATGCGTCCAGAAACCGCCGGGACCGCTGTCCAGATTGAAGTGCGGGAAGATGAAGTTCACGTCCATCGACCAGCTCTGCGCGCGCGTGGGTCCTCTCTCGCGGTAAGGGCGATGCGCTCTACGGCGCACTGAGCCCGGAAACAATCGCTCAGGGCGCGGAGCCAGGCGCGCCAAACCGCGCTGGCAATAATCCGCGTAACTCGGCCTCGCTCAGATCACGCCATTTTCCGATCTTGAGATCGCCCAGCTCGATATTCACCACGCGCACGCGTTGCAGGCGCCGCACCTCGTAGCCAAACACCGCACACATGCGCCGGATCTGCCGGTTCAGACCCTGCGTCAGCACGATGCGAAAACTCTTGAGCCCCAGGCGCGAGATCTCGCACGGCAGGGTCCGCACCTCCAGCTCCGGCAGATCGACGCCGGCCGCCATCCCGGCGATGAAGCGTTCGTCTACGGGCTTGTCCACGGTCACGAGATATTCCTTCTCGTGCCGGTTTTCCACCCGCAGGATCTGGTTGACGATATCGCCCTGATTGGTCAGCAGGATCAGACCTTCCGACTCCTTGTCCAGACGCCCGATGGGAAAGATGCGCTCGCGGTGCGCGACAAAATCCACAATGTTGCCCGCGATATGTCGCTCCGTGGTGCAGGTGATCCCGACCGGCTTGTTCAGCGCGATGTAGATCGGCCTGCGCTTGGCACCCACCGGCCGACCGTCCACGCAGACCTCGTCGTTGTCGCCCACCTGCGTGCCCAGCGCGGCGCGCACGCCGTTGACACTGACCCGCCCCGCGTCGATCCACTGATCGGCCTCGCGGCGTGAGCAGACCCCGGTCTCACTGATGAATTTATTGAGTCGCATGAGCAAAAAGAACAAGCATGGCAGCGCCGGACGGCTACAATAGTGTCTCGCGCCCTTAGCTCAGCTGGATAGAGCATCAGGCTTCGAACCTGAGGGTCGGGAGTTCGAATCTCTCAGGGCGCACCATCTTGATACTTGTCTGGACACCATGGAATCGGGCCGGCATTGCGCCCATTCAGGCCTACATTGGAATTCCGATTCCGCAGGGCGCGGTGATCCGGCAAGCCCGGACCACCGGAAAAACCGTGAACTCAAGACCGAGCAGGCCGCATATGGGTGGCAGGCCAAGCAATTTGTAATACAGTTTATGCGTTCGTATTACAACAGGAGCTGCTGATGGCCACCACGATGACGGTCAAGGGACAGGTCACCATCCCCAAGAAGGTGCGGCAAGCCCTGCGCCTGTCTCCAGGCGATGGCGTGGACTTCAATGTGAACCGGGACGGCCAGGTCGTCGTACTCAAGGCTGGCGCCCGTCCCGTCAGCAAGCGAGACCGCTTCGAGTCCGCGCGTGGCAAGGCGCAGGTAAAATGGCGCACCGATGATCTGATGGCGCTTCTGCGCGAAACAGACTGAGCACAGCCCATGATGCTCGTGGACACCAATGTGCTTCTGGACGTGCTGGAGGACGACCCCACCTGGGCCGACTGGTCGGTGCGCCAACTCCGCGCCCAAGCGCAGGTGCACGAGTTGTTCATCAACCCGGTGATCTACGCCGAACTGTCACTTGCCTTCGATTCGGTCAAGGCCGCGGACGAAGCCATCGAAGACATGGGGCTTACCTACCGCGAGCTGCCTCGCCCGGCCTTGTTCCTTGCGGGCCGCGCCTTTGTGAAATACCGGCGCGAGGGCGGTACCAAAAAGAACGTGCTGCCGGATTTCTTCATCGGCGCCCACGCCGCTGTGCTGAGCTGCGGCATTCTCACCCGTGACGGTCGCCGCTACCGCAACTACTTCCCGCGCGTGGCACTGGTCATGCCAGAAGTAGGCTGCGAGCCATAAGCAAAAAAAACGAGATCATTTTCAAGCCGTAGCCATGAGCGCCAACTTCCAGCAACTCGCCAACTTCATCTGGTCCGTCGCCGACCTCCTGCGCGGTCCTTACCGCCCGCCGCAGTACGAGCGCGTGATGCTCCCGCTCACTGTGCTGCGCCGATTTGACGCCGTGCTGGCGTCGAGCAAGGAAGTCGTGCTCAAGCGCCATGAGGAATTGAAGGCGAAGGGCATCCCCAACATCGACGCCATCCTCAACAATCTGGCCAAGGATGAGGCCGGTATCCCGCTGGGCTTCCACAACCACAGCCAGCTCGACTTCCCCAAGCTCAAGGGAGACCCGGACAACATCGGCCGCCACTTGGCCGACTACATCAACGGTTTCTCCGAGAACATCCGCAAAATCTTCGAGCGCTTCGAGTTCGAGCAGGAGATTGCAAAACTTGAGGAATCCAACCGTCTGTATCAGGTGGTCGCCCAGTTCGCCGAGATCGACCTGCATCCCAGAAAAGTCGACAACATCACCATGGGCCTGGTGTTCGAAGACCTGATCCGGCGCTTCAACGAAGCGGCGAACGAAACGGCCGGCGATCACTTCACCCCGCGCGAAGTCATCGCCCTGATGGTGGACCTGCTGCTGGAGCCGGACATCAACGACATCAAGCAGGCCGGCAAGATCGTCACCGTGTGCGACCCGGCCTGCGGCACCGGCGGCATGCTGGCCGAGGCGCAAAACTGGATCCGCGCCCACAACGAAGATGCCACCGTCAAAGTCTTCGGGCAGGACTACAACCCGCGCTCGTATGCCGTGGCCGCTTCCGACCTGCTGATCAAGGGCCACAAGGACGGCAAGGTTGTACTGGGCAACACCCTGACCTCCGATCCCTTCCCCGACACGCGCTTCGACTACCTGCTCGCCAACCCGCCCTTCGGCGTGGACTGGAAGGCCGAGAAGAAGGAGATCGACCGCTGGCCCAACTTCTTCGGTTACACCGGCAAGCTGCCGCGCATCAACGATGGTGCCCTGCTGTTCCTGCTCTACATGATGAGCAAGTTCCAGGACTACCAGCCGAACAACAAGGCCAAGCCCGGCTCGCGCACCGCCGTCGTGTTCAACGGTTCCCCCCTGTTCACCGGTGGCGCCGGCAGCGGCGAGAGCGACATCCGCCGCTGGATCATCGAGCGCGACCAGCTCGAAGCCATCGTCGCCCTGCCCGAGCAGATGTTCTACAACACCGGCATCGGCACCTTCATCTGGGTGGTCAGCAACCGTAAGGCCTCGCACCGCAAGGGCAAGATCCAGCTCATCGATGCCCGCGAGCGCTACACACCGATGAAGCGCAGCCTCGGCGACAAGCGCCGCTACCTCGATCAGGCCGCCATAGACGCCGTCACCCGCGAACACGGCGCCATGGAAAACAGCAAGACCAGCCGCGTGTTCGACAACACCGACTTCGGCTACCGCCGCATCACCGTGCTGCGTCCGCTGCGCCTGCGCTTCCAGATCACCGACGAAGCACGTGAGCGCTTCCTCAACACCTGCCCCGAGCTGTTCGATGCGCTGCAGGCGGTGCAGGACAAACTTGGCACCGAACCAACGCTGGACTGGAACCAGGCCTGGGATGCCGTGCAGCAGGTGTTCAAGACCCTGCCGGATGATGTGGAAGGCTGGGCCAAGGGTGCGAAGGGCACCGCGCAGAAGAAAATCTTCCGCGACTGCTTTACTGCCGCGGACCCCGAAGCCGTACCCGTCATCACCAAGCAGCACAAGCTTGAGCCGCTGGACCGTGCCGCTCTGTTCCCCGGCCAGACCCTGCCCGCCGACATCCCCAACGATGAGCTGTACGCCCTGCTCGGTCTCTACAAGCTCCCCTCTCCCGCACGCGGGAGAGGGGCTGGGGGAGAGGGCCTCTTTACCGAATACGAACCCGACCCCGCGCTCAAGGACGCCGAGAACATCCCGTTGAAGGAAGACATCGTCAGCTACGTGCTGCGCGAGGTGCGGCCCTATGTGGCCGACGCCTGGATCGACCGCGAGACGCTGGACGATCAGGATAGCGGCGTCGGCAAGGTGGGCTACGAGATCAACTTCAATCGCGTGTTTTTCCAGTACCAGCCGCCGCGACCGTTGCAGGAAATTGATGCGGAGCTGGCGGGCGTGGAGCAAAGGATTCTGGCGTTGCTGCGGGAGGTAACGGAGTGATCGGCACCTCGGTTCGAGTGAAGTTCATTTGCCGACTCGGGTACGGCGACTCATTGCCAAAAGATGAGGAATCCGATGGTGGCGTCCCCGTCTTTGGTTCGAATGGCAAGTACGCGTCCACAAGTGCGAAAAACACAGACGCTCCCGCTATTGTTGTGGGCCGCAAAGGGTCCTACGGCAAGGTGAACTGGGCACCAGAAGGGTGCTTCGCATCGGATACAACATTCTTTGTCGACGAGCATCTCACCGCTGCACACTTGCGATGGCTGTATTGGAGTCTCCAGACGTTGAGATTGGACGAAGGTTCTCAAGAAGCAGCGGTGCCGGGTCTAAACCGAGAATCCGTTTATGAAGAGCGCATTTACCTACCTTCGACTGCCGACCAAGTGATCATCGCCAACTATCTCGACCGCGAAACTGCCCGCATCGACGGGCTGATTGCCGAGAAGAAACGCATGCTGGCGCTGCTGGAAGAAAAGCGCGCCGCCCTCATCAGCCGCGTCGTCACCCGCGGCCTCGACCCCAACGCCCCCCTCAAACCCTCCGGCCAGGACTGGCTGGGCGAGATTCCGGCGCATTGGCGCGCGGAGCGCGCCAAGAACCTATTCACAATCCGTGATGAACGTTCGGACGATGGCTCGGAAGAACTGCTGACCGTGTCTCACATCACCGGCGTTACTTCCCGTTCTGAGAAGGACGTGTACATGTTCGAGGCCGATGACAAGGCGGGCTACAAACGCTGTATGCCCGGCGACCTTGCCATCAACACGCTGTGGGCATGGATGGGCGCAATGGGCATCAGCCCCCTGGCAGGTATCGTCAGCCCCGACTACCACGTCTACACCTCGAAAGGCGACTTGCTGCCCGAGTACGTTGATCTAATGTGTCGCTCATTGCCCTTCGTGGCAGAAGTGAGTCGGTGGTCGAAGGGTGTGTGGTCCTCTCGCCTGCGCTTGTACCCGGAGAATTTCTTCGAAATGCGGTTGCCGGTGCCCCCACACAACGAGCAACGTGATGTCGTCCGCGCAGTTGCGTCAGATCAACGCAAGGCAAACGCTCTGCGCGATAGCTTGCAGATTTCCATCACGCTGGCCAAAGAACGCCGCGCCGCGCTAATCACCGCCGCCGTAACCAGCCAGATTCCGCTGGAGGAGATGGCCGCATGAAACTGACGCGTATATCGATCCACAATTTCCGCGGAATTATTGATACCTCGATGGCATTCCATCCCTATGCGCTTGTCGTTGGAGCGAACAACTCCGGCAAGAGCACCGTCATCGATTGCATTCGAGCCTTCTACGAGAAGGATGGCTACAAGTTCAAGAAGGAAGCCGATTTTCCCCTCAAGGGTGCTGCGGACCAGGAATCGTGGATCGAACTGTCCTTCGCCCTTACCGCCGAAGAGCACGAATCTCTGAAGGATGAATACAAAACCGCCGACAAGGCTCTAAAGGTTCGAAAATACTTTCAGACCAGCGAAAAGCTGCATGACGGCAAGAATGCCTCCGGCTCAATTCTTGGATACAAATCCGACGGCACTTTGTCGAGCGAGCCGTTCTACGGGGCAAAGAACGTTCAGAGCGGCAAGTTCGGCGATCTGATCTATATCCCGGCGATCAGTAAGGTTGATGAACACACCAAGCTCAGCGGCCCGTCTGCCCTGCGCGACCTGATCACCAACATCATGTCGGATGTTGTGGAGGGAAGCGATGCCTACAAGACTCTCACAGAGAGTGTCACCACTTTTGCAGGCAGTGTCCGGGCCATTGAAACCGAGGACAAACGCTCCCTGTCGAATTTCGAGAACGACTTGAACGCGCTTCTTGTGCCGTGGCAGACCAATTTCAACCTGAAGTTCACCGCGCCGTCCACGGCAGAAATCATCAAGTCCATGCTCGGATGGGATATCAGGGACAGCAACCACGAAAAGCCGCAAGGCGTCGAGTACTTCGGTTCCGGGTTCCAGCGCCACTTCATCTATTCACTGATTCAGCTTGGCGCAAAGTACGTACCTCAGAAGGTCTCGAAGAAGGCGAAAGACTTCGCACCCTCCCTGAATCTAGTGCTCTTCGAAGAACCGGAGGCATTCCTGCATCCGCCCCAACAGGAGGACTTGGCGCGCAATCTGGTCAAAGTAAGCGAAGCAGCCGACTGGCAGATTGTGTGCTCCACCCACTCCGCTCACTTCGTTAGCAGAAACGCCGCACGCATTCCGGCCATCATCCGGGCGCGAAGAGCGGGTGGCATCGTATCCACCTTCCAGATTGATGATGCGCAATGGAACGCGATCATTGACGCCAATCAACTTATCCAGCAGGTCGCCGCCAAATACCCCAAGGTAGCAAAGACCATGCAGGCTGATGACCAAAAGCCTGAAATGGAGTCCGTGAAATACTTCTTGTGGCTCAACCCTGATCGAGCCGGAATGCTGTTTGCGCAGAATGTCCTGCTGGTAGAGGGACCAAGCGAAACCGCATTGATCAACCGACTGCTGGACGACGGCAAGCTTGCATTGCCCCAAGGGACATATGTTCTGGACTGTATCGGCAAATACAACATCCATCGCTTCATGAATCTGCTGAGTGGTCTCGGCGTTGTCCATGCGGTTCTGCACGACGATGATGCCAATGCGAACGAACATCAGGAACTCAATCGGCTTATTGCTGACTCGAAGAACACCGATTTTACGCATTCGGTCGTCACCATCCCGAAAGACCTTGAAGACATACTCGGCGTTACCCTGCCTGGCGCGAAGCACAGAAAGCCACAGCATTTGCTGTTTTGCTACGCCAACAATCAAATTGACAATGCAAAGCTGACGGGCTTCTGCCAGATGGTGCAGTCTTGTTTTGCGGTAGCAGGCGCCGCGCAATGAAGCGCACCAGCGAAGCCGCCTTCGAAACCGCGATCGAATCAGTCTTGCTGGGCGGCGGTTACACGCGTGTCAACGACAAGGGCTTCGACCGCGAGCGGGCAGTCTTCCCTGAAGAAGCGCTGGCCTTCATCCGCGCTACCCAAGGCAAGGTCTGGGAGAAGCTGGAGGCACTGCACGGCGAGCAGACCGGCGCGCGCGTACTGGAATCGCTGTGCAAGTGGCTGGATACCCATGGCACGCTGGCCACGCTGCGGCACGGCTTCAAATGCTTCGGCAAGACTTTGCGGGTGGCTTTCTTTCGCCCAGCACACGGCCTGAATCCGGAGCTGGAAGCGCGCTACCAAGCCAATCGCCTCGGCCTGACGCGGCAACTGCATTTCAGCCCGAAGTCGGAAAAATCCCTGGATGTGGTGCTATCGGTCAACGGCATTCCGGTCGTCACGCTGGAGCTCAAGAATCCCTTGAGTGGGCAGACGGCAGCGAACGCGATCCACCAGTACCGCCATGACCGCGACCCGCGCGAACCGATTTTCGTGTTCACCAAGCGCACGCTGGTGCATTTCGCGGTGGACACCGACGAGGCGCACATGGCCACGCGCTTGGCCGGGTCATCTACCTACTTTCTGCCCTTCAACCGGGGCATGGAAGGTGGCGCCGGCAACCCGCCCGACCGCGAGGGCCGCAATTACAAGACAGCTTATCTGTGGGAAGAAGTCCTGCAGCGTGACAGCCTGCTTGATCTGCTCGCACGCTTCCTGCATCTGGATGTGGAAGAGAAGACCACAGATGATGGCAAGAAGGTACGCAAGGAAAGCCTGATCTTTCCGCGCTATCACCAGCTGCAGGCGGTGCGTCAGATGGTTGCTGCCGCCGCCAACGAGGGCGTTGGGTATAACTATCTGGTGGAACACTCGGCTGGTAGTGGCAAGAGCAACACGATTGCCTGGGTGGCACATCGTCTCTCCAGCCTGCACAACGAACGCGACGAGCGCCTGTTCGATAGCGTCGTGGTCATCACCGACCGTGTGGTGCTGGACCGTCAATTGCAGAACACCATCTACCAGTTTGACCACCGCCAGGGCGTGGTGCAGAAGATCGACGAAGATTCGCGTCAGCTCGCCGAGGCGCTGGAAGCCGGCGTGCCGATCATCATCACCACGCTGCAAAAATTTCCATTTGTGTCCGGACAGCTGGCCAAGCTGAGCGAGGAGCGCGGCGAAGGCAGCAGGAGCCATCTGCCCACGCGCAGATACGCGGTGATCATCGACGAAGCGCACAGCTCGCAGTCCGGCGAGACGGCAACGGAGCTCAAGGGTGTGCTGGGCGGCGCCGAACTACGCCGCAAGGCACAAGAAATGGCGGAGGAGGAAGGCGAAGTCGAGCTGGAACGCCTGTTCCGTTCCATGGCCAAGCGCGGCCAGCAGCCGAACATGAGCTTTTTTGCCTTCACCGCCACGCCCAAGCACAAGACGCTGGCGATCTTTGGCCGCAACGGCGAGCCCTTCCACCGCTACACCATGCGTCAGGCCATCGAGGAAGGCTTCATTGAGGATGTGCTCAAGAGCTATGTCAGCTATCAGACCTACTACAAGCTGATCAAGAAGGCAGAGGACGACCCCAACGTCGAGCGCAAGAAGGCGGCCAAGGCGCTGGCCCGCTTCATGCGCCTGCACCCGCACAACATCGGCCAGAAAACCGAAGTGATGGTCGAGCACTTCCAGCAGTTCACCCGGCACAAGATTGGTGGCCACGCCAAGGCGATGGTCGTCACCGGCTCGCGTCTGGAGGCGGTGCGCTACAAGCAGGAGTTCGACCGCTACATCCAGGAGAAAGGCTATCCGATCAAGAGTCTGGTGGCGTTCTCGGGCACGGTCGAGGATGACAAGATTCCGGAGAGGACCTACACCGAAGTGGAGATGAACGGCGGGCTGAAGGAGAAGGAACTGCCGGACACCTTCTCCAAGCCGGATTTCCGCGTGTTGCTGGTGGCGGAGAAATACCAGACAGGCTTCGATCAACCGCTGTTGCACACCATGTACGTGGATAAGCGCCTCGCGGGCATCCAGGCCGTGCAGACGCTGTCACGCCTGAATCGAACCCATCCGCTCAAGGACGAGACCTTCGTGCTGGATTTCGTCAACGATCCAGCCGAGATTCAGGAAGCCTTCCGCCAGTATTACGAAGGCTCTGTGATGGGTGAGCAGGTTGATCCCGACCGGCTCTACGAGGTCAAAGCCGAACTCGATGCCTCAGCCATCTACCTGCCGACCGAGGTGACCGAATTCGCACGGGTGTTCTTTGCTCCGAAGCGTCGGCAGAGTCCCGGCGACCACAAGACGATGAACGCGATTCTGGATCAGGCGGTCGCGCGCTTCGTGCAGTTGCAGAACACGGAAGAGGAGGAGGCCGAACTGTGGCGCGGCAAGCTCCAGGCCTTCCGCAATCTGTACAGCTTCCTGAGCCAGGTAATTCCCTACCAGGATAGCGAACTGGAAAAGCTGTTCACGTATCTGCGACATCTCGCGCTGAAACTACCGCAGCTCAAGAGCGGACCGGGTTATCAGTTCGACGAGGAAGTCGAACTCGACTACTACCGCTTGCAGAAGATCAGCGAGGGATCGATCAGCCTCAACGAGGGCTACGCCAAACCGCTGGATGGGCCGCGCGAGGTGGGGTCAGGTCTGGTGCGTGAGGAGCATGTCTCGCTATCGCGCCTGATCGACGTGATCAATGATCGATTTGGCGGAGAGTTGAACGAGGCCGACCAGCTCTTCTTCGATCAGATTGCTGAGGCCGCCAGCCAGAGCGAGGCCTTGCAAAAAGCCGCTGAGGTCAATCCTCTTGACAAGTTTCAGATGGTGTTCAAACAGGTATTGGAGTCGCTGTTTATCGAACGAATGGAGCTCAACGAGGAGCTGTTCACCGACTACATGGGCAAGCCGGAAATGCAGGAGCTCGTTTCGAAGTCGCTCGGTAGCCAAGTATACGAGCGGCTATCCACGGACAAGAGGGCAGCCAAGTAGTGCGCCACCCTCACGCCATCCCGACGCGCTCGGCGCCCAGCCGAAAGCGCTCGAGGCCGCTGGCATCGAAATGAAACGCGGCAAAGAAATCCGCTACCGAGTAGTTGTTTGAAATCCTGCGGATGGCGTCGACCTGAGCCGTGGCCAGGTCCATCTGTCCGGCCAGCGCCAGGCTGTATGCGGCGATGGCCTGGATGTGGACATGCGCGTTGGGACGTGCCGCGGCCTTGACCGCCCACTCGGCGGCCTCGTCATAGCGTCCCAGGCGCGCCAGCGCCATTGCGCGCGAACCCAAGGTGCCGAACAGCAGCGGATCGAAGGGACTCAGGTTGCGCGCGCGGTCTGATGCTTCGATGGCGGCGGTCGGATCACCGCCCTGCGAATGCACGAACGCCAGCGTGTAATGCGCCAGCGAAAAATTCGGCGAGAGCGTGATCGAACGTTCCAATTCCTCGATCGCGGTCTGGTTGTCTCCGCGCAACCACAGCGCGCGACCCATCGCCCAGTGCGCGGCCGGGTCGCGCTCATCGACGAGCAGGCTTTGGCTGGCAGCCGCGTAGGCACGATCGACCGCCGGTGTACGCGCACCCCACGCCTGGAACGCCTCCTGAAAATGGGTGAACGAAAGCCCGGCGTGAGCGCGCGCGAATGTCGGATCCAGATGCAACGCGGTTTCAAAGAAATGTCGTGCCTGCGTATTATCCGCCGGGGTGAACCGGTACATGTGCCATAGGCCGCGGTGATGTGCTTCCCAGGCGTTGAGCGAGCTGGGTGGTCGCAGGATCGCGCGGTTGCGCTCCTCGTTTTCGATCTCGCCGGCAATCGACGAGACGATGCGGTTGCCGATCTCGTCGAGCACTTCGAAGGTGTCGTCGAAGCGTTCATTCAGGATCTCTGACCACAACACGCGCGCGCTGCGTGTTTCGATCAGGGCCAGCTTGACCGAGAGACGCTCGCCGATCACCCGTG
>JBQTJH010000123.1:0-14504 GCA_052387335.1 Panacagrimonas sp. | reverse complement strand
GGTGGCGCCGCGCGTGGGGCCTTTGTCCAACCGTGCGTCGGGGGGCCGCGGGCGGCCCGCCCCTCCCAGGGTCTTGGGGGCCCGGGGCGGGGGCCCGCGCGGCCGTGCTTTTGCGCGGCCTGCTCTTGCTGGGTTTGCGCGATGGGCTCATGAGGCCGCACCAAAGGTCTGCACCAGCAACGCCGGTGCGCTGCCGATATCACCGGCGCCGATGGTCAGCAGCAGGTCGCCGTCATGCAGCACCAGCGATACCGCATCGGTCAATTCGCCGACGGCCTTCAACACCACCGGCTCGACCTTGCCGCGCGCGCGAATGCCGCGCGCCAGGCTGCGACTATCGGCGCCGGCAATCGGCGTCTCGCCGGCGGGATAGACATCGAGCAGCAGCAGTGCATCGACCTGCGACAAGACCTCGCAGAAGTCGTCAAACAAATCGCGTGTGCGCGTGTAGCGATGCGGCTGAAACGCGACGACCAGACGACTGCCTGGATGTGCCGCGCGCATCGCCTGGAAAGTGGCTGCGAGCTCGCGCGGATGATGGCCATAGTCATCCACCAGCCAGAACCGCCCGTCTGGCAGCGCCAGCCAGCCGTGCGGCTCGCAGCGGCGGCCGATGCCCTGGAATTCCAGCAAAGCCTTGCGGATCGAGCTGCCACTGACGCCGAGTTCGCGCGCAATAGCCACCGCCGCAAGCGCGTTCTGCACGTTGTGCAGACCCGGCAGATTCAGGTGCAAGGCCTCGCGCGTGCCGTCGCGCCACACCACATCAAAATCATGGCCATGACCGCTGGCGATGATGCTCTCCGCGCGCACATCGGCGTCAGCGCTCAAGCCGTAGGTCAAGGTCGGACGTCCGGTCTTTTGCAGCAGCTCGCACACCACCGGATCGTCCACACACATCACGGCCAGGCCGTAGAACGGCAAGCGCTGCAGGAATTCGACGAAGGTATGCTTGAGACGCTCAAAATCGCCGCCATAGCTTTCGAGATGGTCGGCGTCGATATTGGTGACGGCCGCGATCATCGGCGTCAGGTGCAGAAAGGATGCATCGCTTTCGTCGGCCTCGGCCACCAGATACTGCCCGCGGCCGAGCCGCGCATTCGTATCGGCGCTCTTAACCTTGCCTCCGACGACGAAGGTCGGGTCAAGGCCACCTTCGGCGAGCACCGCGGCGACCAGACTGGTGGTCGTGGTCTTGCCATGGGTGCCGGCGATGGCGATGCCGTGACGGAAGCGCATCAGCTCGGCCAGCATTTCGGCACGACGCACCACCGGGATGCGCGTGGTGCGCGCATATTCCAGCTCCGGATTGCCGGCCTTGACCGCCGTGGACACCACCAGGACGTCCGCGCCGTGCGCATTGGACTCGGCGTGACCGATGAAGATCTGCGCACCCAAGGAGGCCAGACGGCGCGTCGCTGCACTGTCCTTGAGGTCGGTGCCGGACACGGTATAGCCAAGGTTGATCAGCACCTCGGCGATGCCAGCCATGCCGCTGCCGCCGATGCCGAGCAGGTGGATGCGGCGCACGCGGCGCATGGTCAGCGGCTCGGGCTGCAAGCTCATCATCAGATGGCGCCCCCCGCGTGCAGGCAGTGTTCCGCAATGGCCTCGCTTGCGCCGCGCCAGCTGGCGCGACGCGCCGCCTCGGCCATGCTGGCCAGACGCTCGCGATCACCGAGCAGATCGTCGATCTCCCGGGACAGGCGCTCGGGTGTCAGCTCGTTCTCCTGAATCAGGCGTGCCGCGCCAACCCGCACCAGATGCTCGCCGTTACGCGTCTGATGATCGTCCACCGCGTGCGGGAAGGGCACGAGCAGGGCCGCACAACCGGCGGCGGAAAGTTCGGCCACGGTCGAGGCACCGGAGCGGCAGATCACCAGATCAGCCCCGGCGTAGGCACTGGGCATGTCAGTGATGAAGGCTTCGATACGGGCATCGACCGCCGCTTCGGCATACGCCTGCTGCGCCAGTTCCAAGGTACGTCCGGCCTGATGCCGCACGCGTGGGCGCAGTGCGTCTGGCAACAAGGCCAGAGCCTGCGGCACGCGCTGGTTCAGCGCGCGCGCGCCCTGGCTGCCGCCCAGGATCAACAGCTGCGCGCGGCCGTCCTGGCGCGCGTGCAGACGTTGCGAGGGCGCGATCAGTTCGGCGAAGCCATCGCGTACCGGATTGCCCACGGTGATCGCCTTGGCAAAGGTATTGGGAAAGGCTTCAAGCACGCTGTGGGCGACGCGTGACAGCAGTCGATTGGTCAAGCCAGGCGCGGCGTTCTGCTCATGAATCACCAGCGGAATGCGCCGCAGCCAGGCGGCCACGCCGCCGGGGCCGGAGGCGAAGCCGCCCATGCCCAGCACCGCTTGCGGACGCTGCCGCGCCAGGATGCGCCAGGCCTGCCACAGCGCGCGCAGCAGACGCAGCGGCGCGCCCAGCAGCGTGAACACGCCCTTGCCGCGCAGACCGGTCACCTGGACGTACTCCATGACAAATCCCTGCGGCGGAACGGTGCGCGATTCAAACGATTCTGGCGCGCCCATCCACACCACCTCGTGACCACGCGCACGCAGCGCGTGGGCTACCGCCAGAGCGGGAAACACGTGACCGCCGGTACCTCCGGCCATGATCAAGATTTTCACGCTCATCGGGTCACCCCGATGACGAGGAACGTGGTCGCATGGAAATGAGCACACCTCATGCGCGCCTCGCCGCACGTTCTGCGGTGAGCCGGTTTTCGTAATCCACGCGCAGGATCAGCGCGAGCAACACCAGCACCGTGATCAGGGACGAGCCGCCGTAACTCATCAAGGGCAGGGTCAAACCCTTGGTCGGCAGCGCGCCCATGTTCACGGCCATATTGATCAGGGACTGCAAACCCAGCCAAGCGGTGAGCCCGTAGACCAGGCAGGCCTTGAAGCGTTCGCCCAGGGCTTCGGCGGCAGCGCCGATGCGAAACCCGCGCCAGACCATCAGCATGAACAGGGCCATCAGCACCAGCACGCCGAGCAGCCCGAATTCTTCGGCCAGAATCGCGAAGATGAAGTCGGTATGCATCTCCGGCAGGTACAGCAGCTTCTGCACGCTGTTGCCCAGGCCCACACCGACCCACTCGCCGCGGCCAACGGCAATCAGCGAATTCGCCAGCTGCCAGCCGGCGTTTTCCATGTCGGCGAAGGGATCGGTGAAATTCATCAGGCGTCGCACGCGATACGCCTCGGCCATCGCAATCACCGCCATCGCGCCGACCGCCAGCACCACCACGCCGCCGAGATATAGCAGTCGCGCGCCGCCGAGGAACAGCATGATGAAGGCGACCGCCAGCAGGATCACGGTGGCGCCGAAGTCGGGCTCCAGCAGCAGCAACATGCCGGCCAGCAGCAGCGGCAGGAAGGGTACGAGCAGACCGCTGAGCGTGTTCTGCAGACGGCCCTGGCGACGCACGATGTAACCCGCCAGATACATGATCAGCGCCAGTCGCGCCGGCTCCGAGGCCTGGATGCGAATGAACTCCAGATCAATCCAGCGGCGCGCGCTGTTGACCTTCACGCCGATACCGGGGATGAGCACGATCACCAGCAGCAGCAGACCGCCGACGGCAAGCAGCACGCTCTTGCGTTCCCATACGTGCATCGGCACCAGAAACGCGGCCCAGGCGGCGAGACCGCCGACACCGGCAAACGCGACCTGGCGATAGAAATAGTAAAAGGGCTCGCCGGTGACTTTTTGCGCCTGCGCCACCGAGGCTGAGGCCACCATCACCAAACCCCAAGCCAGCACGGCCGCGGCGGCGGCACACAACCAAGGATCCAAACCCACCTGTGCGCGCGGCAGCGGCAGCGACAGCTGCTGTGGTTGTGAACTCCAGCGTGCGAGCAGGTTCATGCGTTCTCCTGCACCCAGGTGGAGAAACGCTCGCCGCGTTCGACGTAGTTGCGAAACTGGTCGAGGCTGGCGCAAGCCGGCGATAGCAGCACGCGATCTCCCGGTTGTGCCAGCGCTTTGGCCCGCGACATCGCCGTCGTCATGTCGGCTTCGCGGTAGACCGGCAGCGCGCCGTAGATCGCGTCTTCAATCGCCTGCGCGTCCTGACCAAACAACAGCGCAGCGCGTCCCTTGTCGGCCAGCGGCTGCGCCAGCGGACGAAAATCCTGGTTCTTGCCCTGGCCGCCGCCGAGCCAGACGATGGGTCCGTCCAGACCTTTTAGCGCCGCCAGGGTCGAACCGACATTGGTGCCCTTGGAGTCGTTGAGCCAGGTCACCCCGCCGCGCTCGGCCACGAACTCGCAGCGATGCGCCAGGCCGGCAAACTGCTCCAGCGCGCGCGTGCTGGCCGCGTGCGGAATACCCACGGCGTCGGCCAGCGCGAGCGCAGCCAGCGCGTTGGCTGCATTGTGCGAGCCTTGGATCTTGAGCGCGCTGCGCGGCTGCACCCTCGTCGAGCCGCGACACAGCCAGCTCGCGCCGTCGTGTTCGGCAAGTCCGTAGTTCTTCGGCTTGGCCGGCGCATCGAGTCCGAAGCTGATGCACTGCGTGCCGTCGCGCTCGAGCACGTCACGGACGCGCGCTACCTGCTGCATGACCGCTGCGTCGTCGCGGTTGACCACAATCACCTGTGCACCGCGGAAGATGCGCGCCTTCACCGCAGCGTAGTGCTGCATCGAGCCGTGCCGATCCAGATGATCCTCGGACAGGTTCAGATACGCGGCCGCGGCGCAGCGCAGGCTGTGCGTGGTTTCGAGTTGGAAACTCGACAGTTCCAGCACGTACAAGGCGGCGGTGTCGTCCAGCAGGTCCAGCGCCGGCGTGCCCAGATTGCCGCCCACTTTCACGTTCAGCCCCGCGACCTTGGCCATTTCGCCGACCAGGGTCGTGACCGTGCTCTTGCCGTTGCTGCCGGTGATACCCACGACGTGAGGCGTGAGGCGTGAGGCGTGAGGCTGAGAAACGGCGCGGGCGAAGAGTTCGATGTCGCCGACAATGGGCACGCCGGCTTCGACCAGCTCACGCACAAAGGGCTCGTCAAGTGCCACGCCTGGCGACACCACCGCCTCGGCGAACTGTGTCAGCGGACGCGGCACGTCGAAGGCACCAAGATGAAAATCCACATGCGAAAATTCGGCGCGTAGTGCGTCAATGCCGGCGGGCGCAGCGCGCGAATCGGTGACAACGAGGTCCGCCGCTTCGCGAACGAGATAGCGCAGTGCGGATGTCCCAGACGCACCGAGCCCCACAACGAGCATTCGTCGCCCGCTGTACCGACGCTGTACCTCACTCCTCACTCTTCACCCCTCACGCGTCTCATGTCAGCGCACCTTGAGCGTAGAGAGACCGATCAACACCAGGATCAACGTGATGATCCAGAAGCGCACGATGATCTTGGGCTCGGGCCAGCCCTTGAGTTCGTAGTGATGGTGCAGCGGTGCCATGCGAAAGATCCGCTTGCCACCGCTGTACTTGTAATAGCCCACCTGCAGCATCACCGACAGGGTCTCGGCGACGAACACACCGCCCATCACCACCAGCACCAGTTCCTGGCGCACCAGGATCGCCACCACACCCAGGGCGGCACCCAGGGCCAGCGCGCCGACGTCGCCCATGAACACCTGCGCCGGATAGGCGTTGAACCACAGGAAACCCAGACCGGCACCCGCCAGCGAGGTGCAGAAAATCACCAGCTCGCCGACACCGGGGATATAGGGAATGCCGAGGTAGCCGGCGATCTTGACGTTGCCGGTGCAATACGCGAACACCGCCAGCGCCGAGGCCACCAGCACGCAGGGCATGATGGCCAGGCCATCGAGTCCATCGGTGAGATTCACCGCATTGCTGGTGCCGACGATGACCAGCTAACTCCAGAAGATGAAGAACAGACCCATCGGAATCGCGACGTCCTTCAGCATTGGCACGATCAGGCTGGTTTCGACCGGCGTCTTGGCCGTGACATAGATCAGCGCCGACACACCGAAGCCGGCCAAGGACAGCCAGAAATATTTCTGCCGCGCGGTCAGGCCCAGGTTCCGCCGATGCTTGATCTTGATGTAGTCGTCGGCAAAACCGACCAGACCGAACGCGAGTGTCACCAGCAGCGCAAACCAGACGAAGCGATTGCTCAGGTCCGACCAGGCCAGCGTGGACAAGGTGATGGCGCACAGAATCAGCACGCCGCCCATGGTCGGCGTACCGGTCTTGGCCTGGTGCGACTTGGGACCCACTTCACGCACGACCTGACCAAACTTGAAATCGTGCAGCTTGCGAATCATCCAGGGACCGAGCGCGAGCGAAAAGATCAGCGCGGTAAGCACGCCAAGAATTCCGCGCACGGTCAGATACCCGAACAGATTGAGGCTGCTGAAGCTCTCCTTGAGCCACATGGCGAGGTGATACAGCATCGTCAGTGCGACTCCTGTCCGCTCTGGCCGCATAAGGCAGCCACCACTCGTTCCATTCGCGCCGAGCGCGATCCCTTGACCAGCAACGTCACGCCGGCGTTCAGCGTGTCGCTCAACTCGCGATTCAACGCATCCACATCGTCAAACACGCGCGCCTGATGGCCGAAGCCGCGTGCGTACGCCGGCCCGGCCGCGCCCAGCACGTACAGGCGCTCGATGCCCAGATCACGTGCGTGGCGTCCACAGTCCACATGCAAATCTTCCGAGGCCTCACCCAGCTCGGCCATCGGTCCCAGCACGGCCCAGCGCGGCGGCGCCTGCGTGGCCAGCAAGTCCAGCCCGGCGCGCATCGAGGTCGGATTGGCGTTGTAGCTGTCGTCGATCAGGCGCGCGCCCAGTCGCGTGGTCTTCCACACCACCCGGCCCTGCGCGGTTTCCACTTGCGCCAGACCCGCGGCGATGACCTCGGCGTCCAAGCCCAGCGCCGCAGCGCCGGCCGCAGCGGCCAGCGCATTCATGATGTTGTGCTCGCCCGGCAGCGGCAGCGCCACGTGTGCATCGCCACCGGGGATGTGCAAGCGAAAGCGGCTGCCCGCCGCGTGCAACACGATCTCGCTGGCACGCACATCGGCCGCCATCCGCATGCCGAAGCTCAGCTGCGAGCCGCGGGCCAGATCGCGCCAAAGCGCGGCATAGGTATCGTCGGCGTTGATTACGGCGATACCGCTGGCGCCGAGTCCGGCGAACAGCTCGCCCTTGGCATGCGCCACACCCTCGCGCGAACCAAAGCCTTCCAGATGCGCGTCGCCGGCCTGGGTGATGACGCCGATGTCCGGCTGGGTGATGGCCGTCAGCAGCGCGATCTCGCCGTGATGATTGGCGCCCATCTCGATCACCGCCGTGCGATGCGCGTCGCGCAGCTCCAGCACGGTCAGCGGTAGCCCGATGTGGTTGTTGAGATTGCCGCGCGTGGCCAGCACCGGGCCGCGCGCCTGCAGAATCGCCGCGAGCAATTGCTTGGTCGTGGTCTTGCCATTGCTGCCGGTGATGGCAACCACCGGCAGGTCGTGCCGCTGTCGCCACGCACGCGCCGCAGCCTGCAGCGCAGACAGGGCCTGCGGCACCTGCAATTGTGCGAGCGGGCTGTCGAGTCGGCGCTCCACCACCGCGGCCACCGCGCCGAGGCGAGCCACCTCGGGCACGAAGCTGTGACCATCGAAGCGCTCGCCCTGCAGCGCGACGAACAGATCACCGGCAGTGATCTGGCGTGAATCGGTCACCACACGATGGACCGGTGCATCCGCGCCGTGCAGCTGCGCCTGCATGGCCTGGGCAAACCAGGACAGCGGGGCCATCGCCTCGGGCGCGGCGTGAGATACCGGTGACGCGGCACTCATGCGTCGGCTCCAAGCCGCGCTGCCACGAACGCGCGATCACTGAACTCGCGCACCTCACTGCCGTAGGTCTGCGTGGTCTCATGCCCCTTGCCGGCGATCAGCACGACGTCGCCGGGTCCGGCCGCAGCCAGCGCCATGTCGATAGCGCGACCGCGGTCGTGCTCGACCACCACCTGCGCGCGCACCCCCGCCGGGATGCCGGACAGGATGGCATCGCTGATCTGCTGCGGCGCTTCACCGCGCGGGTTGTCGTCGGTCACGATCACGCGCTCGGCCAGACGGCTGGCCACTTCGCCCATCAGCGCGCGCTTGCCGCGGTCACGATCACCGCCGCAACCGAACACGCAGGTGATCGATCCGCGGGTGTGTGCGCGCATTGCGGTCAGGACTTGTTCCAGCGCCTTGGGTGTGTGCGCGTAATCCACCACCACGAGTGCCTCGCTGCGCGGCCCACGGAACGCCTCGATACGTCCCGGCACCGTGTGCGAGTGCGACAAGTGCGCCACGGTCTGCGCCAGGCTCATGCCCGATGCCAGCAGCACAGCGGCGGCGGCGAGCAGGTTGTAGGCGTTGAAGGCGCCGAGCAGTCGCGTATCCAGCAGCGCCTGGCCCTGGTGCGAGTCCAGCCGCAGACGCAAACCCCGCTCATGCAGAACCAGATCGCGACCGATGACAAAGCGCGTGGCCTGCGGCGCTGCCCCTTCCAAGCCGTACGCACAGATCTGCGGCGCTCGCGTGCTGGCGCTGATGTCGGCAATCCACTGCGCGCCGTGCGCGTCATCGCGATTCAGAATTAGCTCCCGCGCATCGGTTGCATCAAACAGGCGCCGCTTGGCGGCGGCGTAGTGTTCGATGCTGCCGTGATAGTCGAGGTGATCACGCGTGAGATTGGTCAGCACCACTGCGTCAAAACTGACGCCGCCGACGCGATGCTGATCCAGCGCGTGCGAAGACACTTCCATCGCGCAGGCGTCCACGCCCTGCTCCACGAAGGCGGCCAGATGGGCCTGCACGCGGATCGCATCGGGCGTGGTGTGGGTTGCGCTATCGAGATGCGCCAGACGACCGGTGCCGAGCGTGCCCAGATAGGCGCAGGCGCGTCCGGCGCGCTCAAACGCCTGGGCGATCAGGTGCGCGGTGGAGGTCTTGCCATCGGTGCCGGTGACGCCGGCAACGAACATGCGATCCGCCGGACGCTGGAAGAATCGCGCTGCGATCTCGCCGATACGCGCCGACAGCTGATCGACCGCGATGCAGGGGACCGACGCTCGCGGCTCGGTGGTCGTGGCCGTTGGCTCCCAGACGATGGCGCTGGCACCGCGCGACAGCGCCTGCGGCAGATGCGTCAGGCCGTGCTCGCGCGTTCCGCGCAGCGCGATGAACGCCTCGCCCGCGCGCAGGTGGCGTGAGTCCAGCGCCAGACCGCTGACGGGCAGCGGCGGCACCTGCGTGGCAAAGCCGGCAAGCAGTTGATCCAGGGCAGGCGACGGCATCGCGTTCAAGACTTCGGCCCGATCCGAGCGACACCCTCGGGCATCGCCATCTGCGGCAGCGGCGCGCGCGGCGTGCAGTCCTGCACACAGGCGTCCGGTGGAATCTGCAACAAGCGCAGCGCGCCTTGCATCACGGTGGAGAACACCGGCGCTGACACCACACCGCCGTAGTAGTGACCGGCGCCGGGCTCATCGATCATCACCAGACCGACCAGTCGCGGATTTTCCGCCGGCACCATGCCGATGAACACCGACTGATGACGCTCGGCGTCGTAGCCGCCGGTGGCCGAGACCTTGCGCACGGTGCCGGTCTTGCCGGCCACGCGATACCCCGGAATCGCGGCACGCGAACCGGTGCCGTCGCGCGTCACCACGGCCTCCAGCATCAGCCGTACCTGCTGCGCCGTCTGCTTGCTGATGGCACGCTGCGGCGGCTGATTGGGGGTATCGCGCAACAGCCGCAGCGGCGGCATCAGCCCGTCGTTCGCCAGACCGGCGTAGGCGCGCACCATGTGCAGCGCGTTGAGCGACATGCCATAGCCGTACGAGGCGGTCGCGGTCGCAATCTCGCCCCACTGCGAATACGGCCGCAGCAAGGGCATCGATTCGCCCGGAAATCCCGAGGCAACGCGATCACCCAGGCCAAATTTCTGATAGCCCTGCCAGACGTTCTCGGCGCCGATGTGCATGCCGATCTTCGCCGCCGCCACATTGCTCGACTTGGCCAGCAAGGTGGCCAGATCCGCATCGCCCTCGGCATGGATATCGCGCACCGTCAAACGACCTACTTGCATCCAGCCCTTGCCGGTGTCGATGTGACTGGCCGGCTGATACGCGCCGATTTCCAGAGCTTGTGCCACCAGCAGCGGCTTGACGGTGGAACCGGGCTCGAAGGAGTCGACGATCGCGCGATTACGCATGCGACCGGGTTTGCGGTCCTCGACATTATTCGGATTGAAGCCGGGTTGGCTCGCCACCGCCAGCAGTTCGCCGGTGCGCGCATCGGCCACCACCACCAGACCGCCCTTGGCCTTGTGCTCGAGCACCGCGCGCTTGAGTTCGCGATAGGCCAGGTATTGCAGGCGCAGATCCATCGACAGGTATAGATCCTCACCCGGCTGCGCTGGAATGGCGTCGGTGGTGTCTTCCACGATGCGACCGCGTGCATCACGAATCACGCGACGCGAACCGGCGACACCGCGCAGGCTGGCATCGTTCGCCACCTCCATGCCTTCCTGACCATTGCCGTCGACATCGGTGAAACCCACCACCTGGCCCGCCACTTCGCCGGCCGGGTAGTAGCGTCGGTATTCGCGGGTGGAAAATACACCGGGCGCTTTCAAGGCCAGCACGCGCCGTGCTTCTTCCGGCGCCAGACCCCGCTCGATGTAGACGAACTGGCGCCCGGCGCGCTGCTCCAGATAGCGCGTCAAGACCTTGGGCTCTTGCTTGAGCACCTTGGCCAGGGCCATCAAGTGTTCGGGCGAGGCCAGCACCGCCGAAGGCACGCACCAGATCGAATCCACCGGCGCCGACAAGGCCAGTGGTTCGCCGCGACGATCACGAATGGCGCCGCGATGTCCCGGCAAGGCCACGGTGCGCACCTGGCGCTTGGCGCCTTCGTGCGCCAGAAAATCGCGCTTGACCACCTGTAGATGAAACGCGCGCCCCATGACCAGCACGGCACCCACGACCAGGAACCCGAGCACCGCCGCGCGACGCCAGGACGCGACCGGCTTGAGCTTGTAGGCGGTATCCAGCTTCACGGCGCGCGCTCCGCCGCCGACTGGTCAATGATCAGGTAATCACGCGGCTCGGCCATACCCAGTTGCTCGCGTGCCGCCCGCTCGATGCGCGCGTGATGCGACAGCGCGGCCTCTTCAAGCTGCAACTGCGCCCACTCCATCTGCATCTGCTCGCGCTCCACCCTTGCGCGTTCCAGTTCGGTGGTCAGGCTGCGGCTATCGTGCTTGATGCGAATGACGTACAGCGACGATCCAAGCACCAGCACGGCCAGCATCAGCGACAGCATCAGCCCGCTAGGACGCGATTCCAGCAGCGCCAGCTGAATGCGCTGCAGCAGTCGTTGCGCCAGCCGCTTCATGCGCAGCGCTCCGCTACCCGCAGCACCGCGCTGCGTGCGCGTGGGTTGTCCTGACACTCGGCGTCGCCGGGAAAATCGCGCGATACGGATTTCCACGCACGTGGCGCGTCCAGGGTCTGCGGCAGGCCCATGCGCGCCATCTCCTGCGGTTCGCGCGCAGTCACCACCGTGCCGGCGGCATCGACGCGCGTCTCGCGAATGAAACGCTTGACGATGCGATCTTCCAGCGAGTGAAAACTGATCACCGCCAGACGGCCACCGGGCGCCAGCAGACGCAGGCTGGCGTCCAGCGCAAGGTGCAGGGCGTCGAGTTCGCCATTGATGAAGATGCGGATCGCCTGAAAGCTGCGCGTAGCCGGATGAATTTTCTGCCGCGGCCCGGGCATGACGCGCGCGATCAGCTCGGCGAGTTGCGCGGTGCGCAGCAGCGGCGTTTCCACGCGCGATTCAACGATGCGCCGCGCGATGCGGCGCGAGGCGCGCTCCTCGCCATAGGTCCACAGCACATCAGCGATCTCGGTGTCCTTGGCCGTGGCCAGCCATTGCGCTGCGGACAAGCCCGACTCCGGGTCCATGCGCATGTCCAACGGCCCGTCGTTGGCAAATGAAAATCCACGTTCGGCATCGTCAAACTGCGGCGAGGACACGCCCAGGTCGAGCAGCAAGCCGTCAACCTTGCCGTTGAGCTCCAACTCGGTAGCGAACGCCGCGAGCTCGGCAAAATTGCGCCGGTGAATACGGAAATTGGGGCGTGTGCCGAAGCGCGTCCAAGCGGCATCGCAGGCCTGCGGATCCCGGTCCAGGGCGTGCAACACGCCCTCTGCACCGATGCGCTCCAGCAGCGCGCCGCTGTGGCCACCGCGACCAAAGGTGGCGTCCACGTAGAGCCCCCCGGCTCGTGGCGCGAGTCCGGCGAGCGTTTCTGCAAGCATCACCGGACGATGTTCGAGCATGAAGCTAGGGCATCCGGGCCGGTGCAGAGTCAGGGCGGCGAAAGAAGGGCGCATGACGAGGCCTCACCGCTTCAGGGTCCGGAACGCGTCCGCGACCTTGGCGGCAAGACTTTGCGGGCCTTCGCCGAAGCGCTCGTTCCACAAATCTTCCGGCCACAGATCGAACCGACGAATCTGCCCCATCAGCACCGCCGAACCGTTGAGGCGCGCGTACTTGCGCAGCATCGGCGGCAGTAGTACGCGCCCCTGCTTGTCGATCTCGGTTTCGCAGGCAAAGCCGATGAACCAGCTCTTGAGGTGCTCGGCGCTTTCGCGGTCTTCCATGTTCTGGATGTCGTCGGCCAGACGCAGGAATTCCGGCGCCGGGTAGATCTCCAGACAGGGATTGGGGCCGCGGGTGATCACCAGCTGCGACGAGCACGCGCTATCCAGCTCCTGCCGATAGCGGGCGGGGATCGCCAGGCGACCCTTGTCATCGATGGTCAGTTGATGTGACCCAGAAAACACGCGCTTGGTCCCCGGTGGCGCGGACGATCACCCCACAATCGCCCACAAAAAACCTCTCCGAGGCACTATAAACCACACCCACACCACTCACAAGCGGTATTCCGGCAAAAAACTCTAGCGGAACAAGCGCTTAGGATTCATCGCGTGATCCGCATTTAAACCCATTAAAAACATAAGGCTGCACAACAAACTTAAAGTCGTGATCTGATCGCGTTCAGTTTGAGTGGGGCGGTTGCCAAGCGCGATCCGGTCAAGTCAGGCAGACCCGCACAAAAAACGGGCCGACTCCTGGGAGCCGGCCCGCGGGAAAAAGGAGTCGGCCTGTAAGCCGGGTTCTGTCGAGAACAACCATTCCTCTAGGCCCGGCGTCACCGCCGGGCTCAAGCAACCTACCCGGAAGGCGCGTGGGCCACGCGTTGCACCTTGCGGTGCGTCCTTCCCTATTTGGTCTTGCTCCGAGTGGGGTTTGCCGTGCCGGTCTGTTGCCAGACTCGCGGTGCGCTCTTACCGCACCATTTCACCCTTGCCTGTGCCCGGCGAACCGGGCCATTGGCGGTATCTTTCTGTTGCACTGTCCGTCGCCTCACGGCGCCCAGGCGTTACCTGGCACTCTGCCCTGTGGAGCCCGGACTTTCCTCCCCCATCTTCCGATAGCGGCGATTGTTCGGCCGACTCCGCCGACAATTCTACTCCTGCGCGTCGCCGCGTTCGCCCGAAAGTCGCAGCGCAATCTCGTAGACCTCGTTCTTGCGTAGGCCGCTGAGCGTAGCGGCGACCTTGGCCGCGCGCGCCGCCGGCAACTCGGTGAGCAGCGCCCGTAGCAGGCGCTCGACTTCCACCGTGGCCGCGCCGACTTCCGCCGCCGCTTCGATCACCAGCACGAATTCGCCACGCTCGCGATTCGCGTCCGCCGCGATCCAGGCCGGCAAGTCCTGCGCCGCGCACAGCACGCTCTGCTCGAAGCGCTTGCTGATCTCGCGCGCCAGCAGTACGCGTCGCGGGCCCAGCAGACTGGCCAGGTCGGCCGCACATTCGGCGATGCGATGGCTGGCCTCGTACACGATCACCGTGCGCGGCTCGCGCGCGAGTTGCGCGATACGCTCGCGGCGCGCGCCGGATTTATGCGGAAGAAATCCGGCGAACTGGAAGCTGTCGCTGGCCAGACCCGAGATCGACAACGCCGCGATAGCCGCGCACGGCCCCGGCAACGCGATGACCTCGCAACCGGCGGCGCGCGCAGCGCGCACCAGCGCAAAGCCGGGATCGGAAATCAGCGGCGTACCGGCATCCGACACCAGAGCCAGAGACTCGCCCGCGCACAGGGCTGCGACCAGCGACTCCGCCAAGCGATCCTCGTTATGTTCATGCAGAGCCACCAGCGGCCTGTGAACGCCGAAGTGCGTGAGCAGACCCGCGGTGTTGCGCGTGTCCTCGGCGGCGATGCGCGTGACCTGCGCCAGCACGCGCTGCGCACGCGGCGCCAGATCACCCAGATTGCCGATAGGTGTGGCCACCACATACAGGCAGCCAGCACGAACCTCGGGCGCAGCATCGGCGAGATCAGTCATGGCGTGCGAGTGGGGCCTGCGCGGCGAGAAAGGAACTGCATGCGATACTTTATCGTGATGAATCTATTCCCTTTGGCCCCGCTGTTGTTCTGCCTG
>JBQTJH010000122.1:0-7019 GCA_052387335.1 Panacagrimonas sp. | reverse complement strand
GCCGTCGATGGTGATGGAGCCCTTGCGCGCGATGTATTTCGCCAGTTCCGTCGGCGCGGCGAATCGCAGGCGCCAGGACCTGGCCTCTTCATGCTTGTCTAGCAGTCGGCCGACGCCGTCTACATGGCCGGACACCAGATGACCGCCCAGAGGCTTGGACGGCGTGAGCGCCAGTTCCAGATTGACGCGGCGGCTCTGAGTCCAGGCGCCGCTGCTGGTGGCGTGCAGGGTTTCCAGCGACAAATCGGCATAGAAACCCTGTTGGCATTTCTCGCGCACCGTAAGGCAGATGCCGCTGACGGCGACGCTATCACCGAGTGCCACACGATCCAGGTATCCGTCCTCAGCGACGATGCCCATACGCACGTCACCGCCACGCGCTTCGATCACGCGGATGCTTCCAACAGATTCAATGATGCCGGTGAACATGAGGCTGATTAAGCTCCCTTGGTCGGGACTGCGGTGATTCTCAGGTCCGCTCCGATGGATCGGACGTCGGTAAATTTCAGAGCCACGCGCTGCGCCAGGCGGTCCAGACCCGGAATACTCGCAAGGCCGCGCGCACCATCACCCAGCACGCTCGGCGCCACATAGACGATCAGCTCATCGACCCAGCCGCCGCCAAGCAGGGCGCCGGCCAGCGTCGGGCCACACTCGACCAGCACGCTGTTGACCTGAGCGTGCGCCAGTTCTGACAACACCGAACCCAGCGCCAGGCGGCCCATGAGCTCACTGACGCATTCCACCCGCGTCACACCGTCGGCCGAAGGCATGCTGGCACTCACTGAACACAGCCAGAAGCGTCGGGCTTTGTCTTGGTTCCACACGCGCGCCGAGGTCGGCACGCGGCCGGCAGAATCCAGCACGATGCGATCGGGTTGGCGCTCCACCTGGATGCCATCGCGCACGGTGAGCGCCGGATCATCTGCCAGCACCGTGGCCGAACTACACAGCACCGCGCCGGCTTCGGCACGCAGGCGATGCACATCGGCGCGCGCCTCGACGCTGGTGATCCATTGCGACTCGCCGCTGGCCATCGCCGTGCGCCCGTCCAGGCTGGCGCCGAGCTTGAGCGTCACAAACGGGCAGCCGCGTTCCATGCGCGAAACAAATCCACGATTGAGTTCGCGCGCTGCGGCTTCGAGTAGCCCGACCTCAACCGCGATTCCTGCATCGCGCAGCTTCGCCAAGCCCTGGCCCGCCACCAGCGGATTCGGGTCCTGCATGGCGACGTACACCTTGCCCACCCCTGCCGCGATCAGTGCATCCACGCAGGGCGGCGTGCGGCCGTGATGAGAGCAGGGCTCCAGGGTGACGTACAGATCGGCGCCGCGGGCCAACTCACCGGCCAAGCCCAGTGCGTAGCTCTCGGCGTGCGATTCACCCGCACGCTCGTGCCAGCCCTGCCCGACCTGCACGCCATCCCGCACGATCACGCAACCGACGCGCGGATTGGGAAACGTGGTGTAGCGGCCACGCGCGGCCAGGCTCAGCGCCTGCGCCATCCAGTCTGCAGGTGAGCGCATCATCCGCGCGGCCGCGGCTTGCGGCCCGGGTCCGGCGGCTCGACCGCCGCATCACGGCCGGGATCGATCAATTGCAACTGGCTCTTGCGCTGTTCCGCCGTGGGCAGACGCTGCAGGCGCTCGATCTCGTCGCGGAAGGCGTTCACATCTTCAAAACTGCGGTAGATCGAAGCGAAGCGCACGTAGGCGACGTGATCCAAATCGCGCAGCTCTTCCATCACCCACTCGCCGAGCTGGCGCGAGGGCACCTCGCGTTCACCGCTCTGGCGCAGCTTGCGCATGACGCTTTCGACGGCGTGATCGAGCGCGTCGGGTGATACCGGCCGCTTGAACAACGCATGCGACATGCCGCGTCGCAGCTTGTCCTCGTCGAATGGCTCAGGCCCTCCGCCGCGCTTGATGATGTTGGGCATCGCCAGGGCCGCGCGCTCAAAGGTAGTGAACCGGCCCTTGCACTCCGCGCACTCGCGACGACGGCGCACCTGGCTCCCTTCCTCGGCCAGACGCGAATCGATCACCCGCGTGTCGGCAGCGTTGCAGAAAGGGCACTGCATGGCGCTATGCGCCTGTCAGGCGCAATGCAGGAGGCTTGAGGCGCCAGACGACGCGCGGTTGCGCCTCTATCCTCACCCTTCACGCCTCACGTAGACCGGGAAGCGCGCGCACAGCGTCTCCGCCGCGGCGCGCACCTTCGCGATCACGGCGTCGATGTCGCTGCCGGCGGACAGGGCGTCGACGATGTCGGCGATCCAGCCGGCCACCTGCGCCATTTCAGCTTCCTTGAAGCCTCGCGTCGTCGACGCCGGCGATCCCAAGCGCAGGCCCGAGGTCACGAACGGACTCTTGGGATCGTTGGGTACCGAATTCTTGTTGACCGTGATGTGCGCGCGACCCAAGGCCGCTTCCGCATCTTTCCCCGTGACGTCCTTGGCAATCAGGTCCAGCAGGAACAGATGATCATCGGTGCCGCCGGACACCACCTTGTAGCCGCGCTCCAGGAACACCTTGGCCATGGCACGGGCGTTGGCGATCACCTGCTTCTGGTAGAGCTTGAAGCCGGGTTCGAGCGCTTCTTTGAAAGCCACGGCCTTGGCGGCGACCACGTGCATCAAAGGCCCGCCCTGGATGCCCGGGAATACCGCCGAGTTGAGCTTCTTGTTGAAGTCCTCGGGCTGGCCCTTGCTCAGAATGATGCCGCCGCGCGGTCCGCGCAGCGTCTTGTGCGTGGTGCTGGTGACAACGTGTGCGTGCGGCAGTGGGCTGGGGTATTCGCCGGCCGCGACCAGACCCGCGACGTGCGCCATGTCGACCCAGAAGATCGCGCCGACCTTGTCGGCAATCTCGCGCATGCGCTTCCAGTCCTTGACGCGCGAGTAGGCGGAGAACCCCCCGATCAGCATCTTCGGTTTGGCCTCGATCGCGATGCGTTCCATCTCGTCGTAGTTGATCAGACCAGTCACGGGGTCCAGACCATAGGGCACGATCTTGTGATGGCGGCCAGAAAAATTGGCCGGGTTGCCATGCGTGAGATGACCGCCCTGCGCCAGGTTCATCCCCATCACGGTGTCGCCGGGCGCCACCAGCGCCAGAAAGACCGCCGCATTGGCCTGCGCACCGGAGTGCGGCTGCACGTTGGCGTAATCGCAATCGAACAGCTTTTTCACGCGCTCGATCCCCAGCTGCTCAGCGACATCAACATGCTCGCAGCCGCCGTAATAGCGCTTGCCTGGGTAGCCTTCTGCGTATTTGTTGGTGAGCTGCGAACCCTGCGCCTGCATGACCGCCGGACTGCAGTAATTTTCTGAGGCGATCAGCTCGAGATGGGCTTCCTGACGCGCGTTTTCCGCGGCGATGGAGGCGGCGATTTCGGGGTCGGCTTGGGTCAGGCTGGGATAATTGGAGTACATCCGGAGTTCTCAAAAACGTCTGCCACAGATTTCACGGAGCCACACGGAGAACGATGCACGGCTTTACTCCGTGCACTCCGTGGCGAAGAAATTCAGTCAACGACCTCAAGCATGAGATCCAGCGCCTTTCGCGCCGGGTCCGCAATGTTCTGCGGCACCTTGATCTGATTGACGGTCTGGCCGGCGACCAGGTTGTCCAGGGTCCAGGCCAGATGCTGCGGGTCGGTGCGGATCCTGGTCGAGCTCATGCACACGGTGGGACTCATGAACTGCACCTGCACGCCCTTGGTCTTGACCTCGTCAGCCAGGCGGTTGACCAGGTTGAGCTCGGTACCAATCAGCCAGTGATCGCCCGGTTCGGACGCGCGCACGGCACGCAGGATGTATTCGGTGCTGCCGACAAAATCCGATTTCTGGCACACCTCCCAGGAGTTTTCCGGGTGGCTGATGACCTTGCCGTTCGGGTGGGCCTTGCGGAAGTTGTCGATGTGCGTCGGCTGAAACATCTGGTGCACCGAACAGAAACCCTTCCACAAAATAATCTTGGCCTTGCGGATCTGGTCCTCGGTGAGGCCTCCACGCGGTTTCATGAAGTCCCAGGTCACCATCTCATCCAGCGGGATACCCATGCGATAGCCGGTGTTGCGGCCCAGATGCTGATCGGGGAAGAACAGCACCTTCTCGCGTCGTGCGAACGACCACTCCAGCACCGCCTTGGCGTTGGAACTGGTGCAGACGATGCCGCCGTGATTGCCGCAGAAGGCCTTGAGGTCTGCAGCCGAGTTGATGTAGGTCACTGGCGTGACCGTCTGGTCGGGGTCGATGACCTGCGAGATCTCTTCCCAGCACTTGCGCACCTTGACCAGATTGGCCATGTCGGCCATCGAACAACCGGCGGCGAGGTCCGGCAGGATCACCTTGCGCTCGCCGAAGGTGAGGATGTCCGCCACCTCGGCCATGAAGTGCACACCGCAGAACACGATGAACTCGGCGTCCGAGTTGGCCGCCTGCTGCGACAGCTTGAGTGAGTCGCCCGAGTAGTCCGCGTGCTTGAACACCTCGTTGCGCTGGTAGTGATGCCCCAGGATGGCCAGGCGTTTCCCCAGCATCTGTTTGGCGGCGACGATGCGGGCGTCGCAACTCGAATCGTCGAGCAGACTGAACTGGTCCAGCTTGAGGACGGCGGCCAAGGCGCGGCTCTGGGTCGTTGAGGGGCGCGCAGTTTAGCCGATCACGTTCGCCTGCCCGGCCGATTCCGCGCCTGTCTGCCTGCTGTCTGGCTCGCGCCGACCCGGGCGCTCCTCTACACTACGCGGCCCTTGGGCTGGTCGCAGGCCCAAGGTCTTTGATTTACCTTTGATTGACCTTTGATTTGTTTGGAGATTTTGATGAAACAGAATTTTGTCGTGAACGCGGAAGTGCGCGTCGAGCAGGGCAAGGGTGCGAGCCGCCGCCTGCGTCGCACGGGCCGCATCCCTGCCATTGTCTATGGTGGCAACAATGACCCGCAGTCACTGTCGGTCAACCACAACGAGCTGTGGAAGAACCTCAAGCACGAGTCGTTCTATTCCAAGATTCTGACGCTCAACATCGGCGGCGAGTCCGAGCAGGTGGTGCTCAAGGATCTGCATCGCCATCCGGTGCGTGAAGAAGTCATGCACATGGACCTGCAGCGCATCCTGGCCGACGTCGCCATTCGCATGCGTGTACCGGTGCACTTCAAGGGCGAGGACATTGCCCCCGGCGTCAAGACCGGTGGCGGCATCTTCGAGCACTTGATGAACGAAGTTGAAGTCGAGTGCCTGCCCAAGGACCTTCCCGAATTCATCGAGGTCGATGTGTCGGCGATGCAGGTCAACGACGCCCTGCATCTGTCGCAGCTGAGCATTCCGGCCGACGTGACCCTGGTGGAACTCAAGCACGACAACGACGCAGCCGTGATCGCGATCCATCTGCCGCGTGCGGCCAAGGCTGACGAGGCGGCGGCTGACGCCCCCAGCGCGGAAGTCCCCGCGGCCAACCAGAAGGCTCCGGCCGACGCCAAAGCCGCCGCTCCGAAGAAGGACGAGAAGAAGAAGTAAGACCCCGAGCCACCCGGCGAGGGCCCCCACGCGCTTTTGGCGTGGGGATCGCCGGCAAGGCGAGTGGGTCTTGTCTACGAGCGGTGCGACAAGCATTTCGAGGTCGGAGGCTCTGCCCGTTGGTGGGATGCACATCGCCGACAAGGCGACGTGCCTTCTCTACAAACCGAGCGGCTGCTCTTGTCACGGCAAGTACCGCGAAGCGCCCGTCCCGGCACAATCAAACCCCGTCTTCATGCGGGGTTTATTTTTATGAGTCGGAACCATGCCTGAGCACAGTCTCATCGCCCTGATCGGCCTGGGCAATCCGGGCGCGGAATACGCCCGGACTCGTCACAACGCCGGCTTCTGGCTGGCTGATCGCCTGGTCGAGCGCGAACGCGGCAGCTTTCGCAGCGAAGGGAAATTCTTTGGGGCCCTGGCTCGGATCAGCCTGGCCGGCACCGACGTGCTGGTGCTCAAACCCAGCACCTTCATGAATCGCAGTGGCCAGGCGGTGGCTGCGCTCGCGCAGTTCTACAAGCTGCCCGACACGGCCATCCTGGTGGCTCACGACGAGCTGGATCTGCCGGTGGGCGCAGTGCGGCTGAAAGTCGGCGGCGGCCACGGCGGGCACAACGGCCTGCGCGATATTCACAAACCACTGGGGCCGGGGTATCGACGCCTGCGAATCGGCGTCGGCCATCCCGGCGACCGCAATCTGGTGATGCCCTATCTCACGCAGTCGCGGCCATCGCATCTCGAACAGGACCGCATCAACCAGGGCATCGACCGCGCGATTCAAGCACTCGATCTCTGGCTGGGTGCGAGCTGGGACAAGGCCGTGCAGGCGCTACACACCCTTCCGGATCAGCCGGACCCAACGAAAAAGCCTCAAATAGAAGGATAGGCAAACGTCTGCGGGGCGCTGTCGGTATCGGCCTCGCCTGCGCCCTTGCCGGAGACCGTGGCGCGAATCCGGATCACGCCGCGCTCGGTGCTGAAGTGATGCACCTCGGTGCGCCCGAGTTCGATACCGAAGGTGGGCGCCAACAGACGCTCGGAGCGCATGCCCGGCTGCAAGCCGAAGAATTCGAGCTCCAGCAGCGCCTTGTGGTCAGTCAACCCGGGGAATCCGCGCACCCTTTGCTGTAGCAGGATGGCGTTGGCTGGGCCCCCTTCATCCAGTTCCAGTTGCAGGGATTGACCCGAGACGATGCGAGCCACCGGCGCGCCCAGATGGATGCCATTGCGCGAGATCTCCAAGCGCACCTCGTAGGCAGCGAACGATGTTTGACCGGTTCGCGGATGACCCGGACCGGCGGCGAACGAAAGAGCAGGCAGCAGGGCCGCAAACCCGGCGATAATGGCAATCCAACGTGACACGGCAGCGCCCCCAGGGGACAAACAGTCCCTTACTGTTGCAACGCAGCATGAATGTTGGATGAACTTCACCCGACCCGCTCGACCGCGGGTCCACCCCGCAACCAATCGAGGCACAGCGCAACCGTGGGAATCAAATGCGG
>JBQTJH010000121.1:0-8222 GCA_052387335.1 Panacagrimonas sp. | reverse complement strand
TCAGGCCACACGCCTTGAAAACCTGAGCACGCTGAAGGCGGCCTGGGTACGCAATGCCGTGCGGCCTGAGGTTCTCAGGGCTTGGCCAACACCGCCATGGTGATGCGCGACACGCAGGTGAGCTGCCCCTGATCATTGCTCAGGTCGATCTGCCAGACCTGTGTGCTGCGACCCATGTGTATCGGCCGCGCGATCCCGGTGACCCAACCTTCACGCACGCTGCGCAGATGATTGGCATTGATATCCAGACCCACGACCTGATGCCCGGGCGCAGCGGTACACGCGGCGCCACAGGAGCCCAGGGTTTCCGCCAGCACCACCGACACGCCGCCATGCAGAATGCCGGCCGGTTGTCGCGTACGCGTATCCACCGGCACACGCGCCTTCAAAAAATTGTCCCCGACCTCGAGAAATTCGATGCCTAGGTGTTCCACCGCAGTGCCGACATGCAGCTCGGCCAGGGTTTGGAGGTTGGTGGGTCGCGTCCAGATGGCGGTCATGATGTCAGCGCTCATTGCTTGAAGATTGAAAGGATTGAACCGATTTAGCCCGCACCGCCGGTACTGCCGGCCAGGGCGCGCTCAACAAAATCCTTGGGCACCTTGGTGCGCGGCACACGAACGTCAAACCAGCCGCGCACCTCCTGCTCCAGGCCGATGCCGTGCATGTAGTTGTAGATGGCCTTGCTCAGGGCGGCGCCGAGGGCATCGTGATCGACGCCACTGGGATCAATGAAGCCGATGTCGTTCTTCGCGAACGCACCCTGCGGCGGCGGTATCAACTGCACACCATAGTCCTGCGGATTCCTGCCAACCGGCGAATGCACGGTGCAGGTAAAGCGATGGAAATAGCCCGATTGCAGACACCCCTGTTCGAACAGCTGGCGCACGTATTCCAGCGCGTCCACCGTGTCCTGCACGGTCTGGGTCGGGAATCCGTACATCAGATAGGCGTGGACCAGCACACCGGCATCGGAGAACGCGCGCGTGACACGCGCGACCTGCTCCACCGATACGCCTTTCTTCATCAGTTTCAGCAGGCGATCCGAGGCCACTTCCAGGCCGCCCGAGATCGCGATGCATCCGCTGCGCGCAAGCAATTCACACAGCGCCGGCGAAAAGGATTTTTCGAAGCGGATATTGCCCCACCAGGAAATCGACACGCCGCGACGGATCAGCTCCTGGGCCATGGCCTTGAGCACCTTGGGCGGCGCAGCCTCGTCTACAAAGTGAAATCCGGTCTGGCCGGTCTCACGCACGATCTGCTCGATACGATCCACCAAGGTGTTGGCGCTGGCGGCGTCATAGCGCGAGATGTAGTCCAGGCTCACGTCGCAGAAACTGCACTGCTTCCAGTAGCAGCCGTGGGCGGCGGTGAGCTTGTTCCAGCGCCCGTCCGACCACAGACGATGCATGGGGTTGAGCATGTCCAGCAGCGATAAATATCGATCCAGCGGCAGGCCGTCCCAGGTCGGTGTGCCCACTTCGTTGAATGGCACATCGCGCTCACCGCTGTCGACGTAGCGCACCACGCCCTCCTGGCGCAGATAGCTTCGCACCAGCTGGTCCTGCGCACGCTCGCCACCCAGGTGCTCGAGCAAGGACAGCACCGGTCGCTCGCCAGCATCGAGCGTGACGTAGTCGAAGTAGTTGAACACGCGCGGCTCGGCCAGTTCGCGCAGCTCGGTGTTGACATAGCCGCCGCCGAGCACCGTCACGATCTGCGGATGATCGGCCTTGATCTGTTGCGCGATACGAAACGCGGCATAGACCGCGCCCGGGAAAGGTACGGATACCAGCACGACATCGGGCCGGTGCTGCTGGATCACGGTCTGCGTGAGCCGCTGCAGACTCTGGTCCACCAGATTGGGCGGCGCGGCGAGCGCCTGATCCAGCGGGTCGAAACTCGCCTGACTCTGGGCCAGGGATTCGGCGTAGCGCACAAATTCGAAGCGCGCATCCACCGCTTCGCGCAGCACATCGGCGATATCGTTCAAGTACAGCGTGGCCAGATGCCGCGCGCGATCCTGCAGACCGAGCGCGCCGAAGGCCCAGGCCAGCGCATCGCCGCCGTCTTCATCCATGTACACAGCCAGGGACTCGAAGCGCGAGCCCTCGGGCAAGAACTGCCGACCGCAGATGCGATGCGCCAAGGTGGAGTCGCGCCCCTGCAAGAAGCCGATGGTGGCGCCGATGGTGGCCAGGTAGCGCTCGGCCTGCGCCAGAAAGCCGGTGACGCGCGGCGAATGCTTCGACTGCGGCATGGCCTGAATGCGCTCGATGATGCGGCGCAGCCCCGACACCGAGAACAGGTCCAGCACCAGCGCCAGCGCCAGGTCGGCCTGCACGGCGTCCACCCCGCGCGAGCGCAGGAAGCCGGTGAGGTAGGCGGTGGACGGATACGGGGTGTTGAGCTGGGTCATCGGCGGGATCAGCGACAGCACGCGCAATGATCCGCCCCGCCCCGCCCCTGTTCTAAGTGCCATGCGTGCCCACGTCCCGGTTTCAGCGCCCTACTGTATGCGATCAACATCTGTCCGGACCGCCGTATCGGCCTGCCGGAGCGCTCGTCGATACCGAATAAATTCCCGCCTCGATAATGACTTGCGAGAAATATTCAAAATTATTCCAGAGCGCTGTCGATTTGCGCCGCCCTGGTTCGTCGTGTCATCAGGAGCCGGCACTATCGCCGGGCGTCCCAACCGAACTGGAGAGATCAAGATGCGCGTCATGGTGATGGTGAAGGCGACGGAAGATTCCGAAGCCAGTCGAATGCCCGATCAGGAACTGCTCGCGGCCATGGGCAACTTCAACGAAGAGCTGGTCAAGGCCGGGATCATGCTGGCCGGCGAAGGCCTGCACCCGAGTTCCAAGGGCGTGCGCATCCATTTTTCCGGCAAGCAGCGCACGGTGATCGACGGCCCGTTTGCCGAGACCAAGGAGCTGGTCGCCGGCTTCTGGCTGTGGCAGGTGCGTTCGATGGATGAGGCCATCGAGTGGGTCAAGCGCTGTCCCAATCCGATGATGGGGCCCAGCGATATCGAGATCCGCCAGGTGTTCGAGGAAGAAGACTTCGGCGCCGAGTTCACCCCCGAGCTACGCGAGCAGGAAGCACGCCTGCGCGCGCAGATCAACCCACAAACCTGAAGGAGTACCGACCCATGCTGATTCAACCCTACCTGACGTTTGCCGGCCGTTGCGAAGAAGCCCTGGCGTTCTACCAGCAGGCACTGGACGCCAAGCCGGACATGCTGATGCGCTTCAAGGACTGCCCGGACCCCATGCCGCCCGGCATGCTGCCGCCGGGCAATGATGACAAGGTCATGCATGCCAGCTTTTACCTGGGTGAGTGCTTGATCATGGCCGACGACGGCGGCCTCTGCGGCGGCGGACCTGGCGCTGCGCCCGTCGCCGGCTTTCACGGATTTTCGCTGTCCATCACCTTGAGCGACGAGGCTGAAGCGGCCCAGCGTTTCGCCGCGCTTGCCGAAGGCGGGCAGGTGCGCATGCCACTGGGCAAGACCTTCTGGTCGCCCTGCTTCGGCATGGTGGTGGACCGCTTCGGCGTGGCCTGGATGATCAATGTGATGCCGCCCAGCTGAACTCGATCGCTGACAATTTTTTCAACTCAACAACCCGTGGTAATCCAAGGAGCAGTCATGAACTACGTCGATGGTTTTGTGGTGCCGGTTCCGAAGTCCAAGCTGGAAGCCTATTGCGAGATGTCGCGTACCTGCGGCGCGGTGTGGCGCGAATACGGCGCGCTGGAGTATCGCGAATGCGTGGCCGACGACGTCAAGAGTGGCGTGCACACCTCGTTCCCGCAGAGCGTGTTGCTGAAGGACGATGAGACAGTGGTGTTCGCGTGGATTGTCTACAAGTCTCGCGAGCATCGCGATGAGGTCAACGCCAAGGTCATGGCCGATCCGCGCATGAATGCATTTGACCCCAAGAACATGCCTTTTGATGGCCAGCGCATGTTTTTCGGCGGCTTCAAGGTGGTGGTGGACGTCTGAAAGGACCGACGCCTGAGGCCGATGACGCTGCGGTGAGCACGGCCACGCATCGCGCGGTGGAAGCGGTTTTCCGCATCGAATCCGCACGTCTGATCGCCGGCCTCGCCCGCATGCTGCGCGATGTGGGCCTGGCCGAGGAGCTGGCTCAGGACGCGCTCGTCGCTGCGCTCGAGCAGTGGCCGGTACATGGCGTGCCCGATGTGCCCGGCGGCTGGCTGATGACCACGGCCAAGCGCCGCGCCATCGACCGACTGCGCCAACGCCGGCTGCACCGCGACAAGGAAGAGCAGCTGACGCGCGAGATCGAGGAGCAGATGCACGTGAACACGCCCGACGTCGACGCCGAGCTCGATGATCCGGTTGGCGATGACCTGCTGCGCCTGATCTTCACCGCCTGCCATCCGGTGCTATCTCAGGAAGCACGTGTCGCCCTGACCCTGCGCCTGCTCGGCGGTCTGAGCACGGACGAGATCGCGCGCGCCTTCCTGGTGCCAGAGGCCACGGTGGCGCAGCGCATCGTGCGCGCCAAGCGCGTGCTGGCCAAGGCGCACATCCCGTTCGAGATGCCGCGCAGGAACGAACTCGCCGCGCGCCTGATATCCGTGCTTGAAGTGCTGTACCTGATCTTCAACGAGGGCTATGCAGCCACCCAAGGCGACGACTGGATGCGCCCTTCACTGTGCGAGGAAGCGCTGCGCCAGGGCCGTATCCTGGCCACGCTGGCGCCGCAGGAACCCGAGGTGCACGGCCTGGTCGCGCTCATGGAAATCCAGGCCTCGCGCCTGCGCGCCCGACTGACGCCCAGCGGCGCACCGATCCTGCTGCTGGATCAGGATCGCTCGCGCTGGGATCAGCTGCTGATTCATCGTGGTCTGGCTGCACTGGCAAGGGCCGAGGCTTTAGGCGCCGCCTACGGTCCCTACGTGTTGCAGGCGGCCATTGCTGCCTGTCATGCGCAGGCGCGCGCCGCGGATCAAACCGATTGGCCACGCATCGCTGCCTTGTACGAGGCGCTGGCGCAGCTCACGCAATCGCCGGTGGTGGAACTGAACCGTGCGGTCGCGCTGTCGATGGCGTTTGGCCCCGAAGCGGGCCTTGAACTGGTCGATCAATTGCAGCACGAGCCCACGCTCAAGACCTATCACCTCTTACCCAGCGTGCGCGGCGATCTGCTGGCCAAGCTGGGTCGCGCCGACGAAGCACGCGCCGAGTTTGAACGCGCCGCCGCGCTTACCCGCAATGCGCGCGAACGTGAACTGCTGCTTCAACGCGCACTGGCCTGCGGACCGCAGGGCGCGGCACACTGAGCAGACACGCTCTTTCTCCCGGCCGGTCTTCAGACTGCTATCCGGCTCAGAACTAGAGTGCGTATGGCCGGCTTGGAGCCGGTCAAGATTCCGTCCAGGCACCCACCTGGCCCTGCATTTATTTTCGCTGGAGCAGTTCATGTCCTACATGCTGTTGATCGTCGAGGATGCCGAATACCGCCGCACGCGCGCGCCTGAAGTCAGGCAGCAGGCCTACGACCGCATGATGGAATTTCGCGACTCACTGAAAGCGCGCGGCGTCTTCATGGCCAGCGATGCGCTGGCCACCGCGGCGGTACGAGTCAAGGCAGGTGAAGGCAAGCCGCGCCATCTGGATGGCCCCTTCGCCGAGGCCAAGGAAATCGTCGGCGGATATTTCCTGGTCAACTGCGCGACCCTGGACGAGGCCCTCAAGCTCGCCGAGGAATGCCCCGCCACGGCATGGGCCACGGTCGAGGTCCGCGAGGTGATGCCGTGCTTCATGTCTTGAGTATCCCTTTCGACGATCAGCAGCTTGCACTGAATCGGATCGCGTCCCACTGAACATCCTGATTGCCGACGACGACGCGGTGTCCTGCGCCCTGGCCGGTGCGGTGCTGCGTCGGCTGGGATATGCGCCGCCGCAGATCGTGCGCACTGCCAGCGCCCTGACCCAGGCGCTGAGCCGCGGGGATCTTGATGTGCTGTTGATTGACGCCGCACTACCGGGCCTTGACGCGACAACCCTGCAGGCGCTGCGTCGCGACGCTGAAGACCTCTCAGCCGCCCCGCCGATCTGGATTGCCATGGCAGGCTCTGCGGTGGCGCCAATGCACGCCATCGCGCTACACAAACCCCTGCAACGCGAGGCCGTTCAAGCCGTGTTGGAGACGCTCGATCATCACGCCGAGACCTGGATCGACCTGATCCGGCTGTTTGGGCACGCAGGTGTCCGCGAAATGTTGACCGCGCTCAAGTCCGACTTACAGCTGCAGCGCGAGGTGCTGGCACCAGGGCCCAGTGACCCGTTACAACTGCGTGGAATTGCTCATCGGCTGCGCGGTGCGGCGCTGCAACTCGGCGCTCACAATCTCGCTATGCATGGCGCCCGGGCGGAACAGCTCGCGGTTGTGACGAGCGACGCCGACATTGATGTCGACGCAAACGCCGCGCAGTCCCGATCCCGGTTGCTGCGCATGCTGGATCGCTTCGACACCCTGGTCCGGTATCTGGAGCGGCAGCTTGAACACTGAAACCTCGGCAGGCCGTACGCCGGTGTGGTCGCGAATGGCCGTTGCGCTGATCGTCTTGGCCAGTCTGGGTGCAGGATGGCAGACCCATCGGCTGATCCAGGCCCATCAGCAATCGCGCTTCGATTACGAAGCACGTCGGCTGACCTTGGCGATCCAGCAACGC
Organism: Panacagrimonas sp.; assembly: GCA_052387335.1. GTDB lineage: Bacteria > Pseudomonadota > Gammaproteobacteria > Nevskiales > Nevskiaceae > Panacagrimonas. The sequence continues at coordinate 1,505 of JBQTJH010000121.1, read as the reverse complement.
ATGACGGCCTATGTGCAGATTTTGCGCGGCGCTCGCGGCATGTTCGAAGCTTCCACCTTTGTCAGCCGGGACGACTGGAAAATATACGTAGAGCAGTTGCGACTGGCGGACCACTATCCCGGCATCCGCTCGATGACCTTCGCGCCGAAGGTGGAGCCGCAGGCGCTCGCGGACTTCATCGCCGCGGCGCGAAGTGAACCAACCGACCGCTTCACCAACCCGAAGGTCCTGACCGAATTCGCCCTGCGCGCGCCGCCGCCGCCGATCGTGCCGAACGAGCCCACAGTGCACGTACCGGTGTTCTACACCGAGCCCCTGACGGCGGACAGCGAACGCTCACTGGGCATCGACATGATGCGCGATGTGGGACGCCGCCTGTCGATGGAGGCCGCGCTGGCCAGCGACAATGCCGTACTCAGTTCGCGTCTTCGCATTCTGCGTCCCAGCGGTACCCAGGTCGGCTTCATTGCCTTCATGCCGATATACCGCGACGGCCTGCATCTGGGCTGGGTCAATGCGACCTTCCACGCCGAAGGATTCATGCGCGGACTGCTCGGCGATGCGGACGACGCGCTTGATTTCGAACTCTACGACGGCGCGAGCACCGACACGGCTAGCCTGATGTACTCCACCGCCGGGCTGAAACCCGACGGCGAACCCGAGCCGCTGTCACGCGTGCAGCATGCGGGCCACTCCGCGATGCAAACGCTGCAGATGCCTGGACGTGAGTGGACACTCCATCTGCGCAGCCGGCCGGGCTTCGCCACGCTGACCGAGCGGGTGGTGCCGTGGCTGGTGATCTTCGGCGGCGTGCTGGCCAGTCTGCTGCTCTATGTCAGTGCCCGAAGTGGCGCACGTTGGCGTGAGCAGGCGGCGGTGCTGGACCGTGCCAATGCGGCGGTTGAATCCGCCAACCAGGCCAAGACCGATTTCCTGGCCAACATGAGCCACGAGATCCGCACGCCGCTCAACGCGATCCTCGGCACTGCCGAGTTGTTGGGCGATACCCAACTCGACACCGATCAGCGCGACAGCCTGATGACCATTGCCCAGAGCGGTGATCACCTGCTGGGCGTGATCAACGACATTCTCGACTTCAGCAAGGTCGAGGCCGGCTTGCTGGAACTGGACCCACAGCGCTTTGACCTGCGTCGCACCGTAGAAGAGGCGCTGGAACTGGTCGCGCATCGAGCCGCGCAAAAAGAACTGGAACTGTCCTGTGACTTTGCGCCCGCCACTCCGGAAACCGTGTGCAGCGATGCGGCACGGGTACGCCAGGTCTTGGTGAACTATCTGTCCAACGCCATCAAGTTCACTGAGACCGGCGAGGTTTCGGTGGAAGTCTCGGCGCAGGAACTCTCGGCAGGCCAGCATCGGTTCCGCATCGCGGTACGCGATACCGGTATCGGCATCCCGCCGGAACGACTGGATCGCTTGTTCAAGAGCTTCAGCCAGGTTGATGCGTCCACCACGCGCCGCTACGGCGGCAGTGGCCTGGGCCTGGC
>JBQTJH010000120.1:0-7309 GCA_052387335.1 Panacagrimonas sp. | reverse complement strand
TGCGACAACCACTCGCGATACTTGTCGCTCTGACCCTTGACCAGCGCCAGGTAGGCGGCCTGCAGCTTGGTGGTGATGGGGCCGCGCGTGCCGCTGCCGACAGCGCGGTTGTCCACCTCGCGGATCGGCGTGACTTCCGCCGCGGTGCCGGTGAAGAAGGCCTCGTCGCAGCAGTACATCTCGTCGCGCGAAATGCGGCGTTCCGTCACCTTCAACCCCATGTCGTGCGCGAGTTGGATCACCGAGCGGCGGGTGATGCCGTCCAGGCAGGCAGACAGATCCGGCGTGTGCAGCTCGCCACGGTTGATGATGAAGATGTTCTCCGCGCTGCCCTCAGCCACGTAACCCTGTGTGTCGAGCGTGATGGCCTCGTCGTAACCCTCGCGCAGCACTTCGTTCAAGGCGAGCATCGAGTTGATGTACTGGCCATTGGCCTTGGCGCGGTGCATGTTCGAGTTCGGATGACCACGCGTGAACGAGCTGGTCTTCACGCGGATGCCGCGCTCCATGTTGTCCGCGCCCAGGTACGCGCCCCAAGTCCAGGCCGCAACGATGACGTGCGTCTTGAGATTGTCTGCGCGCAGGCCCATGCCCTCGGCGCCGTAGAACACCATCGGGCGCAGATAGGCTTCCTTGAGATTGTTTCGACGCAGCACTTCGAGCTGTGCCTCGGCAACCTGCTCCTGCGAAAACGGCATCGGCATGCCGAGAATCTTCGCGGAGTTGAACAGGCGTTGCGTGTGCTCGCGCAGACGGAAGATCGCGGTGCCCTTGGGCGTCTGGTAGGCGCGCACACCCTCGAAGCAGCCGACGCCGTAGTGCAGGGTGTAGGTCAGGACGTGCGTGGTGCAGTCGCGCCAGGGGCGCATCTCGCCGTCGTACCAGATCCAGCCGTCGCGGTCGGCCATCGTCGTCATCGGGGTGCTTCCTTTAATTCGAGGGGGGAGAAAACAAAGCCCGCCGAGGTTGGCGGGTACGCCGATATTATAGTGCGATGAGTGTCCTCACCCCGAGTTCCGATGCGGCCCCGCAACGCGTCCTGATTGTCCGGATCTCCGCTCTCGGCGATCTGGTGTTCTGCACCGCCTTGCTGGATGGCCTGCGCCGCGCCTACCCGAAGGCCCATATCGCCTGGCTGGCGCAGCCCGGTTTTGCTGGCCTGCTGGACGGCGATCCGCGCCTGGACACGCTGATCCGTCTGCCGCCGCGGGCGCTGGAGGGAATCACCGGCCTGATCGCGACCTGGCGCCTGCTGCGCCAGCACGCGCCCTACGACTGGGTGATCGACGCCCAGGGCCTGCTGAAAACCCGGGTGCTGGCCCGACTGGCGCCAGCGCGGCGACGCATCGGCTTTGCCTCGCGCGAGCCCGGAGGATTTCTACTGGACCGCCTGATCGACAAGGGCGGCGAGCTGGCCGACATCAGTTCGGAATACCGCTTCATGGCGCAGGGCCTGACCGGACAAGACCCCGGGCCACCCCGGCTGTTGCCGGCGCAGACGGCCTCACCGCTGCCGCCGCGCTACATCGCGCTGTGCCCCTTCACCACCCGACCGCAAAAACACTGGATGGAGGCCTATTGGGGCGAACTGGCCCACGCCCTGCACGGTGCCGGCTTGGGGCCCTGCGTGATCTTCGGCGGCCCAGCCGATCGGCTTGCCGCGGATCGCATCATGGCGACGATGCCGCGCGACACGGTCGATCAGGTCGGCAAAACACGCATCGCCGAATTGCCGGCACTGCTGCAACACGCTGCCCTGGTCATTGGCGTGGACACCGGCCTGACGCATATCGGCGTCGCGCTGCAGCGCCCGGTGGTGGCCTTGTTCGGATCCACCTGCCCGTACACGCGCGGTACGACCTCGCCGCTGCGGGTGATGTATGACGCGCTACCCTGCGCGCCGTGCAAGCGCCGACCGACCTGCCAAGGCGCCTATACCTGTCTGCGCGGACTGACGCCGGTGCGGGTGGCGCAGGCGGCCATCGACATCTGCGGTGATTCATGACCACGCCCGCCGGAATTCGCCGCGCTCTTTGTGCCCTAGACCACCGATGAAAATTCTCCATGTTGAAACCGGGCTGCATCTGTACGGCGGCGCGCAGCAGGTGGCGTTTCTGCTGCGTGGTCTGCAGCAACGCGGGGTGCACAACATTCTGGTGTGCCCGCCCGGTGCCGCGATAGGCGAGCACTTTCGCGGCAGCGAAGTCAGCGTGATCGAGGTGCCGTGCAGCGGCGATGCCGACCTCGGCTTCATCTGGCGGCTGCGGCGCGTGCTGCGGCAACAGCAGCCGGATCTGGTGCATCTGCATTCACGCCGCGGCGCCGACGTGCTCGGCGCGCTGGCCGCCAAACTTGCGCGTGTGCCCTGCGTGCTGTCGCGGCGCGTGGACAACCCCGAGTCGCGCGGGTGGACGCGCATCAAATACCCGCTGCACGCCCGCGTCATCGCCATTTCTCAGGGCATTGCCGATGTGCTCGCCCAGCAGGGCGTGCCCGCGCACAAGCTGCGCGTGGTGCGCTCCAGCCTGGATCCTGCGCCTTGGCAGCAGCCGGCATCGCGCGACGCGTTCTGCGCCGAATTCGGTCTGCCCGCGCAGCGCGTGTTGATTGGCGTGGTGGCACAGCTCATCGAGCGCAAGGGCCACGGCGTGTTGTTCGAAGCGCTGCGCGGCCTGCGCCACAAGAACAGCGTGCAGCTCGTGATCTTCGGCCAGGGTCCTTTGCAGGGGCGGCTGCGCGCCGAGGCCGCGAATCTTGGCGTGCCGGTGCACTTCGCTGGATTCCGCAAGGACCTGCCGCGCTGGCTCGGCGCACTGGATCTGCTGGTTCACCCGGCGCTGATGGAAGGTCTGGGCGTGTCCTTGCTGCAGGCCTCGGCGGCCGGTGTGCCCATCATTGCCAGCCGTGCCGGCGGCATGCCGGAAGCCGTGGCCGATGGCCACAGCGGTGTGCTGGTCACGCCGGGTGATGCCAGCGCGCTGCGCGCCGCACTGGAACGGCTGATTGGCGATCCGGACCTGCGCCAAAGGCTGGGCGCTCAAGGCCGCGCGCGAGTTGAGCGCGAGTTCTCGGTGGAGCAGATGGTGGACGGGAATCTGGCGGTGTATCGAGAGCTGTTGTAGAGCGGGCCGCGCCCGCCGTCAGGCTTCGTCCCTCTTCCCACCGCGGCGGCCACGGGCCGCCCTACAAAACGCCACTAGAACCGGCGCACGCGCGACTGCCGGATCATGCGGCGATAAAAATCCAGGGTCGCGTCCAGGGTTTTCTGCGCGCTGTAACGATGATGCAGATACGCGCGACCGTGACCCGCGAGCGCGCCGCGCAGCTCGGCGTCGCGCAGCACGCGTTCCATGGCATGCGCCATGCGCGGCACGTCCCGCATCGGGGTGAGCAAGCCGTTGTCGCCGTCCTGAATCAGCTCGGTGCCACCAGCGGTATCGGTGCAGATCACCGGCAGGCCCTGGCTCCAGGCTTCCAGCACCACATTGCCCAGTGGTTCGACACGCGACGGGCAGACAAAGACATCGGCCAGCCCCAGCAGCGGTAGCGGCTGATCCAGCCAGCCGGTGAAATGCACGCGCTCGCGCAGCGGCGCGGCGGCGCTGCGCAGGTCGGCCAACAGCGTGCCATCGCCAATCAGCATGAGGTGCACCGGACGATCATCAATACGCGCAGGCAGTCGCGCGAAGGCGGCGATCAGATCCTGAAAGCCCTTCTTGTCAATGAAGCGGCCCATTGAGATCACCAGCAGCGCGTCGGCCGGCACACCGTGATCGGCACGCGATAGCAATGGCGCATGTCCCGGCGGCGCCACTGGCACGAAGTTGTTGATCCATTCCACGCGATCCGGCGGGAAGCCCTTGTTCACCATCCAGTCGCGCAAACCGCGGGTGTTGACGATCCAGGCGTCGGCGTGGCGGAAATAACGCAGCTTGTAATAGCCGCCGAGGCGCGCGACGTGCACCGTGCCCTGCGGCGCACGCGTGAGCCAGGTCGCGCGCGAGGCCCAGGTCTGCACCACGGGCACTTGCAGCCGCTCCAGTAGCTGGCGAATCTGCGTGACCGAGGGCAGGTCCAGATAGCTGCGAAATGGCAGTCGATGCAGGCTGCCATCGTCCGGCAGGCGCCGAGCCAGTTCCGAGCCGCTGCGCACACCAACCTGCACCGCGTGTCCCGCATCGATCATCGCCCGCACCAGGCGCAGCAGACTGGTTTCCGCGCCCGCGATATGCGGACTGGCGATGAGTTGCAGGCTGGCGATGCGGGGACTCATTCGGCTCCTCCAATCCTCCCGAATCAAACACCTCAGATCAGACCCATCAACCGCAGATACCGCTGCGCGCTCAGATCCGCACGGTACTCGGACACCGCCTCGCGCAAGACCGAACTCGGCAAAGGCGCGCGCAGAGTGTGCAGCATGGCCACGGCCATTGCGCGCGCGTCGCCCACCGCCACCAGCGCACCGAAGCGTCCGCCGTCCAGAATTTCGAACGGCCCGCTGGGACAGTCGGTGGACACGCAGGGAATGCCGAGCGCCAGAGCCTCGGCCAGGGCCAGACCGAAACCTTCCCAGCGCGAACTGAGAACGAACAGCCGCGCGCGCGACAGCCAGGCGTACGGGTTGGCGACGAAGCCGGGCATCAGGATCTCGTCCTGAAGTTTCAGTTCGGCCGCGAGTGCTTGCAGCTCCGCGCGGCCGCCGCCCTCGCCGAGAACGATCAGCTTCGCCGGAGCTTGCGCCCGCAGGCGTGCGTAGGCGCGCAGCAACAACGGAAAGTCCTTCTGACGGTTGATGCGGCCCACGCCCATCACCACCGGCGGCTGGCCAGGCTCCAACCAGGGATGCGGACACGGCGCCTGGGCCAGCGCCAGCATCGTCGGCGTCACCACCGGGTTGTGAATCACATGCACGCGCTGCGGCGGCAGGCGCGTGAGGCGACGGATGTCCTCGGCCACGCCGGCAGAGACGCCAATCACCCCGGCCGCGTCGCGATAGGCCCAGCGCAACGGCAGCGTGCGCAACCAGCGCCTAAGTGCGCCGCGGTCCTGCATCGAAGCTGTCAGATTGGTATGCAACTGCAACCACACCGGCAATGCGCTGCCCGCGCGGCGCGCGGCACGCAGGGCCGCACGGCCGGCGCGATCCTTGGCCGCCAGCAGCGCGTCCGGACGCTCGCGCCGCAGGTACTCCGCGATCTCGCCCGCCGCCGTCGCGGAATGCTGTGATTCAAGGCGGATCACTCGCACGCCCTCGGGCAGTGTCGCCGCATGACCGCCAGTGAGCTTGATCGTGATCAGATCCACCGCAACGTGGCGGGCGAATTCCGCGCACAGAAGCTTGACCACGCGTTCCACGCCGCCGTCGCCGGAAAACGAGCACAGCACGGCGAGGCGTTTCAACGCACAGCCTCGGAAGGCAGACCCAGGACTTTGAGCAAAGACTCCGCCGCGTGCGGAATCGCATAGCGCAGCGCCCCCTCGCGCAGATGCTGCGCAGTCGGTGGCACCCGCAGTAGCTGGCGCAAGCATTCGGCCAGGGCCGCGTCATCGCCCATCGGAACCAGTGGACCGTAGCGGCCATGATCGAGAACGGCGCGAGGACCGGTCGGGCAATCGGTGGACGCCACGGGCGTGCCGCAAGCCATGGCCTCGATCAGGACAAAACTCAGGCCTTCGCGCAGCGAGGTCAGCGCCAGCACCGCCGCATGGGCCATGAAGGCGTAAACATCGGTGCGAAAGCCGGTCAGCTCCACATCCTCCGCCACGCCCAGTCCGGCGGCCTGCCGCAGCAGCGCCTCGCGCAAGCGCCCCTTGCCGATCAGCACCAGACGGCAGTGCTGTTCGCCACGCAGGCGCGCAAAGGCACGCAGCAGCGTGGCAAAGTCCTTGCCCGGCGACAGCTCGCCCACACCCAGAATGACCGGCGGCTGCCCCTGCGCGAACCAGGGGTGATCCGGCCGCGGCGGCGGCGATTCAAACAGCGCCCGCGGTACGACCGGTCGCGGCACCACGGTCACGCGCTCGCGTGGAATATTTGCATACGCCGAGAAATCTTCGGCCACACCGTCGGAATCAGCCAGGTAGCGCTCGGCCAGGGGATACAGCAGCCGTGTCATCATTTTTCGGCCCTGCTGCGTAAGTCGGCTGCGCTGCGCCAGCTCTCTGGAAGGCGGTGTGCCGATCCAGAAAATCAATCGCGTCCGGTACGCACCCGCCAGCCAGCGCGCCAGTAAACCCGTCTGGTTGACACGATTCTTGTCGGTGAGCAGCACAGCAGGGCGCTCGCGACGCAGGTAGCGCGCAACGGCGAACACGCAGGCAAACACATGCGCATGCCCGAGATCAACCACACGCACGCCGGCAGGAATCTCCGGCAGCTCGGGCCCGTGCCGGCGCACCTTGAGCAGATCCACCTCATATCCGCGGCGCGCCAGCTCGGGGATGAGATTCTTCGCTGCACGATCCACCCCGCTCTGACCGGAAGTTGCCAGGAAGATGGCGATACGCGGGGCATCGGCGGTCATCGTCACAGCGGATCGAAACGGTAGCCCAGCAGCTCCACATCGCGCGCAAAATAGCGGCCTACCCTTTCCGCCAGCTCATCGCTGTAGTAGCTACGGTAGTCCTTGCCGCGGTCGGTCGCCTGGCGTTTGTGCGGCAGCAGATTTTTTTCAATGCCGAGCTGCGTGCAGATGTGGTCCCAGTCGTCCTGCAGGCGCTCGTAGCGGCCAATGAAATCCGTCAGCAGCCTGCCGTGCAGGTCCACCAGATAATCGGTCAGCGGCGTGATCGAGGTATCCAGGTGATATTGGTAAGGCCTTTCCGGATCCAGCTTCCAGCGGGTGAAGGCCTCGAAGCTCTCGTGACCTTGCAGCAGCTGCGGGCGTTCGCGCTTGAGGTGGTGATAGCTCGACACCTGCAGATCCCAGGGATTGCGCACGAATGCAAACTTGTACAGGCCATCAAAGAAAGGTTTGGGCAGCATCTCCTGCGCGCAGATGATCTTGGCGTGGCGCGGCAGCTTGGCCGCGATGCGATGGCCGGTGACGCCGGACAGGCGCGAACAGATCCACTGCGCCAGATAGTAGGGGTCGCGCCACTGCATGCGCTTGAGCGCCGCGCGCACGCTGGTGCCGCCGGTCTTGGCGATGTGCACGTACAGAAAGTTGTAGCGGTTGGACAGGATCATCGATTCGGATGTTCTAGGGCCTGTTCACAATGAGTTGGTCGCTGCAACTTTCTGTACGTGCACATCGCCAAGACCGGCGGCACCAGCGTGCGCGCGGCGCTCAAGCGCATGCAGTGGCGC
>JBQTJH010000119.1:0-3374 GCA_052387335.1 Panacagrimonas sp. | reverse complement strand
TCGCCGCGTGTTCGCTGACTTTGACGCAGCTCGCCTGGCGACATGGGACGACGCCAGGCTGGAGGCCGCACTGCTGGATCCCGGCATCGTGCGCAACCGTCTCAAGGTCTGGTCGGTTCGCACCAATGCCAAAGCCTTTCTGGCGGTGCAGAAGGAGTTCGGCAGCTTTGACGCCTACCTGTGGAACTGGGTCCAGGGCAAGCCGCTGCTCAACGCCTGGACCGAGTTGCGCGAGGTACCTGCCCGCACCGAGAGCTCGGATGCCTTGAGCACGGACTTGCTCAAGCGCGGCTTCAAGTTTGTTGGCAGCACGATCATGTACGCCTATATGCAGGCCATGGGTCTGGTGAACGATCACCTTCAGTCCTGCCACCGTAACCCCGCCCACGATTTGTATCGGACCTGACACGCAGTTCCGCCGCGTGCGCGCTGTAATATCTCTGTCATACGGCTTCGGCCGGCGTGTTCCGGAGATCTCATGCGCGTCGATACACGAATCCTGGTGATGGGGCTGGCAATCAGCCTTGGCGGCTGCGGCGGTGGGTCCGGGTCTTCCGGCGGCACCAACACGCCGCCGACGCCAGATCCTGCCGATGTCGCCGCCCGCTGCGCTGCCCTGAGTGACGAGGCCGCGGTGACGCGTCAGGACTTGATCAGCGGCGCACGCAGCGCCAACGCCGACCTGATGCTGCGCTTCATCCACCTGACCGACGATCACATCATCGACGACGATGGGCAGGCGGTGATCGGCGCCTCCCTGATCGATCCGCTCAATCCGACCTTCGAGTCGGCCATGCGCCTGCAGGAAGAATATTCCGACGAGGTGCTGAACGATCTGATCGGCCGTATCAATACCTGCAATGCCCAGTATCCCTCCGAGTTCAGCATCATCACCGGTGACAGCGCCGATCTGACCACGGTGGCGGAAACGCGCCGCTTCATCGACAACTTGGATGGCACGTTTGATCAGCCCAGCCGCTTCGAAGAGAAGTGCCGCGAGAGCTTTGCGCTGGAGAATCTGCCGGAAGGCTTGCTACGTCTGCGTTGCACGCGTTTCACCGGACGCGGCGTGGCCGATACGCAGTCGGTCGATCCCGATCCGAACAGCCTGCTGTTTCAGCCCTTGCTGACGCGTACCGTGCTGCAGACTCTGGCCACTGAAGCGGCCACCGTCGGCCGCGCCGCCGATGGCTCGACCGATCTATCGCGTCAGACCTTCAATCGCGCACCAGGCCTGCCCGAGGTCTTGCGCTGCAACGCCGGCGACGGCGCCTGCATCAATAACCGTCTGACCACGCCCTGGTATGTGGTATTCGGCAATCACGACGGCTATGTGCGCGGCACCTTACCGGCAGAGTTGGGCATCAATGCGGCAGCGCAATTGTTCGGCCGTCATTTCATGCTGCGCCAGAGCGAATTCATCCAGGAATTTTTCAATACGCGCGCGTCACCCGGCCCGATCGGGCATGGATTTGGCTTCGTCGACAGCGCACGCTTCAACGATGCCAATGATCGCAATGATGGCTACTACGCCTTCGACGCCGGTGGCGGCAAATTCCGCATGATCGTCCTCAACAGCATCATCGACGGCGTGGACCCGCGCATTCCCATCGAGTCGCTGCGCAATCCCGCAGCGCTGGCCGACGGTGGCATTGATCGCGCGCAGTTCCAGTGGCTGGACGCGCAATTGCAGGCTGCGCTGAACCGCGAACAGTTGGCGATGATCTTTACCCACCATCCCGATCTCACCTTCGCCGAATTCGGCACGTTCGCGGCCTTGGTGCCGATCGAGGTCAGGGCGGCGGAACTCAATGGCCTGTTGGCGAGCTATCCGAATCTCATCGCCTGGGTCGCCGGGCATACGCACCGACACCGCGTGCGCGCGTTCAAGGTGGAAAACGGGATCGGGTCCAACGGCGTGATCGAATCGCCGGTCGCCTGCAAGCGCGCGGGCGCCTGCCGCGGCTTCTGGCAGATCGAGAGCGCCTCGCTCATCGACTTTCCGCAAGAACAGCGTTTGATCGAGGTTTTCGACAACAAGGACGGCACCGGCACCATTCGCGGGCCGATCCTGGGGCATGGCTTCGAGAAATCACGCGTGCTGGCGGAAGCGGATGATCGCTGCGCGCTCTACCTGCTAGATCCGGCGTCCCTGGAAGACCTGCTGACCGAGGCAGATCTAGGCGCGCTATGCGCCCAGGGCGGCACGCGCAACGGCGAACCGGGTGATCGCAATGTGGAGCTAATGTTCCAGATGCCGTTTTAGAGAGGAAATGCTGTTTGTAGGTCGGCCTTCAGGCCGACCGATTCATCCCGGTTCCGGCTCAGGCCTTCTTGCCCTCCATCATCTCCGCCAGACCCTTGCCCAGAGTCTGCGCGCCGCCCAGGCTCCAGCCACCATCTACCGGCAGAATCACGCCGCTGACATAGGACGCCATCGGGCTGGCCAGCCACAGGCAGGCGTCGGCGATGTTATCCACGGTGCCCAGTTTCTTGATCGGCACGCTGTCGATGGCCAGCTGAACCGCCGCGGCGGTCGGGGCGAGCCGCTTCATGCCCTCGGTGTCCTGGATCGGGCCGGGCACCACCGAATTCACGCGCACGCCGGCCGGGCCCCATTCCAAGGCCGCGACCCGCGTGACCATGTCCACGCCGGCCTTGGCGGCGCAGACGTGCATCTGGAATTCCATGGGCAGAAAGGCCTGCGGTGCGGAGATGTTGATCATGCAGGCGCCGGGCTTGGTGACATAGGGAAAGGCTGCACGCAAGACGTGGAAGGTCCCCATGAGATCGATATCCACCACCGACTTGAAGCCATTGGGCGAGATGCCCAGTGCCGGTGCCGGGAAGTTGCCGGCGGCGCCAGAGATCAGCACATCGATGCTGCCAAAGTCGCGATGCGCTGCCTTGAGTGCGGCATCGGTGGCGGCGTAGTCGCGCACGTCCACGGCGTGGCCCGCCGCTTCGCCACCGTGCGACTTCAGCGCTTCAACCGCCGCCTCGACCTTGTCTTGCGAGCGGGATATCACGGTCACGCGCGCGCCGGCCCTGGCAAACGCATGCGCAACCCCCAAATTGATTCCACTGGTGCCGCCGGCGACAAACACATTCTTGCCGCGGAAGTCGAAAGCTGAGGTCATGGCAGTCTCCAGTCGGTGAAATATCGGCCGGCATTATCGGGTTTCCTGGCATTGCGGACGCAAGCCCGTTTGCTTGGACTAGGGTCTGTTGACATATGAATGGTCGCTGCGGCGGAGGTCGCTTTTGCGCAGCGCAAGGAAGGAGCGACGAGGTGTACTTGTAGTACATGAGGAGCGACTAACGCAGCGATGCGCAAAATCGGCCCCCCCACGTCGAGTTGCGGCCCAAAAACC
>JBQTJH010000118.1:0-4972 GCA_052387335.1 Panacagrimonas sp. | reverse complement strand
GGCGGCAGGATCAGGGCCTGATCGCGCTCCAGCTTGAGCGCGCTGAGTGCGCCGTCGAGATGGTGCTCGGCGACGTGTTCATCGGTCAGCAGCATGGCGCGGCGACCGCGCAGAAAAGCATAGCTGGCGGGATCCCGCAGCAGGCCCTGCCCGATGCGGATGGGATAGCTGCGCTGACCCAGCTCGACGTTGAGGATGCGGATGCTCATAAAGTTAAGCCGGAGTCTTTCTCAAGATGTTCCTCGATTTCCTTGACCAGAATTCTGGCATTACGGCCGTCGGTAGAGATGACCAGATCGGCAATCTCACGGTACAGCGGGTCACGCATCTCGAACAGCCGACGCAGAATTTCACGACGATCTTCGCCGGTCTGCAACAACGGACGATTGTCCGCGCGCGCGGTTCGATGCACCTGCTGCTCCAGACCTGCGTACAGATAGACGACGAACCCGCGCGCAGCCAAGCACTGGCGACTGTCCGGATCGAGGATCGCGCCGCCGCCGGTGGCCAGCACCATGCCGCTGCGCAGGGTCAGATCGGCGATCACGGCGCGCTCACGACGACGGAATCCGGCTTCACCTTCCTTCTCGAAGATGAAGGGGATATCGACGCCAGTACGGGCTTCGATCTCGATATCGCTATCGACGAATTCCATGCCGCGCATGTCGGCCAGCCGTTTCCCTACGGTGGATTTACCCGCACCCATGGGACCGACCAGAAAAATATTGCCGCGCAATTCGATGCCTGATGATCGGGCCGATCAGCGCGCCCGGAGAGAATGCGGCCCGCATGGAAAGCTGGGCCGTAGGTCGACGTTCAGGCCAACCACGCGCCCCGGATCGAACCCCGGGTGTCGGCCCGAACGCCGATGTGCCTCAGTTCCGCGTTCGATCTTTTCAGCGGACATCACTCAATTCTAAGGCCTTCCTTGAGAATCTTCGGCGTGATGAAGATCAGCAACTCATCCTTGTTGGCCACCGTGCGCTTATTGCGGAAAGCCGCGCCGAGAATGGGAATATCGCCGAGGAAGGGAATCTTGCTGACGTCATTGCGGTTCTCCTGCACGAAGATACCGCCGAGCACCACCGTGGCGCCGTTATCGACCAGTGCCTGGGTGGTGACCTCGCGCGTATTGATGGCCGGCGCCTGGCCGCCGTCACCGGTGGGTACTACGTCACCGATGCTGTCCTGGGTCACGTTCAGGTCCATGATCACGCGGTTGTCCGGCGTGATCTGCGGCGTCACCGTCATGCTCAGCACCGCCTTCTTGAACTGGATGTTGGTAGCGCCGCTGGACGAGGACTGCTGGAACGGAATCTCCACACCCTGCTCGATGGACGCCTGCTTGGCGTTCGCGGTCAGCACGCGCGGGCTGGATATCAGTTCGCCGCGCCCTTCGGCCTGCAGCGCCGACAGTTCAAGGTCCACCAGATAATCCGCACCCAGCACCGCCAGCGCGATGCGCCCCGCGTTGCCGCTGGCGGGCAGGCTGATATTGAAGCGGTCATTGAGACTGCCGGTGGGCACCGGGAAGCCGTTGTTGACGAAATCCTGCACCTGATTGTCGGTAGCGTTGGTGCTACCCGAGGTTGAAATTAGACCATTGCTGCCGTTGTTGCCCACGGCGCTGACACCGAAACGCGCGCCCAGCTCGCGCGAGTAGTCATTATTGGCGATCACGATGCGCGACTCGATCAGCACCTGTCGCACCGGGATGTCCAGTTGCGCGACCAGTGTGCGGATATCCGCGAGTTTTTCGCGTGTCTCCAACACCAGCAGTGCATTGGTCCGATCGTCCACGGTCACGCGACCGCGCTCGGACATCAAGGTGTCCTCGCCCTGCCGCAGCAGCGCGGCAATGTCAGCGGCCTTGGCGTAGTTGACCTGGATCAGCTCGGTGCGCAGCGGCGCCAGTTCCGAGGTCTGCTTCTGCGCTTCCAGTTCCACCTTGTCGCGCGCGGCCAGCTCGCCCATGGGCGCGACCAGCATCACATTGCCCTGGCGGCGCATGCCCAGACCCTTGGTGCGCAAAATGATGTCCAGCGCCTGATCCCAGGGCACGTCCTGCAGACGGATGGCGATCTCACCGCCGACCGAATCCGACACCACCATGTTGGTGCCGGCCACGTCCGCGATGATCTGCAGCAGAGAACGAATCTCCACGGTCTGGAACGACAGCGAGATCTTCTCGCCCACGTATTCGGGCTCACGCAGCCGGCGCTGGTCGATCTTCTCCGGCGTCAGCGGTTGCAGCTCGATGGTGAAGAGATTGCCGGACTGATAGGCCACCTGCTCGAACTCGCCGCCTTCGATAGGCGTGACCACAATCTCGGTGTTGACGCCCACGCGCGTGGCGTCGACAAATTTCACCGGCGTGGCGAAATCCAGCACGTCCAGCCGCCGCACCAGCGCATCGGGCAGGCTGGTGTTCTTGAAGCGCGCCAGCACCTTGCCGCCTTCTTCGACCATGTCGACCGCGGTCGACGCATCGCTCAAGCTCACCACGACACGGCCCTCGCCCTTGTCGCCTCGGCGGAAATCGATGGCGCTGATGCCCGGCGCGCTCGCGGCTGCTGGCAGCATTACCGCGTCCGGCTTGGAGCCGACCGGGCCTTCCAGGGTCAACAACACGCGGTTGCCCTCCACCCGTACATCGTGCGTCGTGACTTGGCTGAGCTCGAGCACCACGCGGGTGCGTCCCTCGGCCTCGGCGGCAGCCAGCGACCGGGCCGTGCCAATGCTGAGCTTGCGATACCGCTCAGCCACGGCCAGGCGCGTCCCCGGCAGATCCAGCGACAGGCGCGCGGGATCATCCACGGTGAACACCACCGGCGCGGGTGCCGGCGCAGACAGGGTCAGGGTCAGCAGAAGGCGCTGGCCTTCCAGGGCAATCGCATCGATGGACTGCAGGGAACGCTCGGCCTGCGCGGCGGCCGGAACCGCGAACACCACAGCGAGCAGCGCGAGTACAGCGGCACCGGTCACACGCCAAGCCCTGATGGCGAGCGTTCGCGCCGAGGCGAGCGGGATAGGGGTGGTCATGGAAGCTGCTCCCAAAAATTATTGCGCGAGGGCCAGGGTGGCAGGCCGCGAAACCCAGCCCCCGAATCCGTCGGGGACGATCTCGGCGAGCGTGACCTCGGCCTCGGAGATTGATGTGATCTGGCCGTAGTTCTGGCCGGCGTGATTGCCGATCGACACGCGATGAATCACGCCGTCCGGTGCCTTGATCAGCGCAAAGACTGCATTAGCGGTCTGGATGACACCACGCATACGCAGCGCATCGAGAGGGAACTCTTCCAGCGGCTCGCGCGAGCGGTTCAGGTCCGGCCGCGGGCCTGAAGCGGCGGCGGCTACCGCACCTTCTGCCTTCTGGAAGGGATCGCGCCGTCCCTCATATTCATAGGTGAAGGCCTCATAAGGCTTGACCTGCGGGATGGGCTCGATCGGCTCGGGCGGGCGACTCTTGATATCGGCAACGCGCTGCTCAAGGTCACGCATGCCGCTGCCGCATCCGACGATCACACTCGCCAGCACGCCGATACCCACCCACTGCAGGAGCGCACGCATCATCGTCTCCGGCCGCGTTTGGCGGGCTTCTTCTTGGCTTCTGCAGCTTCGAGCTCGGCCTCATCCAGGTAGCGATAGGTCTTGATCACAGCGGTCATGCGCAGCTCGTTGGGATTCAAGGAAACCTCGCGGCTGCGACCAGCGGCGCGGATATCCACGTCCTCTACGGTGACGATGCGCGGCAGCGCGGCCACCGCGCTGACGAAGGCCCCCATCTCGTGATAGTCGCCAACCACAACGATGCGGTTGGGAATCTCGGCGTAGAACTCCTTGGGCTGCTCGGTCTGCGGCTGGAACAGTTCCTCTTCCAGACTGCTGGCGACGCGCGACTGCGAGATATCGTTGAGCAGATTGGCCACTTCGCTGCGACTCGGCAGCTGCTTGAGCATGGCGCCGAAGGTGCGCTCCATCTCTTCGAGTTGAGCCTTGTACTCGTCCAGAGCCACGACCTTCTTCTGCTTGCGCTCGAACTCCGAGAACAGCTCCGACTCTTGTCGCTCCGCGGCCTTGAGCTCATCGTTCATCGGCATCAACTTGAACCATACGCCAACGCCGATCAGTGCCAGCGCGGTCAGCGCCGCGGCGGCGATATGGACCCAGGTCGGCCAGACGCTGGGGTTCTGGACGTCCAGGGTTTGCAGATCGCGAATCGCATCCTGGAAGGTCATTCCACGACCTCCTCGTCATCAGCGGTCTGTGTCTCCTGGCTCGCCTTGGTCAGATTCTTCACCCGCAAGGTGAAGTTGCTGCTCCTGAGATTGCCCACTTCCGAAGTCTTGATCACCACGAGCTTGGGATCATCGAACCAGGCAGAGGCATCCAGGTTCTTCATGTAGGTGGACACGCGACCATTGGACTCGGCGGCGCCATCAACGGTGACCGAAGACCCGGTCTGCTTGATCGCCGTGAGCGTCACGCCCTCGGGCAAAGTGTTGACCAGCTCATCAAAGAAGTGAACGGTCGCGGCGCGCGAGGCCTGCAGTTCTTCGATGACCGCCATGCGCGCCAACAGATTGTTCTTGACCTTGTCCAGCTCCTCGATCTCACGGATCTTCTGATCCACTTCCACGATCTGCTGGCGCAGGTATTCGTTGCGATCATTCTGCCGCCCGATCGCGCTACTCATCAGCATGTAGCCAATCCCGAACACCAGAACGCCGGCAAGTCCCCCAGCGACCATCATCGCAATGAAGCGCTGCCTGCGTTGCTCGCGTCGCTTGGCGCGCCAATCCAGCAGGTTGATCTTGGTCATGGCAAGGGCCTGTGAACGACCATTTGATCGCCGCGGCGGAGGTCGTTTTCGCGCAGCGCAAGGATCGACCGACGATCTGTACTCGGAGTACATGAGGAGGGAGAAACGCAGCGATGCGCAAAAACGGCCCCGCCCCGGAGGGTTGCCCCC
>JBQTJH010000117.1:0-7807 GCA_052387335.1 Panacagrimonas sp. | reverse complement strand
TAGCGATGAGTTGACCCAGCCGCACCGGATCGAGGCCATCACCATCACGCGGCAGAGCTATGAGCACGGCCCGTTTCAGATCATGGATCGATTCGAGCTACTGGCATGACCGCGGCAGACCCTGCGTCCCTGACGGCTGCCGCGCCCGTGCGCCTGCGTGCCAGCGCCGCCGTGCTGATGGTCCGCGATGTCATCCGGTCTGCCGAGTATTATCGCGACGTGCTCGGATTTGCCTTCGAGCGCTACTGGGGCGAGCCGCCCTGCTTTGTGATGCTGTATCGCGATGAGCTGTGTCTGATGCTCAAGCAGGCGCTGCCGCCCCAGCAGGTTCTGCCCAATGGCGTCGGTGCTGAGCGCGAGTGGAATGTCTATTTCTGGGTGACGCAGGCCGATTCACTGCATGCCGAGTTCCTGCAACGCGGCGCCAGCATTGCCTGCCCGATCTGCGATCAGCCGCATGGCTGCCGCGAGTTCGTCATCGAAGATCCGGACAGGTATCGGATTGCGTTCGGCGCGGTCCTGAAAGCTTGAAAACGTCATGAGCACGGATCGCGGCGCACGCATTCTTACTCGACGCGAAAGCTGATGCGCTCCTGATATTCCTCGCCCGAGCGTTGCAGCGCGCGCACCTCGGCCAGGTGAAAGCCGCGCGGCAGGTCCGTAGGCAGCGCGGCTTTCCACAGATGTTCGGTGGGCTGCGGCTCGGAGATGCGGCGATAGCGCGTCGCCAGCTCCGGTGGCAGCGCCGCGAACAGCGCCGACTGGTAGTCGAACATGGCGCGCGTGCGCGGATCGGGCTCATAGCTGCGGTGCATTTCCAGCCAGCGCTCATGCGGCGTGAAGCGCACCCAGACGCGCGTGTACTCCGAACCCATGTAGACGTTGGCGTAGATCGCCGTGTCCATCAGCGCCGCGGGCGTCACCGGGTAGGGCAGGTGCAGGGACATCTGCTTGCTCGCGTCGGCGCCGGCCACCTTGTAGCGGATGCGATAGTCATTGCCGTCAAAATGAATGAGGGCGTAACCATTGGGTGTGCCGTCACGCATGGTCGCGTCGGGGAAGCCGTCGTAGGTCGGCAGGCCGGAAAACCAGTCGCCGCAGGCGGCGCCCAGGTTCACATGGTGATGCGGCTGATCCTGCAACCAACCGTCTGCCGCCTTGAAATAGGTCTGCTGCTGAAAATGGGTGTGCGCCGACAGCGACAGGCTGTGCGGATGTTGCTTCAACAACGCGAACAATCGCTCGCGGTCGGCCTTGCGAAAGGACTCGATGCCTTCGTAGTACGAGGTGCGCCGCTGGAACAGCGGGATGTGCATGTTCAGCACCACCAGATGATCGCGCGGCACATGGCGGAGATAGTTCTCGATGAATCGAAACTGGTCCTCGCGAAATCCGCCGACATAGGGCCGCTGTCCGCTCAGCTTGCGCGTCTTGATCTCCTCGGCGCGGGCCTGACCCTGGTAGATGACGTCGTCCAGAATCAGGAAATGGACCTTGCCGCGCTGGAACGCATAGCTCGGCGGGCCGTAGATCGCGCTGAAACTCTCGTCGGAATCCTCGTCGCGGTCCACGTCGTAGTTGACGTCGTGATTCCCAGGCACGTTGTACCAGGGCAGCCCGATCAGGCGCATGGCGTCGTTGATCGGGTCGTAGAGCGACAGATCGTCGCTGGCGATATCGCCCAGGGAAATGCCCAGCAGCGGACCCTGCACCTGCGCCATTTCGGAAATCACGTCGCGCGCCAGATAGTCCACCTGCTCCTGGTTCCGTGGCTGCGGGTCTCCCATCACGAAGATCGAGAACGCATCCGCATCCTGCGCCGGCAGCAGCGGAAACTCGATGCTCGCCGGCAGCGGACCGGTTCTGGCCTGCCCGGGATACCGCGTGTTCGGCGAGCCGTTCGGCTTGTGGATGTAGTAGAAGCGCGGCAATCCGCGCGCATCCAGCGGCGCCGCCCAGCCCTTGCCGGTGATGACGAACAAGACCGCGTCGTCTGTGAGCGGCAGGGTCCAGCGGCCGTGGGCGTCGCTGGGCACGATCTCACGTCCGTTGGACACCAGCAGCCCGGCGATGCCCGACTCGTCGGCCTCGCGCGTGCCGTTGTTGTTCTGGTCGTGAAACACCGTGCCGCGCGCCTTGGACGCCGCCAGGGCCGGCGTGCTGACGAGTCCCGATCCCAGCGCCAGGCAGATCAACAAGGCAAAACCTGTGAAGGGCTTGAGCGTTCTGTTCATGTGCAAGGCTTCAGTCGAGTCGTTCAATGCAGGGACGCAATCGGAAGCCGTCGTCTGCGGCGCATTCGATGACGTGGGGCAGGGCGAAATGACTGATCTCGAAGCTGCGGTCTTGCCAGGTGAAGTGCAGCCCGGGGCCGGCTGACAGCGGCAGCCGTGTGCCCGGCAGCGCGTGGAAGTCCGCGACCGGGCGGCGTCCTGCGATCAGGTCATGCGACAGATCCCAGGCGGACGCGAGCGCACCGCCGACCTTGATCCAGCAGTGCATGGATGACGCCTCGCGCTTCGGCTCGGGCCAGAACACGCCGGCGATGTAGGCCGCTGGAATATCTGCGGCCTGCAGTGCGGCGACGGCGTAGGTGTGGATATCGACGCAGGACCCGCGCGTCGTCCCGCAGCTCAGCGCTGGGATGGCGCCATGGCCATCATCGAAGCGTCCCTCGCCGTGACCGTAATGAAACACCGTGGTCACGTGCTGCATCACGTACTGAAGTCTGGCGGCGGCGTCCATCCCGTGCACCGCCGCGCGAATCTGCTGGCACAACTCCGGCGACGCCGCGTAGCGCGGATTCGGCTGCATCGCCCACAGCCAATCCTCGTCGGCGGCGGGATCAGGCGCGTAATGCAGGCTCAGGCTGATCGCTTCGGCAGAGACTCTTGCGATCAGCGCGCGCTGTGATCCCTGGCTCGCAGCCTCACCGAGCAGATCCAAACCCTGTGACTCGAAGCCGCTCAAGCGCAGCCCGAACATGGGACCGGGTTGCGCCAGCGCCAGCAAGGTGCCGGCCGGCGCGGTGAAGCGCATGCGCATCGTGCCGGGCGCGAGTCCGGGTGCGCGCGTCATGGCCAATACCGATTCAGCAGGACCATCACCCAGCATGGTGTGAATCGCGCGACCGAGCAGAGATCAACGACTGCGGGCATGGCACTTGGACGTTCCTGCGAAGGGCGCGCACTGAGGACTGGCGCCTCAGGCATGCTTCTGCAGAAACGCGTCTGCATCCAGTCGGCGAAAATCCTGCAGATGCTCGGCCAGTTTTTCGTGCGGCCAGTCCCACCACGCCAGCTTGATCAGCCCGCGCTGCACCGCCTCGGGAAAGCGCTGCTTGATCGGTTTGGCGGGGACGCCGACGACCACGCTGTAGGGCTCGACATCGCGCGATACCACGGCGCCAGCGCCGATCACCGCGCCGGTTCCCACGTTCACGCCGGCCAGAATGGTGGCGCCGTGACCGACCCAGACGTCATGGCCGAGGGTGACGTGATCCGCGCGCCGCCACTCGAAGAATTCCTGATCGTCTTCCTCGGCAAGTTGATAGGACACGGCGCGATACGAGAAGTGATGCTGCGCCGCGCGCCAGGTCGGGTGATTGCCGGGATTGATCCGCACGTCGCGCGCGATCGAACAGAAATTGCCGATGCTGGCGTAGACCGCCGATGAGTCGTTGACGATGTAGCTGTATCGACCGAACCAGACCTCGCTGAGCGAGGTGCGCGCGCCGACTCGCGTCCACGGTCCAAGGATGCTGTCGCGCACCTGACCCTGGCGGTCGACGTGCGGCTCCGGCCCGCTGTTGTGCTTGGCCGTCGCGGTGGCTTCGTCGTGTGTGTAGCGCTCGTAGTAGCGGTAATCCTCGGGCAGCGGACGGTCGGCGAGTTGCAGGCTCATGACGATGGCGGACGTGATGGAAACCGTCATTAGCTTTGCGCGCCGCTGTTGCAGGCCGGCGTCAGTCACGGTGCGTGAACCAACCAAAGCGCAAATGGTGCGGGGTTCGTTTCAGAACGCTCGCGACAAGCTGATCCGCACAAACGATCCGCGAAGCCGGCTGACCTCCTGTCGTCCTGCCGCCACGCCGGAACGGTCCGGCTCATGAAAGCTGCGAATCTCGCCGCTGTCGAGCCCGCCGATATTCTCGTATTCCAGGCGCAGTTTGAGCCGGTGCAGACGTGTGGTTTCCACGAACGCAGTCCACTGAGGATCGCTGTAGTCGAGGCGCTGTTCATCGGCGTAGAACTCATGCAGATCCTCGCCGAACTTCACGCTCACACCCCAGGCAAGGCGTGTCGATTGCAGATCCTGACGAAGGCTCGCCGTGCCGGACAGTGGAACGAAGTCGGTGATCACGCGTCTGCGGCCGGATAGCGGATCGTCGAAGGATGCGTCACGCCAATCCAGCGTGGTCTCGATCAAGCCGCCGCGCATCATCGCCGACAGCGGTAGCGAGGCTGAGGCAACCAGGCCCCATTGCTCGGCAGGACCCAGATTGGCCAGGCCGAAGCGGCCATCGGCGAACGCAGTGTGTTCGAGCACATCGTCGATGCGCTCGTGAAACAACTCCAGGCTCAGCGCGCCGCGCGTGCGGGCACGCAGGTCCAGACTGGCACTGCTGCGCCAGCGCTGATCCGGACGCAAGGCGGCATTGCCGGCCAGCGCACGCGCGTCGCTGAGATCGCCCGAGTCAGCAAGATCGTCAAACTCCAGCTGGCCGACCCGGCGTTGCAGCGCCAGCCGCGCGCGCATGCCGCGGTCGGTGTCGACGCTGATTGCGATCAGCGGCTTGAGGTAGGCGAAGTCCTGGCGGTTGCGCCGGCCGCCGCTGACCTGGATCTCGGAATGCTCGACCGCCAGACCTGATTCCAAGGTCCAGTCACGCGCAACCCGCCAGGCCAGATTGGCGAAGACCTCTGCGCGCCGCTCTTCAACCCGCGTGCGGATCGGCGCGTCGGCATCGGCGCTGAGCCTGCTATCGAGCTGGTTGAATGCCAGCTCCAGGCCGAAGTCCGGCGCCAGCCTGGCGCTGCGCGCGCGCGCCAGGGTCGCGCGCGTGATCCCTTCGAAGTCACGCTCGTCGGTTACCAGTTGCTGCGCACTGCTCGCGCTATCGGGTATCTCGACCCGGGACTGCTGCGTTTCTGCATCCGCGTTCCGGCCGCTCAGCCCGATCAGCTTCAAGGTCCAGTCTCCCGCCACCGGTCGCGCCCACTCCAGGCCCAGCTCGGCGGTGTCGTCGACCTCGTCGGTGTCGATGCGCTGACGTCCCAGAAACTGGGCCTGCGCGCTGCGGTCGGCATAGCGCAGGCGATCGCGCAGACGCGTGCTGTCTGCACGTCCGATGCGGCTATTGATCACTAGCGCGCCATCGCCCAAGGCGCGCCGCGCCTCGTTGGAAATGAAACCTTCGGCAAGCAGGCTGGGCGATTCACCCTCGCGCTGCACGCGCAACAGTCCGCCGTCCGCGGCGTAGTCAAAACGGTCGTATCGCTCATAGGTCCAGCGGCTCCAGAGGCCGTCCACCCGCGTGCTCAGATCCCAGGCGCCCAGCGCCTGCGCGAACGCGGCGTCGCCCGCAACATTCATGTCGGGGTCGCTACTGCGCTCCAGGGTCAGCAGCCAGGCGCTGCTGCGCGCACCGCTCACGCGCACGAGGTTGAGCAGCACGGTCTGCGCGGCCGCGTCACTGCCGCCATCGACACCGCGCAGTATCTCGACCTGCGCCACCGCGCCGGCGGGAATCCGTGCGAGCGCGTCCTCCAGACCACCGGACTTCACCGTCGGCCGCTGTCCGTCAATCAACACATTGCCGGCGGTCGCGCCAAAGCCACGCTCGTCGCCGACGTCCTCCAGCGCAAAGCCCGGCACCCTCCGGACCATGTCCAGCGCGGTCTGCGGGCTGTAGCGATCAAAGAAGGCACGCGGGTAGATCCCTGTGTCCGTCGGCTCGGCCCGCACACAGACGCAGAACAGCAGCAGCAGTGCCGACCACCTGCGCTTGGTGTTCACGGCACAAGCACCCGAATCTGCTGCAAAAGACAGCGCAGCCTCGGATCAGCCCTGCGCATGCGCGCGCAGGTCGCTCAGCACGCGCGCCAGCAGCCGCTGGCCGGCGCATTCCAGCGAGGCGTTGTTGTCCAGTTCAAACGCGCGGGGATGCGTCACGGCAAAACTCGCCGCACGCTGTAGCCGCTGTTCAATCTGTTGCGGTGTTTCACGCGCGCGCTGCTGCAAGCGCTGACGCAATACGGCGGGCGTAACCGACAGCACCACCGGAACCAGACTCGGCTGCAGGCGCAGGGCCTGGTCCAGATATTCGCGGCTGCCGTTGAGCAGCACCGGGAAGCCTGCGGCCAGCCAGTGCCGCACCTCCATGCCAACGCCGTAGTGCAGGCCGTGGCTGGACCAGTGCAGACAGAACAGTCCGGCGTCGCGACGCAGCGCGAACTCCGGCTCGCTGAGCGCCACATGGTTCTCGCCGCCGGCGTCCGCTGCGCGCGTGATGTAGCGGTGGGCAAACAACAGCGGGCAGTCCGCCGGCAGGTTGGCGCGCAGCCAGTTCAACACGCTGTCCTTGCCGGCCCCGGACGGGCCGATCACGTAGTACAGCGAAGGCAGCGGCGCGCTCGTCTGCATCAATGCTCCACCGCTTCGCTGTGGATCTCCGGCGTGATGCGCAGGCGCTGACCCTCACCGCTGGCCAGGGACCGGCGGATCAGGCTTTCGGTCTGGCGTGCGGCCAGGTCTACGGCCTGCGCCCAGTCCAGGCCGTCGCGCCTCGCGCGCAGGCAGCAGGCGGCAAACACGTCGCCGGTGCCGCTGAACTGCGCGCGGATGTGTTGCGCGGCGATGAACCTCTGCGTGCCCGCGTGCAACAGGCGGTTGCCGTACACGCCGGCTTCCACACTGGAGGTGACGATCACCGTGCGCGGCGCTGCTGCGGCCAACCACAAGGCCGACGCCGTGGTCACGCCGGCGGCCTGCGCCAGCAACTCGTATTCGGTGGTGTTGGGAAACGCCACGTCGACCTGTGACAGCAGCGCGACCCAGGCGGTGATCAGTTCGGGCGCGACATAGGCCTTGCCGTGATCGCCGCAGATCGGGTCGGCGTACACGCAGCCGAGCGTGCGCTTGCGCAGTCGCAGCCAGTCAGCCAGTTCCCGCGCTTGACCGGCGTCGGCCAGATACCCAATGAACAGGTCCGGCACGGCGCCGCGCTGCATATGCAATGTCCAGCTCGCTTCCAGCTGCGCCACCAGCGGCTGCGGCCAGCGCTGCACCCCAGCGTGATTGGCCGTGGCGTTGAGCAACACCGTGGGTAGTGCGCAGGCGTCCGTGCCGAGGATGGGCAGCATCGCCGCCAGACCGGCGCTGCCGAACGCCGGCAGGCTGTGCGCCAGAAACAGGGGCGCGGGCTGCGGATCAGCGCGCATGTGCGGACTCCCAATCGGTCCAGATCAGCGCGTGATCGCTGGGCCAGACGTGTTCGGCCGCAGTGAACTGGATTCCCGCCTGCGCGGCTACGACGGTCTTCGTCGTCTGCATGGCCAGAATGAAATCGATGCGCCGACCGGCGCGATCCGGCTTGGGCGGCACCGGAAACGTGGGTTGCGCGTGGCCCAGCTCGTGCAGCGCGTCGACCAGCGTCCAACCCGGCGGTGGCTGCGCCGCTGCAAACTCGGCATCGCCGCGCGCGCAATTGAAGTCGCCGCCGATGAGCACGGTTTCGTTGGCACGCGCGGTGTCGGCCAGTCGCGCCATGACGTGCTCAAGTTGCGCGCGGCGCAGCGTGGCTTCC
>JBQTJH010000116.1:0-3397 GCA_052387335.1 Panacagrimonas sp. | reverse complement strand
TTCAAACCGCGCACGACGCCGGCCGCAGGCGCCGGCACCTCCATCGTCGACTTGTCGGATTCCAGCACGATCAGCGCCTGGTCTTTGTCGACGCGGTCGCCGTCCTTCACCAGCAGTTCAATCACCGGCACGTTCTTGAAGTCGCCCAGATCCGGCACAGTGACGACGACACGCCCGCCTTTGGGCTTGGATTCAGCAGGCGCGGCCGAGAACAAATCGGGCGACGCTGGCTTGCCTTTTTTGGGTTCGGGTTCGGGTTCGGCTTTCGCTTCGACCGGCGGCGCGGATGCCGTCGCTGCTTTCTCGGCCTCGCCCTCCAGACGACAGATGCGATCTCCTTTCGACAGCTTGTCGCCGGGCTTCACCTTCAGCCCGCGCACGATGCCCGCGCCCGGCGAGGGCACTTCCATCGTCGACTTGTCGGACTCCAGCACGATCAGCGCCTGGTCCTTGGCCACGGTATCGCCGTCTTGTACCAGCACCTCGATCACCGGCACATCCTTGAACTCGCCGATGTCCGGCACCTGCACCTCGATCAGATTTCCCATGAGTTTGTTCCTCACACGGTCCAGGGTGCCGCGCGCTCCGGCCGGATGCCGTAGAGCTTGATCGCCTGCGATACGCGCTCCGCCGGCACCAGCTTCTGGTCTGCCAGCGCGCGCAAGGCCTTGACCGTGATCCAGCGTCGATCCACCTCGAAGAAGTCGCGCAGCGCCGGACGATTGTCCGAGCGTCCGTAGCCGTCGGTCCCCAGCGCGTGAAACGGCGCCTTGATATACGGCCTTAGCTGTTCGGCATAGGCGCGCACATAGTCAGTGCTCGCAATCACCGGGCCGGTCATGCCGCCTATGCATTCCTGCACGTAGGACTGCCGGGGCGGCGCGTCTGGATGAAGCAGGTTCCAGCGCTCGCACTCGCGACCGTCGCGCGCCAGTTCGTTCACGCTGGGCACGCTCCAGACATCGCTGGTCACACCCCAGTCGGCCTTGAGAATGTCCGAAGCGGCCAGCACTTCGCGAAAGATGGAGCCGGAACCCAGCAGCTGCACATGCGCCTTGGTCGGTTCTTCTTCGGACTTGAACAGATACATGCCACGCACGATGCCGCTCTCGCAGCCGGCCGGCATCGCGGGGTGTGTATGGTTTTCGTTGTAGATGGTGAGGTAGTAGTAGTTGTCCTTGTGCTCCTGCACCATTTCCTTCATGCCGTGCTGGATGATCACGGCCAGCTCGTAGGCGAACGCCGGGTCATAGGCCTTGCAGTTGGGAATCAGCGAGGCCATGACATGACTATGGCCGTCCTCGTGCTGCAGACCCTCGCCATTGATCGTGGTGCGCCCGGCCGTCGCACCCATCAGAAAGCCGCGCGCGCGCATATCGCCGGCGGCCCAACACAGGTCCATCACGCGCTGAAAGCCGAACATCGAGTAGAAGGTGTAGAACGGAATCAGCGCCGTGCCGTGATTGGCATACGCGGTTCCAGCCGCGATCCACGACGACATGGCGCCCGATTCAGTGATGCCCTCCTCCAGAATCTGACCCTTGATGTCTTCCTTGTAGAAGGCCAGCTGCTCGGCGTCTTCGGGCTTGTACTTTTGTCCGACGATGGAATAGATCCCGAGCGAACGGAACATCGCCTCCATGCCGAAGGTGCGGCCTTCATCGGGAATAATAGGCACCACGCGCGGCCCACAAACCTTGTCGCGCAGCAGAATCTGCAGGAACTGCACGAAGGCCATGGTGGTGCTGATCTCGCGCTCGCCGCTGCTATCGAGAATGCGCTGGAAGCTGCTGAGCGCAGGCACTTCGAGCCGCTCGTTGCCGACCGTGCGCTGCGGCAGATAACCACCCAGTTCGGCGCGACGCGCTTTCAGATACTGGATTTCCAGCGAATCTTCGGCCGGCTTGTAGAACGGCAAGGATTCGAGCTGATCGTCAGCCACCGGAATGCGGAAGCGATCACGGAATTTCTTCAGCGCCTCCAGCCCCATCTTCTTCTGCTGATGCGTGATGTTCTGGCCTTCACCGGCCTCACCCATGCCATAGCCTTTGACGGTCTTGGCCAGAATCACCGTCGGCGTGCCGCTGTGCTTGGACGCCGCGGCGTAGGCGGCGTAGACCTTGTGCGGATCATGGCCGCCGCGATTAAGCTGACCGACATCCTCGTCGCTCAGCGTCTCCACCATTTTCAAGGTCTCGGGGGACTTGCCGAAGAACTGGTCGCGCGTGAACTTGCCGCCCTTGGCCTTGTAGCTCTGGTATTCACCGTCGACCGTGTCGTTCATCAGGCGCAGCAGATGTCCGTCCTGGTCGCGCGCAAGCAGTCCGTCCCAGGCGCCGCCCCAGATTACCTTGATGACGTTCCAGCCCGCGCCGCGGAAATTGCCTTCAAGTTCCTGGATGATCTTGCCGTTGCCGCGCACCGGTCCGTCGAGGCGCTGCAGATTGCAGTTGATGACGAACACCAGATTGTCGAGTTTCTCGCGCGCTGCAATCGCAATGGCCCCCTGACTCTCGGGTTCGTCCATCTCGCCATCGCCGCAGAAGCACCAGACCTTTCGGGAACTCATGTCCTTGATGCCGCGGTTGTGCAGATACTTCATCAGGCGCGCCTGGTAGATCGCCATGATGGGCCCCAGACCCATGCTCACGGTGGCGAACTGCCAGAAGTTGGGCATCAGCCAGGGATGCGGATAGCTCGACAGTCCCGGCGCCAGCGCCTCCATGCGAAAGCGGTCGAGCTGTTCTTCGTTCAGACGGCCTTCGAGAAAGGCGCGCGCGTAGATCCCCGGCGTGACATGCCCCTGGATGTACACCAGATCCTGTCCCTGCGGATGATCCGGGCCTTTCCAGAAATGGTTGAAGCCGACGTCGTACAAGGTCGCTGCCGACGCGAAACTGGCGATATGCCCGCCGATGCCGGCGTGCTCCTTGTTGGCGTTGAGGATCAGCGCCATCGCATTCCATCGGATGTAGCTGCGCAGCTTCCACTCCAGTTCGTGATTGCCCGGAGAGCGCTCTTCGAGATGCGGCGGAATAGTGTTGACGTACGCCGTGTTCGGCGAAAACGGGATAAAGGTGCCCGCCAGACGCGCTTTCTCGATCAGCCTGTCCAACAAGTAATGCGCTCGCTCGGGGCCTTCGCGTTCGAGCACCGTCTGGAGCGACTCCACCCACTCGGCGGTTTCAATGGGGTCTTGATCGGCAAGCGGCAAACTCATTGCAAGTCCTCGGTGCGGCGCTCGTCTGTGTCGGGCGCCTTAGGGTCTGTTGACCTATGAATGGTCGCTGCGTTGCGAGTCCAAAATCCCGCCAGGCACGGCGCGGCCGGCGAAGCTTGGTGATTCCACGCGAGCCGGGCGCAACACCGCATGGCGTAATTTTGGCCGCAACCCGAA
>JBQTJH010000115.1:0-2525 GCA_052387335.1 Panacagrimonas sp. | reverse complement strand
CCTCGTCGCGCATCAGCTTGTGGAAGAAGCGGAAGTACAGCAGGTGCAGGATCGCGTGCTCGATACCGCCGATGTACTGGTCCACCGGCAGCCAGTAGTTCGCGCGCTCGTCGCACAACTGTTGCGCGACGAGGGCTTCGTACCCGGTGACGAACCCGCGACGAACCTGCTCACGCAGGGCATGGTGGTGAAGGAGACCTACTTCATCGAGGCCGACGGCAAGAAGACCTGGATCAATCCGGCCGATGTCACCCTCGAACACGATGCGAAGGGCCACCCGCTGTCCGCCAAGCTCAGCAGCACCGGCGCGCCGGTGCAGATCGGCGGCGTGGAGAAGATGTCGAAGTCGAAGAACAACGGCATCGACCCGCAACTACTGATCGACCAGTACGGTGCCGATACCGTGCGCCTGTTCGCGATGTTCGCCTCGCCGCCGGACGCCTCGCTGGAATGGAACGACGCAGGTGTCGAAGGCGCGGCGCGCTTCATGCGCCGGCTGTGGCGCGGCGTGCAGACTCACGTCGCACAAGGCCCGGCGCCGAAACTCGATACCTCAAACCTCACGCCGGCACAGAAAGCCCTGCGCGCCGCGCTGCACGACGCCATCGCCAAGATCGGCGACGACTACGGTCGGCGCAAGCAGTACAACACCGCCATTGCCGCGGTGATGGAGCTGATGAACACCGTCGCGAAATTCGAGGACGCGAGCCTGCAAGGTCGCGCGGTCCTGCAGGAAGTGTGGGAGAGCATCGCGCTGATGCTCAATCCCATCGTGCCGCACGCCGGTCATGCGCTGTGGTTCGCGCTCACCGGCCAGAGCAACGCGCTTGATGCGCGCTTCCCTGTCGCCGACGAAGCAGCGCGCGTGAAAGATCAGCTCACCTTGGTCGTGCAGGTCAACGGCAAGCTGCGCGGCCAGATCACGGTGGCGCGGGACGCCACACAGGAGCAGATCCTGGCCACCGCGCTGGCCGACAACAACGTGCAGAAATTCGTCAATGGCGCGGACCCGAAGAAGAAAATCGTGGTGCCGGGCAAGCTGGTGAACCTCGTCGTATGAACCTGTGAGGAGTGAGGCGTGAAGCGTGAGGAAATGCGGGGATGGTTTCGTCGCGCGGCGAATGCCTCGCGCGGTTTGCTGTTCCTCGCTCCTCACCCCTTACTCCTCACATTTTTTTTGGCCGGCTGCGGCTTTCATGCAGCGGGAAATCGGCCTCTGCCGGAACTGCTCAAGCAGGTACGGATTGACGTGATCGCGCCCTACCGCGTGTCCGAGCCCACGGTCGAAGCGGCGCTGCGTGAGCGTCTGCTGCGCCGCGGCGCCGAGGTGGTAGAGAAACCGCGCGACGATGTCACGACGATTCGCCTGACCGACCTCAAGGCCACGCGCGAGGTGTTGTCCGTCGGCGCTGACGGCAAGGCGCTGGAATACGATTTGATCCTGCGCGCGAACTACGAGGTGCGGCGCGGCACGCTGGTACTTATACCGACCGATCTAATCGAAGTCCGTCGCGACTACAGCTTCAGCGCCGATCAGGTCTTGTCCAAGGAGCAGGAGGCCGAACGCCTGCGCGATTTTCTCGAAGAGGAAATGGCCGAGCTGCTGCTGCTCAGGATCGAGGCGGCGGCCAAACAAGTTGCGCCGCCAAAACCTGTGCTGGATGTCGTACCGCTGGACCCGACGGCTGTGCCGCTGCCGCCGAGCGAGTGAGCCCGCCGCTCAGGTGCAGGCTGCAGCCGATGTTGGCGCTGACAATGAGATCGGGCTTGAGCCGCTGAACCGCATCGAGCTTGGGTTGCAGCAATCGGTCCGCAGCCTCGGGCTGAGTGATGAAATGCGTGCCGGCTGCTCCACAACAACGCTGTATCGGATCGAGTTCCAGCAGCTCCAGCTGCGGGATGCGTTGCAGCAACTGGCGCAGTGCGGCATCCGAGTTCATCACATTGAGCGCGGTGCACGGCGTGTGCAGCGCGGCGCGCAGCGGCAGGGGCCGAAACTGCAAACGATCCATCCTCGGCACCAGCCATGCGGTGAAATCCTGCACGCGTGCGGCCAGTGCGGCGCCCGCTTCAAGGTCCATGTCGGCGTAATCACGCAAGCTCGCGGCGCAGCCAGTGGTGACACTGGCAATGCGTTCGCAATCTGCAAACGCTGCGATATTTTTCCGGGCCAGCGCACGCGCCTGAGTCGGCAGGCCGGCGTGCTGATACAGCGCGCCGCAACAAGTCTGCTCCGGCGCAGCCTGAATACGGTAGCCCGCTGCCTGCAGCAGCTGCTCGGCTGCATCGAGGGTCTGGCGTTCCAGCCGACGTAACACCCATCGCGATGTTTCGCGGTTGTGTCTCCGATCTGCTGGAACGCCAGACCCTCGATGCAGCAGAGCAGCTGCTGCAGGCAGCGGGCTACCGTATTCACGCTGTGCCGGAGCAGACTTGTTGCGGCGCGCTGTATCAGCACGCCGGCCTGCCGACTCAGGCGCGTGCGCTGGCCCGGAAAAATATCGCAGCGTTTGCAGATTGCGAAC
>JBQTJH010000114.1:0-14828 GCA_052387335.1 Panacagrimonas sp. | reverse complement strand
TCTTTCATCGACTTCGGCGCGCTGAAGTAGCTGATGCTCTGGTAATCCACTGGTACGTAGTTGACATGCGCCCATTTCGGCTCGGTCATCTTGAGCCAGCGGCGATTGGCCTTGAGCCGCAATGGGCGCATGTCGACTACGTACCAGTGGATTACCAGAGCATCAGCTACTTCAGCGCGCCGAAGTCGATGAAAGACCGGCCCAAGTCGCTGGACGAGGTCGATCCGAAACTGCTGGAGACGTATAGCAAGCTCGGCATTCCGCTGAAGGAGCAGGAGATGCTTGCCGGTGTGGTGCCGCAGGTCGCGGTGGACGTGGTGTTCGACTCGGTATCGGTGGGCACCACCTTCCGCAAGAAGCTGGCCGAGGCCGGTGTGATCTTCTGCTCGATCTCGGAGGCCGTGCACGAATATCCGGGGCTGGTGAAGAAATATCTCGGCTCCGTCGTGCCGTTCGGCGACAACTATTTCGCGGCGCTGAATTCCGCTGTATTCAGTGATGGCAGCTTCGTGTTCATCCCCAAGGGCGTGCGCTGCCCAATGGAGCTGAGCACGTATTTCCGCATCAACGAGCGCAACACCGGCCAGTTCGAGCGCACGCTGATCGTGGCCGAAGAAGGCAGCCATGTGAGCTATCTGGAAGGCTGCACCGCGCCACAGCGTGACGAGAACCAGCTCCACGCAGCGGTGGTGGAACTGGTGGCGCTGGACGACGCCGAGATCAAGTATTCGACGGTGCAGAACTGGTACCCCGGTGACGAGAATGGGAAGGGCGGCATCTACAACTTTGTCACCAAGCGCGGTGACTGCCGCGGGCCGCGCTCGAAGATTTCCTGGACCCAGGTCGAGACCGGCTCGGCCATCACCTGGAAGTATCCGAGCTGCATCCTGCGCGGCGATGACTCCATCGGCGAGTTCTATTCCGTGGCGCTCACGCACAACCGCCAGCAGGCGGATACCGGCACCAAGATGATTCACGTCGGCAAGCGTACGCGCTCGACCATCGTCTCCAAGGGCATCGCGGCCGGTCATGGCCAGCAGAGTTATCGCGGTCTGGTACGCGTGCTGCCCTCAGCTGAAGGTGCCCGCAACCATACGCAGTGCGACTCCTTGCTGATCGGCGATCAGTGCGGTGCGCATACGTTTCCGTACACCGAAATCCGCAATCACTCAGCGATTCTCGAACACGAGGCCACCACTTCGAAGATCGGCGAGGACCAGCTGTTCTACTGCCGGTCGCGCGGCATCCCGGCTGAAGATGCCGTGTCCATGATCGTCAACGGCTTCTGCAAGCAGGTGTTCAAAGAGCTGCCGATGGAGTTTGCGGTGGAAGCGCAGAAGCTGCTGGCAGTGTCGCTGGAAGGCGCGGTGGGCTGAGCATGCCCATTATCCGCATTGAAATGTGGGAAGGCCGCTCGATCGAGCAGAAGCGCGAACTGGTGGAGTCGCTGACGCGGGAGTTCGTGCGCATCTGTGGCGGAACTACTGATGGTCTTTACGTCGTCATCGACGAAGTGAAGAAAGACAATTGGGGTGCAGGTGGTCAGCTGTGCTCAGACAAATATCCCGAGAAGACGTAATGCTTGAAATTGAAAATCTGCACGCGCGTGTCGAAGCCAAGGACATCCTCAAGGGCATTACCCTGTCCCTGAAGCCGGGCGAGGTCCACGCCATCATGGGGCCCAATGGATCGGGCAAGTCCACGCTGTCGCATGTCCTTGCCGGACGCGAGGGATACGAGGTCACGCAGGGCGGCGCCCGCTTCCTGGATCAGGACCTGCTGGACATGGACCCCGAGGAACGCGCTGCCGCGGGGGTGTTTCTGGGCTTCCAGTATCCGGTCGAGATTCCGGGTGTCAGCAATCTCTACTTCCTCAAGGCTGCATTCAACGCCCAGCGCAAGACGCGCGGCGAGAAGGAGCTGGACGCCGCCGACTTCCTCGCCTACGTCAAGCAGCGCGTCAAGCAGATGCAGATGGACGTGAAGATGCTGCATCGCGGCGTCAACGAGGGCTTCTCCGGCGGCGAGAAGAAGCGCAACGAGATTCTGCAGATGCTGGTGCTGCAGCCGAAGCTGATGATTCTTGACGAGACCGATTCGGGCCTGGATATCGACGCGCTCAAGATCGTGTCAGACGGAATCAACGCCATGCGCTCACCTGAACGCAGCACCCTGCTGGTCACGCATTACCAGCGACTGCTGGATTACGTGAAGCCTGACTACGTGCACGTGCTGGCCGGCGGTCGCATCGTCAAATCCGGCGGACCGGAGCTGGCCAAGGAGCTAGAACAAAAGGGCTATGCCTGGCTGCAGGCCGCCTGAGATGTCTGCCATGCAAGCCTATGCCGAGGCCTTCGAACGCCTGCCTGCGGCGCTGCGCTCAGCGCCGCGTCGCGCCGCGCTGAATCAGTTGCTGCAGCGCGGGCTGCCGACCACGGATGAGGAAGACTGGAAGTACACGGACCTGATGCCGCTTCAGGCGCTGGCACCCGAATCCGTCGCGGCGTATGAACCGGGACCTGACTTGGGCATCGGTGCCGACGGCGTCGATGCGCTGAATTTTGTCTTCGCCAGCGGTGGCCTGAACCTGCAACTGGCGGCGGGTCAGCGTCATCCCGACGTGATTCGCGCCGAAGGGTCTGGGCATCGCCGGCATCGCCTGCACCTGGGTGCGAATAGCGAGGCGCTGCTGCGCTTGCAAACCACAGCGGACGAGGCCTTCCAGACCGCCGTTCTGGACATCGAGCTGGAAGCCGGCGCACAACTCCGGCTGGTGCGCGTGCAGGATGCACGTCCCGACGTGCATCGCATCACACGCATCCGTGCGCGGCTGCATCGCGACGCGATGCTGGATCTGACCGCGCTGGATCTGGGCGGCAAACTGTCGCGGCACGACGTCTGCGTCGATCTGCTGGGACCGGGCGCGCAAGCCCATCTGCGTGGACTGTTCGTCGTCGACGGCGACGGCCACACCGACAACCACACGCGCGTTGATCACCGCGCCGTGCACGGCAATAGCCGCGAAGTGTTTCGCGGCATTGCGCTGGATCGCGGACATGGCGTGTTCAACGGCAAGGTGGTGGTGCATCCGGGTGCGCAGAAGACGGATTCCGAACAGCGCATTGCCAACTTGATTCTTTCGCCCAAGGCGGAGATCAACGCCAAGCCCGAGTTGGAGATCTACGCCGACGACGTCAAATGCGCGCACGGCGCCACCTTCGGTCAACTCGATTTGCAGGCCTTGTTCTATCTGCGCTCGCGCGGAATTCCCGAAGCGCAGGCACGCTCGCTGCTGCAGATCGCGTTTGCTTTGGAACCGCTGCGGCAGTGTCCGGATGCGGCGCTGCGCGATGAACTGGTCAGACGAGTGGTTGATCGTCTGGGTGCCGGGCGGGAACGCGAAGACGCATTTGCCACGGATGACGCGGATGAACACGGATGAGCATGGATAAAGGCGCCTCCTCCGTGTCACTCCGTGTACTCGGTGGCCAAGAGCTTTTCTGAAATGAACAATTCGCTCGACCTCGCGGCCATCCGCGCCCAGTTCCCGATCCTGGCCGAGAAGATTCACGGCAAGCGCCTCGCCTATCTGGACAATGCGGCGACCACGCAGAAGCCGGAGGCCGTGCTTCAGGCACTGGATGGCTATTACCGCCACGCTAACAGCAATGTGCATCGCGCGGTGCATGAGCTGGCGGCGCGTGCCACCACGCAGTATGAGGCCGCGCGCGATCACATCGCCGCGTTCTTCAAGGTCACGCGCGAAGAGATCGTGTTCACCCGCGGCACCACCGAGGCGATCAATCTGGTCGCACGCAGCTTCCTGCAGCCGCGACTTGAGCCCGGCGACGAAGTGCTGGTCACCGGCATGGAGCATCACTCCAACATCGTGCCCTGGCAGTTGGCGGGCGCGCGGACGCTGGCGGCGAACGTCAATGACGCCGGCGAGCTGGACTTGGACGACTGGCGGGCGAAGCTGTCATCGCAGACGAAACTGGTGGCCGTGGTGCAGGTGTCGAATTCGCTGGGCACGATCAATCCGGTGGCGGAGATGATCCGTGAGGCGCATGCGCGCGGCATCCCGGTATTGGTGGATGGAGCGCAGGCCATTGCGCACGAAGCGCAGGACCTGACGGCACTCGGCGCGGATTTCTATGTGTGCTCGGCGCACAAGGCCTATGGGCCCACGGGATTCGGTGCCTTGTACGCCAAGCGCGAACACCTGGAAGCCATGCC
Organism: Panacagrimonas sp.; assembly: GCA_052387335.1. GTDB lineage: Bacteria > Pseudomonadota > Gammaproteobacteria > Nevskiales > Nevskiaceae > Panacagrimonas. Next base: position 10,592 of record JBQTJH010000114.1, on the reverse strand, counting down.
GCCCTGGCATGGTGGCGGCGACATGATCCGCACCGTCGCCTTCGAAGGCAGCACCTGGAACGAGGTGCCGTACAAGTTCGAGGCCGGCACGCCCGATATCGCCGGTGCCATTGGCTTTGCCGCGGCGCTGCAATGGATCGAAGCGCTGGGACTGGATCGAATTCATGCACACGAACAGGCGCTGCTGGCCTACGCCACGCCGCGCATGGCCGAGATTCCCGGCCTGCGCCTGATCGGGACCGCCGCGCACAAGGCCGGCGTGCTGTCCTTTGTCATGGACGGCGCCCATGCCCACGACCTGGGAAGCATCCTGGATCAGGAAGGCGTGGCGGTTCGCACCGGGCATCACTGCACCATGCCGTTGATGGCGCGCTTCGGCGTACCCGCCACCGCGCGCGCCTCGCTCGCGGTGTACAACGGCCGTGACGACATCGACCAGCTGATCGGCGCGCTGCACAAGGCACGCCGTCTTCTGGCCTGAAGGCTTGTCTGCATGGGCTGCTATGCGATGATCGAATGATGAAGCGGTCACGTATCCCATGAGTCCCAACCCGCCAGGTCTGTCGATTCAGACCGGGCCAGTGCGCCTGGGGCCGGTCCAGCGACTTGAGGTCAAGGTCGCCGCGCTGTTCATTGGTGTGGCGCTGCTGTTGTCGGTCCTCGCCTGGTTGGTCGGACGCGGTCTGCTGCAGACCGGCTTAGTCGACAGCTCGCAACGCGCTCAACGAGAAAGCGGCTTGCGCGTGGTGCAGTCGGTACAAACCGAGCTGGCGCGCGCGCAGTCCCTGGCCAGCGCGATCGGCGTGACCCTGTTGTTCGGCGTCGACGCCGCCAGCGGTGAGGCGCCCATCGACACCCTGCTCGCCCGCAGCGGCTTGGCCGGCGTCGTCGCGGCGGTGGGCATATGGCCCGAACCCACCAGTCCTGAGGCCACGCGTAGCAGTCGCTACTGGCTGGTCGATGAGCAGGGCGCGCTGGTAGCGCGCAACGACTACAACGACCCGCGCGCCGTGCCGTACTGGCAGGAGGCCTGGTATACGCCTGCGCGAATCGCGTCGGCGCAGCGCTGCAACTGGACCACGGTGCAGACCGAAGCCCTGTCCAAGCGACAGGTCATCGGCTGTGTGCTGCCCCTGTGGGCTGACTCGAGTTTTCGCGGCGCAGTGACCCTGTGGCTGGACGCGCCGGGCTTGGAACGCGCACTGCGCCGGAATATTGGCGAGCAGTCCGGCTATTCGCTGGTGCTGGATCGTGAGGACCGGCTCATTGCCAGTGCCGGCCTTGCCGCCAAGGCGCTCGACGCGGCGCGTCCGCGCAATATGGCGGCGCTGGCGCAGAAGATGCCAGCCTTCAATGCACTGTCATTGGACCTGCATCAACGTCAGGACGATGCCTTGGAGTCCGCCAAGCGCAACAAGGCCTATGACGCGGCGCAGATCACCAGCCTGCAGAAAAACACGCGCGATCTGTCGTTGAAAGAGGCCGAGTCGATCTACGCCGCCTGGAGCGCAGCGCCCTCGCCCGTATCGGCCGACCCCATCGCCCTGCCCCGTGTCGACAAGGACCCGCTGCTGGGCGAAGACGGCGCCGTCGCCCTGTTCGACATTCCGGATGCGCGCTGGACCCTGGTACGCGTCAGCCCGGCGCGCGAAGGACTGGGCGGAGTACAGCAGTTCTTCAACCAGACCCTGCTGCTGGTGCTGGGCGCGCTTGGCCTGAGCCTGACACTGATCTTCCTGGGCTTGCGTGCCTGGGTGTTGCGGCCGCTGTCGCAGATGGCACGCAACCTGGGCGACGCGCGCTCGCTGGAGCAATCGCTGCATGTGCAGCTAGACGAGCGCGCCACCAGCGAGATCGGTCACATCAGCCACTGGTACAACGAGCGCGTGCGGCAGTTGCGTGAGGCCAGCGACCGCGTGATGACGCAGCAAAGCCAGCTGGTGATCGAGGCCGGCGAACGCGCACGCGCCGACGAGCAGGCCCTGCGCCTGCGCGAGCGCTCCAGCGCGGTGCTCAGCTCGATTGCTGACGCCGCCATCGTGGTCGACGCCAGGGGTTTGATCGAGGACATGAACGCGCCGGCCGAGCGGCTGATCGGCGTGGCCCTGCGTGCCGTCCGCGGCAAGCCCTGCGCTGACATCCTGCGTCTGCGCCTGGCAAACGAAACCGGCAGCGCCGCAGATTTTGTCAGCGGCGTGATCGCGTCCAGCGGTCGCATCGAGCACGACGAGGGCTTGTTCCTGCAGGTCGAAGGCCGCGGCGAGCGCGAGATCCAGTTGATGGGTTCGCCACTGCGCGGCGTCGGTGGTCGCAGCCTCGGCGCCACCCTGGTATTCCGCACCAAGGAAGCCTCCACCGCATCGCCAAAGCTGGTGTTTGATCGTCGCAGCGTCGACCCGATCACCGGCTTGCCCAATCGCTCGGCCTGCGACCGTCGTCTGCGCACACTGCTGGATGCGTCGCGCGTGTTACCGCGCAAGCACGCTCTTTTGCTTGGCGATATTGATCGCTTGCGCCAGGTCAACGAAACCCTGGGGCTGCAGGGCGGCGATTCAGCGCTGGTGCGCGTCGCCGAACTGCTGGTCGACCTGGCGCCGGGTGGCGATGTGTACCGCCTTGGCGCCGATGCCTTCGCCATCCTGCTCGAGAACAGCGACGAAGACAGCGCGCGTCGCACCGCGCAGCTGGCCATGGAGACCATCGCCGCCACCCAGTTTCAGTGGACCGACAAGAGCTTCTCGCTCACCGCAAGCTTCGGCTTGAGCGTGTTCGATGGCACGGTCGAGCATCCCATGCAGGTCATCAGCCGCGCCGAGGCCGCGTGCCGCGCCGCCAAGACCGGCGGTGCCAGCGCGTTCAAGGTCTATGACAAGTCCATGGACCAGCGCACGGCTGACGACAGCACCTGGATCCGCAGAATCCGCGCCGGCTTGGACGAGGGCTTCCTACACCTGACCACACAGTGGATACAGTCGGCGGATGCACACCTGGCCGAAGGCGCGGTGTACGAGGTGTCGTTCGCGGTCGAAGACGAGGAAGGCTTCTGGGCCGAACCCGCCGCCGTCGTACCGGTGGCAGAACGCAACGGCCTGATTGCCGAGATCGAACGCTGGACCATCCGCAACATGCTGCGCCACTTGGCGGCGAATCCGGCCATCTTTGAGCGCCTTGCGTACTGCTATGTGTCGCTGTCGGCCGCCACCGTGGCTGATGGCGCGACGCTGGAAATGCTGGTGCATGAGTTCGAGGGCTATCCGCAAGTACCGACTTCGCGCATCTGTTTTGCGCTACGCGAGACCGTGCTGAGCGAGGCGCCGGGTGCGGCGCAGACGTTCTGCAGCGCGATGCGTTCCATCGGCTGCCGCGTGGCACTGGATCAGTTCGTGCCGCGCGGTGCAGCTGCCTCCGACCTGCTACGCCGCCTGCAAACCGATTTCATCCGCGTCGACGCGCGTCTGTTCGCAGACGTCTCCAGCAATCCGGTGGACCTGACCATGGCGGATTCGCTGGCGCGCTTGTCGCGCGTGCTCAAGCGGCGCCTGATCGTCACTGAACTGGCCGGCGACAACAATCGTGACGCCTGGAAGCGCATGGGCGCCGATTACCTGCAGGGCCCGGTGATTTCACGCGCCTCACCGGTGATCTTCGCCGGCAGCAGCTGATCACCGATGGACCTGTACGTCCCGGGCTTTGACACCACCGAATTCAGCCACCAGGGCGCGACGCGCCCGGTATTCCGCGCCGGCAGCGGGCCTGCGGTGATCGTGATGACCGAGGTGCCGGGCATCACGCCGCAGGTGGCGCGCTTTGCCACCTGGGTCGCTGAAGCCGGCTTCTCGGTCTACATGCCGCAGTTCATTGGCATACCGATGCGACCCGTGACGCCGGCGCTGGCCGCCAAGACCTTGCTGCGCGTCTGCATCAATCGCGAGTTCCGCCTGCTGGGCGCGGGCCAATCCAGCCCCCTGGTCGACTGGATGCGGGCGCTGGCGCGCCGGGCACACGTGGAATGCGGCGGCCCAGGCGTCGGCGCGGTCGGCATGTGCCTGACCGGAAATTTCGCGCTCAGCATGATGCTGGATGCGCCGGTGATTGCACCGGTGCTGTCGCAGCCCTCGCTGCCGGTGGGGCTGACGCCCGCGCTGCGCCAGGCCCTGCACGCCTCGCCCGAGGCCATCGCCGCGGCACACGACAAGATCGAACATCAGGGCGCGCGAATTCTCGGCCTGCGCTTTCACGGCGATCCGATGTGCCCGCCCGAGCGCTTCAAACGCCTGCGAGAGGAATTTGGCGATGCCTTCGAGGGCATCGAACTCGAAGCCTCCGATGCCAATCCGCGCGAGATGAAGCCGGCGCACAGCGTGCTCACCACCCATCTGATCGACGCCGCGGGTGAACCCACGCGCCAGGCACTGGACCGCACCTTGCAATTCCTGGCCGAGCAGCTCAAGCCGCGCTCCTGAGGCCAGGATTCCGGCGACAGCGGCTCGACGTGACTCAAGCGTAGCTCCAGCGTGCTCGCGCCCTGCCAGCGGTTGATGCACAAGCTGTAGGCGGCGTGCATGCGGCCTCGCGTCTGCATCTGCTCGGCCCCGCCAAAATGCACCGCGGTCAATTCAGGACCTTGGCCCAGTCGCAGGCGATAGCGCACGTGACGCTGATCGGCGCCCACCGTGCGGGCGCCGCAGATCTCGAAGGCATTGTCGAACAGCGGCTCGGGCATGCCCTGGCCCCAGGGGCCGGCCTGTTCAAGCGCGGCAACGGTCTCGACGCTCAGGTGCTCGGCATCGAGCGGACCATCGGTTTCGATCACGCGTTCGAGCTGCGCCGGGGTCAGCTGGGCGCGACAGTACGCGTCGAAGCATGCGCTGAATTTTTCCAGCTCGGCGTGCGTCAGACTCAGTCCCGCTGCCATGGCGTGGCCGCCGAAGCGCAGGATCAGTCCGGGTTCGGCCGCGTCGATGGCAGCCAGCACATCGCGCAGATGCAGACCCGGCACGGATCGCGCTGAACCCTTGAGCACGCCCGGCTCCTGCGCTGGCGCAAACGCGATGGCCGGGCGGTTGGCAACCTCGCGCAGCTTGGACGCCACCAAACCCACCACGCCCTCATGCCATTGCGCGTCAAACAAACATAGGCCATAGCCTTGGGTCTGCACGCCGCTCAGCAGCTGGGCCAGGGCCGCATCATTCATCTGGTCCTGCATCTGACGGCGCAGGCGATTGATCTGATCCAGCTGGTGCGCCAGCGCCGCGGCCTCAGCGTCGTCCTCACTCAACAGACAGCGAATGCCGATGCCGATATCGTCGATACGACCCGCCGCGTTGATGCGCGGGCCCAGCACAAAACCCAGATCGGATGCGTCCAGCTCCGCTTCGTTGCGACCCGCGAGCTTGAGCAGCGCACGCACACCCGGACGCGAGCGGCCTGCGCGAATGCGCGCCAGCCCGGCCGCAACCAGAATGCGGTTATTGCGATCCAGCTTGACCAGATCGGCCACGGTGCCCAGTGCCACCAGATCGAGCAGCTCGGCCAGATTGGGTTCTTCGCCGGCAGCGAAGGCGCCCTGAACCCGCAGTTCCGCGCGCACCGCGAGCAGCAGATAGAACATCACGCCCACACCGGCCAGATGCTTGGACGCAAAATCGCAACCGGCCTGATTGGGATTGATCAGCGCATGTGCGTCCGGCAATTCGGCGCCGGGAAGATGATGATCGGTCACCACCACCTGCAGGCCCAGCGCACGGGCTGCAGCGACGCCGGCATGACTGGCGATCCCGTTGTCGACTGTGATCAGCAGCTGCGCACCGCGTGCCGCCGCCAATTCAGCGAGCGGCACCGACAAGCCGTATCCCATGGTCAGACGATTGGGCACCACGTAATCCACGTGGTCGGCGCCGAGCCGGCGCAGACCGAGCACGGCCAGCGCGACGCCGGTGGCGCCGTCGCAGTCGTAGTCGCCGGCAATGACAATGCGTTGCCGCCGCTGGATGGCACGCACGACGCAGGCACTGGCCTGATCGGTGCCGCGCATCGAGGCCGGCGGCAGCAGATGGCGCAGCTCCAGCTTCAGCTGTTCGGGTTCGCAGATACCGCGCGCGGCCAGGACGCGGGCGACTACCGGGTGCAACTGCGCCGGCAGATGGTGGGCCGGCGCGATACGGCGTCTGAGCTCAAGCACCCGGGACAACAGCGGCAGCAATAGAGGCCGCGCTGAGCTTCTTGACCACGGCCTCCGCCGCTTCACGACTGGGATACGGACCGCAGCGCACGCGATACAAGGTGCCCTTGGCGTTCTCGCCCGGAGAGATCACACAGCTGATACCCAGCGCCTTGCTGCGCGCACGCACATCCTCAGCCTTGTCCAGGTGTGAATAGGCACCGGCCTGCACCAGCATCTTGGCGGCGCCAGACGCGGCAGGCGCCGGTACCGGCTTGACCGGCTGCTTGACCGTGGCCGGTTCCGGCTTGGGTTCTGGTTTGGGCGCCGGTTGCGGCTTTGGTTTGGGTTTGGGTTCGGGCTTGGGTTCGGGTTCGGGTTTCGGGATGGGTTTGGCTTCCGGCTCGGGTGTGATCGCCGGCTCCGCTTGGGGCGCAGGCTCGGCGTCTTGTGGCGGCAAGGTCGCGGAGGTCGCGTCATTGGCAAGCGCCGCAGCGGTGTCATCTACTGAGTCGTTGGCCGGATCTTGCGCCGGCATCTGATCAACCGCGCTCACCGAAACACCTGAATCGTCGCCGACCACCGGACCCGTGGGTTGCTCGTCCTCGGCGTAGACAATGTCTTCGGCGCGCAGCACTTCCTCGGGCAGCGAGTCGGCACGCGTCAGATCCATGGTCACGACGCGCTCAGCGCCGCCTTGCAGGCGTTCCAACCCGGGTCGGGGCAGCAACCAGCTGAGCAGGAAGGCCGCGATGCCCAGAGTCAGCACACCGACCAGACGACGTTGCAGAACCTCATCCATTCTCAAATTCCAGCCCTGCCGCCGCCGTCAGAAAAGAACCCGTCACCAGCACCCATCCGTCTGCGCCAGCCGCATCCTGCGCAGCCTGCAGAGCCGAAGCCACATCCGCATACGCCTGCGCCTGCATGCCCGCCGACTCGGCCTGCTGACGGATCACATCGCCCGGCAATCCTCGCGGCGGCGGCAGGCTGGCGCAATACGCGCGTTGCACCTGCGTACTCAAGGCCGCGCAGAAGGCTTGCACCGGCTTGTCGGCGAGCATACCCAGCACCAGCGCGACCGGCTCATGGCCCAGACGCGCGCGCAGATTGTCGGCCAGCACGGCGGCGGCCTCGACGTTGTGCGCAACATCAAAGATCACCCGACCTCGCTGCTGGAAACGTCCGCGCAGGCTCAGCTTGGGCAGCGCCCGACGGATCGCCTGCTCGGCTACTGGCAGGCGCTCCTGCAAGGCCTGTACGACTGCGATCACACCGGCGGCATTGCGCAGCTGCGCCACTCCCTGAAGCCCGGGCAGCGGCAGGGCATCCAGACGCGTCGTGCCGCGTTGCCAGCACCACGATCCGTCCATCTCGATGACCTGGAAATCCGGACCCAGTCGCTGCAGGCGCGCGTCAATCTGTTCGGCATGCGCCAGCACGGTGCTTGGCGGCATCGGATCAGCAACGACGGCCGGACGCCGCGCTCGAAACACATGGGCTTTTTCCAGACCGATGCTGTCGCGATCCGGCCCCAACCAATCCGTGTGATCAATACCAATGCTGCTGATCAACGCAGCGTCGGCATCGACCAGATTCACCGCGTCCAGACGCCCGCCCAGCCCGACTTCCAGCACCTGCACCTGCACGCCGTGTTGGCGAAAGCACCACAGCGCAGCCAGAGTGCCGTACTCGAAATACGTCAGCGGAATCTCCTGACGGGCCCGCTCGATCTGGGTGAACGCCGCGCACAGCAGCGCATCATCAACATCTACGCCATCGATGGCGACGCGCTCGTTGTAGTGCAGCAGATGCGGCGAGGTGTAGAGCCCGACCTTGTAGCCGGCTTCGCGATAGATCAGCGCAGCCAAGGTCGCGCTGGAGCCCTTGCCGTTGGTACCGGCGACGATGAGGCTGGCAATGCCGGTGTCCGGCAAGCCCATGCGCGCGGCCACGGCGCCGACGCGGTCGAGTCCCAGTTCGATATTGCGTGGGTGGACCTGCTCTTGCCAGGCCAGCCACTGCGCCAGCGAGGCACCGGCGGCAGGCGCTGGCATGTTCGCGGCGCTCAAGCCTCGGTCGGCGCCCAGTGCGTGAGCATGGCCAGCAGGCGGTGAATTTTTTCGCGTAGCTCGCGACGGTCCACGATCATGTCGATGGCGCCGTGTTCGAGCAGGAATTCGGCGCGCTGAAATCCTTCCGGCAGTTTCTGGCGCACGGTCTGTTCGATCACGCGCGGACCGGCAAAACCCACCAGTGCGTGCGGCTCGGCGATGTGGATGTCACCGAGCATGGCCAGACTGGCCGATACGCCGCCCATGGTCGGATGCGTGATCACAGAGATGAACGGCAGGCCACGCTCGTTGAGCTTGGCCAGCGCCGCCGAGGTCTTGGCCATCTGCATCAAGGAAAACAGAGACTCTTGCATGCGCGCGCCGCCCGAAGACGAGAAACACACCAAGGGAATGCCGAACTCCAGGCTCGCGTTGACGCCGCGTACGAATTTCTCGCCCACCACGCTGCCCATGGAGCCGCCCATGAAGCCGAATTCAAAGGCATTGACCACCAGCGGCAGGCCCAGCAGCTGGCCGCGCATCACCACCAGCGCGTCGCGCTCGTCGGTTTCGGCCTGCGCCTCCTTGATGCGCTCGGTGTACTTGCGTGAATCCTTGAACTTGAGCGGATCCAGCGGCGAGACCTCGGCGCCGATCTCGTGCCGCGATTCGGGGTCCAGGAAGAAGTTCAGGCGCGCGCGTGCCGTGATCGGGTGATGCGCGCTGCACTTGGGGCAGACCTCCAGGGTCCGCTCCAGCTCGGCGCGATAGAGCACCGACTGGCAGCTCTCGCACTTTGTCCAGAGTCCCTCGGGGACATTGCGCTTGCGCACGCCCTTGGTCCGCAATTGCGAACCGGAAATTTTGTCCAGCCAACTCATGAAACGACGTCTCCCAGGCCGGCATACGGTGACCGGCGAACACGAATCTTATCCGACACGACCCGCATCCATCGCCGCGCGCATCGGCGCCAGCTTCCCCCGCAGCAAGGCGGCCAGGCTGGACGGGTTATTCTGGTTGCGCTCGATCTCGGACACCAGGGCGCTGCCCACGATCACGCCGTCTGACACGGCCGCGACCGCCGACGCCGACGCTGCATCGCGGATACCGAAGCCCACCGCGACGGGCAAGGCGGTGATGCCGCGGATTTCGGCCAGCTTGGCCGCCACACTGTCCACGTCGAGGTTGGCCGCGCCGGTCACGCCCTTGAGCGAGACGTAGTACAGATAGCCGCTGGCCAGTTCAGCCGCCGCGCGGATACGCGCCGCCGGGCTGGTCGGCGCCAGCAGGAAGATGCAGTCCAGGCCGGCCGCGCGCAGGGTCGGTGAAAATTCCGGGGCCTCCTCCACCGCCAGATCCACCACCAGCACCCCGTCGACTCCGGCGGCGCTGGCGCTCTGGGCGAAGTGCGCCAGCCCCAGGGCCTCGATCGGGTTCAGATATCCCATCAGCACCACCGGCGTGCGTGTATCGCGCTGGCGAAACTCCGCGACCATGCCGATGACCTGCCGCAGCGAGGTGTGATGCAGCAGTGCGCGCTCGCAGGCGAGCTGGATGACCGGACCGTCGGCCATCGGATCGGAGAACGGCACGCCCAGCTCGAGGATGTCGGCACCGGCTTCAACCAGCGCTTGCATCAGCCCGACCGTGTGATCCGGGTGCGGATCGCCCGCGGTGATATACGGGATCAGCGCCTTGCGGCCCGCGGATTTCAGCGATTCGAAAACACCTGCGATTCTGCTCATACGCCTCTTCAAATTAGCTCCCCGCCGTTGCGGCAGAGGCGCTTCCAGTCTCATCTCAAGTCGCGTGCAACACCTGATAGTTCAGCAGCACCAACCCGGTGTTGTAGGTGCGCGAGTTCAGCAGCTTAAGGCGCAAGTCGCGCAGCAAGCCGCGGAACAGCGGTACGCCACCGCCCAGGGCCAGCGGATGCACCGCGACGACGGCCTCGTCGATCAGGCCCTCCTGCGCAAACTGGCCGCAGACCTCGGCGCCGCCAAACAGCCAGGCGTGCTTGACGCCGTCCTGCACCATGCGCAAGCGCAGATCGGCGACGTCGCCGGAGAACGGAAAGACGTTGTCGCCGTCCAGCCGAATGCCGCGACGCGACAGCACGTAGTAGCGCTTGTTGGGGTCGAGCCGTTCGCCCATCTTGCGCGTCAGCTCGTAGGAGTGCCGGCCCATGATGACGGCGTCGACGCTGGCGAAGAACGCACCCATGCCGTAGTCCTGATCGGTGAAGCACCAGTCGAAGCTGCCGTCGGGACGTGCGATGTAACCGTCGAGGGAGGTTGCGAGTAGCAGGGTGATTTTCATGAACCTTTCAAATTATTGCCACGGATTACGCGGATCGACGCGGATTTACCGCGGGAAAG
>JBQTJH010000113.1:0-2799 GCA_052387335.1 Panacagrimonas sp. | reverse complement strand
AGGTTCAGGCGCAGACGGAGCGGTCGGGTCAGTTCTGGTTGGTGCAGGACGCGGACCAGCACTGGACTATGGGCGAGCGTTTGCTGGGCGAAGACGCGACAAATGCGCTCGAATATCGGTTTGGACGCGATGCGCATGGATACTGGACACAGCATTCAACCACTGGATTCGAGCGACGTTTGAGGCGCGAGCGCGCTCTTTACCCCTTGTTGCCTCTAATGCCGGCGACGTCGGCAGAGCATGCACGCCTGGCATTCGCCCCGTCGCTCACCTACGAGGGTATTGCTGAGAATCCCGGCAGCACGGCGGGGCTTCTGGTCGAAATCATTGACGGGCGTAAGCAGGAAATTCGCATCGATACCCAGACCGGTGCGCTGCTTCAAAGGGGTGAAACCCGTTATTCCGAATTTATGCCGCAGAACGGCGCCTTGCTGCCGCGTGTAATTGAAACACGAGACCCGATAACGCGTGCGCCCGGCCTGAAGCGCAGCATCGACGCCATGATCAGCCGCTATACCGTGGAGTCGGTGCGTTATGACGAGGTCGTTCCAGCCGGCTTGCTAGGGCCGCAGAAAAACTGCTTCACCGTTCCGTAAAGTCAATTCGGTTTCTCAATCGAGGTCAGGCGGGGTCAGGTACAAATTCCTCACGGTTTTCGCCGGCCACTTCACCGCTCGGTGCGTAGCGTCGCTCGAAGAATTCGATCGTGCCGTCGGCCGAGTGTCTGATCAGGCTGGTGCAGCGCGTGCCGTATTGCTCGGTACGAATAAACGCTGCGGACAGCATGCGTTCCAGTTCGATTCCGACACCCGTCTGCGGGAGAAGCGCATCTGCCGCCGGCTGAGAGTTGCGCATCGCGTCGAGCAGCGCGTCCGGGTTGCTCAAATCGCGCGAGATCCAGTCCTGCAGGGCCTGATGCGCCGACAAGGCCTTGGGCCAAGGTGTGTTGAGTTGTGCGTTGCTCAGCGCGTGAACGCCGGGCGGTATCGTTGTGAAACCAACCTGCGGGCGATTGTGCAGATAGATCAGCTCGCGGCCGTCGAACAGCAACAGATTGAAGCCGCCGTATTCGCTAGCCGTGGCCTGCATCGCCGACGCGTAGGTCGCGGCGTTCTGCGCGCCCTGGAGAAAGCCCGTGACCAGCTGCCCGCGTGATCGCGCTGCACGAGTTGCGGCGTCCGGCCCGCGCACATTGGTGACCGCAGCCAGGCGCCCGCCACGACTGAGGGCCAGCCAGGAGCCGCCCTCTTGCAGATCGCGCCCCGCCAGGATGCTGGGTGCATCTGCCCACCACTGCATCGGCGCCGCCGGCCGCGCGTGGAACTCGTCGCGGTTCGCGACCAGCAGCAGCGGATAGTCCGGGTGGACGCGATAGGCGAGAGCGATCAGACACATGTTTAAATTGTAAATTGGGGTCAGGTACGAATTAATTCCTGCAGAGAGTGTGGTGCATCTTTGTGCAAGATCGTCGGTACAGTGCAGGTGCCATGAAAAATCTCAACGCGTACGAACACCAGCAGTTGCTGCAGATTCGCGAGTGGCAGACCGAGTCGCCCGGCTGGGCCACGCGTCTGCTGGCCAAGCCGGGCGGCAAGGTGGCGGGCGCGGTGCAGGCAATGGTGCCGGAAGATGCCTTGCGTGCGGCTTTGGATGGCGTCAATAGGGTGGCGGAGAAGTTGTCCGACGAACGCTCCATTCTCAAGCGCGCGAAGCTCGATGCGCTCGATGAATTGCGTTACGTGGAATTGTCTCTGTGCGACTCGCTGATGCGTACCGAGCAGCGCCGCGCCATCGCTATGGGCGGCGTTGGCGGTGCGGCATTCGGTGTGGCCGGCGCGGCCGGGATGGTGGCGGATGTGCCGTCCTTGATTGCGCTGGCGCTGCGCACGATTCATCGCATTGGTCTGTGCTATGGCGAGGATCTGCGCAAGCCGCAGCGTCGCAAGCTCGCCATCGGCGTGTTCGCGCTGGTATCGGCCAACAGCCTGGAGGAAAAGCAGACGGCGGTCGCAGCGCTGCGAAATTTTTCGCCCGATGCGCTGGACGAGGCGGCCTGGCGCGACGGCGTGGAGCGCGCAGCCGAGCGCGAGTTCGCCAAGGAGGCGGCGGTGTTTTCCTTGCAGAATCTGGCCGGCAAGCTCGGCGTCAATCTGGGTCAGCGCAAGGCCGCGGGCGTGGTGCCGGTGCTGGGCGCGCTGATCGGCGGGTCGGTCAACGCCTGGTATCTGTACGACGTGGCGCAGGTGTCGCGCTATGTGTTTCAGGAGCGCTGGCTGACCGAGCGCCACGGGCCTGAGTTGCTGCAGCTGGCCGCGGTGCCGACAAACTGATTGCAACGTGCGCACCCTGTTCCGCGAGGTCGGTTCCGATTTGAGGCCGCTAACCGGTCAACGCTACCTCCGGTCGGCCGTCGTGTGGCTGGCTTTGCCCGTTGCGGTATGAATCATTCCTGCATCGCGAGCGCGGCCGTGCGGGCCTATACAGGGCGGCAGGCACCACACAACGGGGATACGAGGAATGGATATGAATGGCTGGATTCAAGTGCTGATGGTGCTGGCCGTAATAGCGGCGATGGCGCTGATTTGGGCGCGTTACCGCAGGCCCGCGAGCATTGCGGTGCGGCGGCATCGGGTGCGTATTCCGAGCCAAGTCGGCCACTGATTCCGACGCAAGCCGGCCACCCCCTGAGTGGGGCGATGTAGCGGGATAACCCAAGGGCATGATCGCCGCCTTTTGTCTTTTGACAGGAGGGGCGAGTGCCGCAGTCGAGGTTGTCCGTGCGAAAGATTCGAGAAGTGC
>JBQTJH010000112.1:0-11923 GCA_052387335.1 Panacagrimonas sp. | reverse complement strand
GCTCAAGGCCGAGATGCAGACCATGCGTCGCTTCATGGAACAGCAACTGGCCATCATTACGCGCGGCGAGCCTGCCGCGCCGCGTCACCCGATCCGCGCCGATGTGGTTCGCGCGCTGATCGATCTGGGTGTTGAATCCAAACTCGCACGCGAAATCGCCAGCGAGATTTCGGAGGGCGTGTCCAGCGAACGTGCGCGGCAGCAGGCGCTGGGCGTACTGGCGCGTCGTATCCCGGCGTTCAAACACGAATGGCTGGACGCGGGCGGCGTGGTGGCGCTGGTCGGCGCAACCGGCGTGGGCAAGACCACCAGCGTGGCCAAGCTCGCCGCACGTTATGTGCAGAGCTGGGGCTTGCGTAATGTGGCGCTGATCACCACGGACCACTTCCGCATCGGTGCGCAGGAACAACTCTTTACTTACGGACGTCTGCTCGGCGTGCCGGTGCTTACTGCTGACACTCCAAACGAGCTGCGTCTGGCGCTGGACAAGCTGCGCGATTGCAAGCTGGTCTTGATCGACACCGCCGGCATGTCGCCGCGCGATGCCAATCTGGAAAAGCAGTTCGCCATGCTGTCCAGCCTGCCGACACCTGCGCGCACCGCGCTGGTGTTGTCGGCCGGTAGTCAGGCCGGCGATCTCGACGCGCAGTTCACACGCTTCGCGCCGGCCAATCCGAGTGCCGTGATTCTCACCAAGCTCGATGAAGCCACGCGAATCGGGTCAGCCTTTTCCGCGCTGGCTCGTCGCGATGTGCCGCTGGCCTATGTCGCCGATGGCCAGCGTGTGCCCGAGGACCTGTGCGCCGCACGACCCGAGGATCTGGTGCGCAACGCCGCCGAAGCGCTGCGTCGTGATCAGGCGACGCATCAGCAGACGCAGGCCGAAGTCGAGCTGGACGGAGTGGCACATGCTTAATCCCTCGCTCGATCAAGCAGCCGGCCTGCGCCTGCTGCGTCCGGCCAAGCCGGTGCAGGTGATTGCCATTGCCAGCGGCAAGGGCGGTGTGGGCAAGACCAGCGTGTCGGTGAATCTATCCACGGCCATGTCGATGTCGGGCAAGCAGACCATGCTGCTCGATGGCGACCTGGGTCTGGCCAATGTCGATGTGATGCTGGGTCTGCAGCCGACCTGCAATCTGGCCCATGTCATCGAAGGCAAGTGCAGCTTGGAGGAAACCATCCTGCAGGGTCCGGCTGGATTGATGGTGATTCCGGCCTCCAGCGGCCGCAAGAACATGGCCGAGCTGAGTCGCGCCGAGAACGCCGGCCTGATCCGCGCCTTCAGCGAACTCAGCCGTCCGCTCGATGTTCTGGTGGTGGACACCGCGGCGGGCCTCGCCGACTCCGTCATCAGCTTCACCCAGGCAGCGCAGGAAGTGATCGTGGTCATCTGCAACGATCCGTCCTCGCTGACCGATGCCTACGCGCTGATCAAGGTGCTCAACCGCGATCACGGCGTGGAGCGTGTGCAGGTGCTGGCCAACATGGTGCGGAACCTGACCGAAGCCAAGGAAGTACACGAATCGCTGCGCCGTGTGGCCGAGCGTTTTCTCGACGTGACGCTCAATTTCATGGGCTTCGTGCCACAGGACGAATGGCTCAAGCGCGCGCTGCGTCGCCAGCAGACCGTGGTGCAGGCGTATCCCAATTCACCGTCGGCGCAGGCCTTCTTCAGCCTCGCGAAGAAAGCCGAATCCTGGGGCAGCCCCAAGGGTGCGCGCGGCAATCTCGAATTCTTTGTGGAACGGCTCGTCGGTCGTGGCACCGGCCAGCTTGCGGTTGCCGTATGAGCACGCTCATCTGTCCTTTCTTCCTCCGGATCGTCTGCGGCAAGACGTGGGGGATTGCATCGCGAGGTGACGCATGAGCGCTCTGCCTAGAGAGGCGGTGGCGCGCTATCGCGCACAGCGCAATCCGGACGCCGATCTCATGACGCAGCACGCGGGCTTGGTCAAGCGCATCGCCTATCACCTGGCAGCGCGCCTGCCCTCCAGTGTCGAGATCGATGATCTGATCCAGGCCGGCAGCATCGGTCTGCTGGAAGCCGCCCGCCATTTTCAGGGTGATCGCGGCGCCAGCTTCGAAACCTATGCCGGTATTCGCATACGCGGCGCCATGCTCGACGAGCTGCGTCGCGGTGACTGGGCGCCGCGCTCGCTGCATCGGCGCGCACGCGATGTGGAAGCTGCGATGCGCGCCATCGAACAGGAAACCGGTCGTGAAGCCAGGGACAGCGAGATCGCAGACCGACTCGGCCTATCGCTGGATGAGTATTTCGACGCCGTGTCAGACGCCGCTCGCTGCCAGGTGCTGTCGACCGACGGCTTTGCCGAAGGCGAAGGCTATGACGCGCCCGCTGACGGCGGCGATCCCGACGAGGTGGTCGGTCGTGCTGAATTTCAGCGCGAGCTGATCAGCGCCATCGGCGGCCTGCCGGAGCGCGAAAAGCTGGTGATGTCCATGTACTACGAGCGCGAGCTGAATCTCAAAGAGATCGGCAAGGTGCTGGATGTCAGTGAAAGCCGCGTGTGCCAGATCCATGGACAGGCGCTGGTGCGTTTACGCGCCAGGCTGGGTGATTGGGCTGGAGTGGCCCTGGGCTGATGGATACGCCGAGCAAAAGACATTTAAACGCCAAGGTCGCAAAGGACACAGAAAGAACGCGCAGAAACCATGGACATCTACGCATCAACCTTTGCGTCCTTTCTGTGTCCTTTGCGCCTTTGCGTTAGCCGTTTTGTTAATGAATCGAGAACTGAAGCATGGACAAGAACCTCAAAATCCTGATCGTGGATGACTTCTCGACGATGCGTCGCATCGTCAAGAATCTGCTCAGCGATCTGGGCTACACCAACACGCAGGAAGCCGACGACGGCAAGACCGCTTGGCCCATGCTGCAGGGCGGCGGCTTCGACTTCGTGGTGACCGACTGGAACATGCCCGGCATGACCGGCATCGACCTGCTCAAGGCCATTCGCGGCGAGCCCAAGCTGGCGACCTTGCCGGTGCTGATGGTGACTGCCGAAGCGCAGCGCGATCAGATCATCGAAGCGGCCAAGGCCGGTGTGAACGGCTACATCATCAAGCCCTTCACCGCGGTCACGCTCAAGGAAAAGCTCGACAAGATTTTCCAACGTCTGGCCGAAGCCGCCTAAGCGCTGCCGCCGAGGAGGCTTTGCATGAACGCACCTATGAGCACCGCGGTGGCCGGTGATGCCACGCGCATCGATCAGGCCGCGCGCCTGCGTGAGCTGGCTGGTCTGCTGGACGCGGGCGACGATGCCGCGTTCGAAGCACGCTTCGCCAGCTTGCTGCAGGTTCGCGAGCAGGGCTTGTTCGTCAGCGTGGCCAAGCTCACACGCGGTCTGCACGACGCCATGCGTGAACTGAATTTTGATGAGGAGCTGTCTGCGCTCGCCGGCCGCGAAATTCCGGATGCCTGCTCGCGTCTGGACTATGTGATGAAGGTCTCCGAGGAGGCTGCGCACAAGACGCTGGATCTGGTCGAGCAATGCCAAGTGCTGACGCAAGACCTGGGTCGCACCGAGCGCGATCTGTCCGACGCCTGCGAGCAGGCGCGCGCCGACGCGGGCGTCGAATTTGTCGTGCCCAATCTGGTGGCGCGCGTCGATCACGCACGCACCCAGATCGCCGGTCGCTGTGCCGATCTACGTCTGCGCCTGAGCAAGCTGGCGCAGGCCCAGGAGTATCAAGATCTGTCCGGGCAGGTGATCAAGCGCGTGACCTCGTTGGTGCGCAATGTGGAGCGTGCGCTGATCGAATTGCTGCGCGCGTCCGGCGGCTTATCCGCGGCGCGGCCGGCCGAGACGCCGGTCAATGGTCTGCACGGCCCGGCCGTGGCCGGTGTCACGCCCGCGGCGGTCAGCCAGGACGACGCCGACTCGCTGCTGGCCGAACTCGGGTTCTGATGATGAACGGCGTAGACGACGATATCCGCGCCGACTTCCTGGTTGAGGCCGGCGATCTCATCGACAAGCTCGGCGGTCAGCTGGTGGAGCTGGAGTCACGCCCGGACGATGCCGACCTGCTCAACGGGATTTTCCGCGCGTTTCATACCGTCAAGGGCGGTGCCGGCTTTCTTGCGATCACGCCGCTGGTCGAGCTGTGTCACGCCACCGAAGATATTTTCAATCTTCTGCGCAACGGCAAGCGCGCGGTGGATGCAGAACTGATGGACGCGGTGCTGGAAGCGGTGGATCAGGTGCAGGCCATGATGGCGAGCGTTGCGGCTGGTCATACGCCGACACCCGCACCACCGGCCTTGATCCAGCGCCTCCACGCCATGCTGCATGCGCCGACCGCTGTACCGGCGCCTGTCGCCGCGGTGGTCGAGAAAAAACCCAAGGCCAAGACGACCAAGACCAAGGCCAAGACCACCAGCGTCGCTGCGGACACGATCAGCGAGGATGAATTCGACGCGCTGCTCGACGAACTGCACGGCAAGAAGGCGCCCGCCGCCAAGCCGGCCAGCGACAGCATCACCGAGGATGAATTCGACGCCTTGCTCGACCAGATGCAGGCAGAGAAGAAGTCCGCACCGGCAAGCGCGACGCCGCCCAAGCCCGACACGATCAGCGAAGACGAATTCGACGCGCTGCTGGACGAGATGGCGGCGACCAAGAAGGCTGCACCGGCAGCCGCCTCGGCACCACGCGCTGCACCGGCCAAGCCGGCACCCGTGCCCGCCGTAGCGGCGTCCGCGCCACCGGAGACCTCGGTGCGTGTGGACACCGCCAAGCTTGATCGCATGATGAATCTGGTCGGCGAGCTGGTGTTGGTGCGCAATCGTCTCAAGGCTTTGTCCGCTGCGGCCGGCACCGATGTCGGCCGCGCGGTGCGCGAGCTGGATTTCATCACGCGCGGTTTGCAGGGCGCGGTGATGCAGGTGCGCATGCAGCCGGTGGGCAAGGTGTTTTCACGCTTCCCGAAACTGGCGCGTGATGTGGCGCGCAGCCTGGGCAAGCAGGTGGACGTGACCTTGATCGGCCAGGACACCGATCTGGACAAGAATCTGGTGGAAGCCCTGGCCGACCCGCTGGTGCACATGGTGCGCAACAGCGTGGATCACGGCATCGAGATGCCGGATGTGCGCGTGGCGCGCGGCAAGCCCGCAGCCGGTCAGGTCAAGCTCGAAGCGCGGCAGGAGGGCGATCACATCCGAATTTCCGTGCGCGACGATGGAGCCGGCATCGACCCCGAGCGCGTGCGCACCAAGGTGGTGGAAAAGAGTTTGATGGATGCCTCATCCGCGGCGCGGCTGTCGCATGAGGAATGCCTGCAGCTGATTTTTCTGCCGGGCTTTTCGACCAAGGATCAGGTCAGCGATCTGTCCGGTCGCGGTGTCGGCATGGACGTGGTCAAGCAGCGCATCCAGTCGCTCAACGGCACGGCGGTGATCGAATCACAGGCCGGGCAGGGCAGCGCGATTCACCTGCGTGTGCCACTCACACTCGCCATTCTGCCGGCCCTGATGATCGACGCGGGCACCCGCCAGTTTGCGCTGCCGCTGGCGATGGTGGCCGACGTCTTCGCACTCGATCCGCTCGCCGTGCGCCGTGTCGGTCCCTGGGATGTGGTGCCGCTCAAGCGCGAGAACCTGCGCCTGATTGATCTGGAAGTCTGGGCCGGCGCCGCCGATACCAGCGGTATCCGCCATGTGGTGGTGGTGATGATCGGTGAGGAACGCTACGGCCTGATCGTGCGCCAGGTACGCGGTCGCGAAGAAGTAGTGATCAAGCCGCTCGGCGCGACCTTGCGCGGACTGGCGGGTGTGGCCGGCGCCACGGTGACGCCGCAGGGCCGCGTGGCGCTGATCGTGGATGTGCCGGGCCTGGTTCAGGCCTATGCCAAGGCGGCCTGATGGATATTCTCAGCATCATTGGGTTCTTCCTGGCGCTGATCGCGCTGATCGGTGGCTCCATCCTCAAGGGCAGCGGCGTCGCCGCGCTGTGGGGGCCGGCGGCCTTCGTCATCGTGATCGTCGGCACGCTCGGGTCCATCACCGTGCAGACGCCGATGGCGACGTTCAAGCACGGCATGAAGATGGCCAAGTGGATCTTCAAGCCGCCGGTGCTGGACGGCCACGGTCTGATTTCGCGCATCGTCGAGTGGAGCAATGCGGCGCGCAAGCAGGGCTTGCTGGCGCTGGAAGGCAGCATCGCCACCGAGAGCGACGGCTTCATCAAGAAGGGTTTGCAGATGCTGGTAGACGGCGCCGAGCCGGAGACCATCCGCAACACGCTGGAAACCGAGATGCAGGCCAAGGAGCATTTCGACCTGGCCGGCGCCAAGGTCTGGGAAGGCATGGGCATCTATGCGCCCACGCTCGGCATCATTGGCGCGGTCATGGGCCTGATGGCGGTGATGAAGAACCTGGCCGATCCGTCTGCGCTGGGTGCGGGTATTTCGGCGGCGTTCATCGCCACCATCTACGGCATTGCGTCGGCCAACCTGTTCTTCCTGCCGATGGCGTCCAAGCTCAAGGCGGTAATCGGCGATCAGACGCGCGTGCGCGAAATGATCATCGAAGGTCTGATCGCGATCTCGCAGGGTGAGAACCCGCGTGTGATCGAGACCAAGCTCGGCGGCTTCCTGCATCACTAGAAGTCATACATGGCCAAGAAGCACAAGCACGAAGATCACCTCAACCACGAAGCCTGGGCCATCCCCTACGGCGATCTGGTGACTTTGCTGCTGGCCTTATTCGTCGTGATGTACTCGATGTCGGCGATCAACGAGGGCAAGTTCCGCGTAGCGGCCGACTCGCTCAACGCCGCGTTCGGTGGCAAGCCGCGCTCACCGGCGCCGATCCAGATCGGTCCCAGCAGCAGTGCGCCCAGGGAATTACGTCCGCGCATGCTGCAAAGTGCGCCGCCGCATCAGGGCGTGATGGGCGCCAGAATTTCCGTGCGAAAGCCGACCATCGTCGGGCCGTCTCCGGCCAAGGTCGCGGCGCAGAACGAGCACGATGCCCAGGTCGCCGCGCGCGAAAAAGTGCAACTGGAAAAGATGGCCGACAAGGTACACGAAGCGCTGGGTGATCTGATCGCGCAGAAGCTGGTGGTGGTGCGCCGCAACGAGCAGTGGCTGGAGGTGGAAATCCAGACCGACATTCTGTTTGCCAGCGGCCAGGCGCAGCTCGCAAGCGCGGCCGGCGAAGTGCTGGACCGTCTGGCCCAGGCCCTGCTCGAATTCGACAATCGCCTGCGCATCGAAGGGCATACCGACGACATTCCCATCACGACGCGCGAGTTTCCGTCCAACTGGGAGTTGTCCAGCGCACGCGCGGCCAGCGTGGTGCATCGCTTCATGGCCGGCGGCATCGCGCCGCAGCGCATGGCGGTGCTGGGTCTGGCGGAATATCACCCGGTGGTCGAAAACACCGATGCCAAGGCGCGCAATCGCAATCGTCGCGTGGTGATCGTGGTGCTGGCCAATCCCGCCGCGCCGGACTTGCCGGAATTTCCGACAGCGGCCAGCGATGCGCCGGCCATCTCAGCGCCAACCGCAGGCGCAGAGCTTGCTGCAGGCTCGTCCTACTCGGAACACGCCAGGCCATGATCATCCAGACCGAACACAGCAGCCCCATCACCAGCGCACGCGAAGGCGATGTCTGCCGCAACGGCGATGCCGTGCGTCGCTGGATTGGCTTTGAACTCTCCGGCCAGCTCTACGGCGTGCCGATCCTGGCGGTGCAGGAGGTCTTGTCTACTGCCGAAATCGAGCCGGTGCCGGGCACGCCCAGCGAGGTGCTGGGCGTGATCAATCTGCGCGGGCAGATCGTCACCGTCATCGACCTGCGCCTGCGCCTGGGATTGAGCAGCTCGGCGGACAGCACCGGCCCGCTGATCGTGTTTGACGGTGCCAGCGAAACCCTGGCCGCGCGAGTGGATTGCGTTACCCATGTGCGACAGATCGCCGATGCCGCGATCAAGCCTGCGCCGCGCACCGGCAATACGCCCTGTCACGCCGTCGCCGGGCTGGTGGTGCGCGCTGGCGAGATGATGACCTTGCTCGATGTGCCGGTGCTGCTGAAGTCCTAGCACGCCGCGCCGCGTTCTTGCGGCGAGAGGCGGAGTTCTGCCGGCCCTGAAGTCCAGGCTCGCTGCGTGCCAATGAACCGACGCGCACAGTCAATTTCCCGTCGAAGCGGCCGGAGTACGCCGGTCATCGGTCGCCGTATGTCGGCATGCAATGACTCACTGCAATCTGCGCACCAGAGCCTGAACGGTGTGCCCCGCATACCAAGATCAGGCTCCAACTCCACATCAAGCTTTGGCGAACGCATCGACGTTCGTAATGGGGGCGGGCGTGAATCTCGGACGAGTCCTGGCGGTAACGCTGTTGATGTTGAGCCTGGGCGCCTGCAGCAGCGTCAAGCACAAGCCCTACAAGCCTGCGGATCGCCAGCAGGTACAGCGCATTGGTCTGCTCACGCCGGCTGTGCCGGATCGTCTGGCGGTGCGCATGGTGATTCATCCGGGTCAGAGTCTGGGGTTGGTCGGCATGCTGCTGGCTGAGGGCGACATGGGCGGCAAGACCGGTGATTTCACCCGCGCCATGCATGAGCAGGGTTTGTACTGTCGCCGCGACTTCGTCCGCCAGATCGAGCAAGCTCTTGCCCAGAGCGGGTATTTGGTTGAGCCGATCAGCGTCGCGCGCCCGCGTAACGAATACGCGTTCCTGGATCGATATCCGACATCCAACGGCACGGTCGACGCCTATCTAGATCTCTACGCCGATCTGGTCGGCTACACCGCAGCCGGTGGCGGCACGCCGTATCGACCGACCGTGTATCTGTATGTGCGGCTGGTCAGCGCCCGCGATCATCAGGTGCTGTATCAGGATCGGATTGCCTACAACGCGTTTGGCAACGGCGACGGCGCCATCACGCTGACGCCGGCCGCAGGATATGAATTCGCCGCCTTCGATCAGCTCATGGCGCAGCCGCAGAAAGCGCTGCAAGGTCTACAGGTGGCGATGCGCGCCACCAGCGATGAACTCGTGCGGCAGCTGCGTTGAGCGCCGTGATGGTTCGCCATTCCATCCTGTTGCTGCTGCTGGCACTGAGCCTGGGCGGTTGTGCCAGCCGCGGCGCGGGGCCGGAGACGCACCTGGCCGCGCCGGACTGCGACACGCACTGGAATCTCGCGGCGGCGCGCTCGCTGGACGCAGACGACAGCCTGCTGCAGCAGCAGCGCTTCGACACACACAGCGCCTGCCGTGTAAACGCGGATGGCGTGCTGCTGCGTTACGCCTTGTTCCGTCTTCCGCCACAGGGTGGCGAAACACGCTTGATCGTATCCAGCCTGATTCAGGGCCGTAGCCTGTTTGCGCCGGTGGTGGCGCTGCTCGACGAACAAGGCCAGGTGTTGCGCCAGTGGGAATGTGATCGCTTCAGCATGCGCGGCGATCAGCTACAGCTGGATCTGTATCTGGGCGATGCCGCATCGGCCGAGCGCTATCTGCTGGTGCACTCGGCGCCGCAGGCGGTGGGCCAGCAGCGTGAGCGCGTGGTGTCCGGCTCGTTTGTGCTGCCCATTCTCACGGGCGTGGTGCCGATGCTGTTCATGCACGGCACCGAGCGCGAGACGCAGTACACCCTGTCGCACGACGGTCAGGTCGAGATTCGTGTCGACAGTGATCGATCACCGCGGCGTAACCTGCCCGCGCAGCAGATGCTGCGCGCCGAACTCGGCGCATTCTGAGCAGCGCGCAACAAAAAGCCCGGCGCCGATCACGGCGCCGGGCTCGTCGGCGGACCTGTTCGCTCAGTTGTACAGCGTGACCACCGGCGGCTGCACCAGGCCGAAGCTCTGCAGCACGCCCAGCAGCTCGCGATGCCCCAGCGCCTGGCAGCCCGAGGCGAAGCCGTATTTCTTCGGCTCCGCCTGCAGCAGGTGATACGCGAAGTAGGCCTGCAGCAGCCCGGTCTGCGTGTAGTTCTGGTTGCCGTAGATCACGACGTGCTTGCGCGCCAGCGGGCCGCTTGCCCACACCGAGTCCACCGAGATGTTGGTGCGCGTGTTCTCGCGCGGTGGCATGCCGGCCTGCACGCTGGCCGCCATCTTCGATAGCTCGGCCTGCTGCTGATCCTTGGGCAGCGGCTTGATGTTGGTGTCGATCATCGCGTTCATCGCCACCACGTTGTCCATGACCTCGCGCGCGAACACGCCGCCCATGACCTTGCAGTTGGCCACTCTCGGATCGTTCTTGAACCACACCGGCGACGCGGTGCCGCCCCAGGGCAGGACCAGCGCGGTGGTGTGCTGGCCCGGGATCACCGCGTCGGCCTTGGCACCGTCCGGCCACTTCACGTACTGGTTGTTCTCCAGGTAGAAGAAGTCGGCGGTGAGGATGCTGAAGATGGTCTGCACCGAGGCGTAGGTCGGGAAGCCCTTCCACAGCACCAGCATGTCCAGCGTGTGCAGGCCCGGTGTTTCCAGCGCGATCTGCGCCGCGATCTCACCCGTGGTGTACATCTGCGCGATGCCGGGGGCCAGGCACAGCTTCTTCTCGGCGAACTTGGCGCCCCACTTCTCGTCGCACTCGATCATCCAGTTCTGCTCGCCGTTGGTGTCGGTGTAATGCACACCTTCGGCGTGGCAGGCTTCGACCGCTTCGCCGCCGAGCTTGGCGAACGGCCCGACCATGTTGAGCATGACCTTGCTGCCTTTCACCAGCTCGCGCAGCGAAGCCACCGTGTGTTCCTTGACCTCGACGATGTCGTAGCTCGCCGTCTCAATGCCCGGCACCTTGCTGAGCACGTCCTTGATGCTGGCACCGTTGCGGCCGGCGGCGATGAAGGGAATGTTGTACTCGCGGCAGTACTCCGCGACGAGACGGCCGGTGTAGCCGGTGCCGCCGTAGATCACGACGGGCTTCTTGCTGCTCATGGGGTTCTCCTTTGTTCGAATGGGGCGTGACAGGCCAAGCTTGAGCCTTTGCAGCTTAGGTCATGCTCGATTGACAGCCATTCGCAGCGGGTGACAGGGTTGTTGTCCCGGGGTGACGAACCTGATCGAAACAACGGTTATGCGTGGACTCGATATCGAACGCCTGCTGATGCCCAACACCTACGTCAAGCAGTTGGCGCAGGAAGTGGGTTCGCGCACCGCGCTGGTGGTGGGGACCGGCATCGGCGCCGACGAGATCGAGCACTACGGCAAGCCCATCACCGTCTATCAGCACCTGCGCATGCTGCGGAACGCGCAGGCACTGGTGCAGACGCCGGACTGGTATCTGCGCTGGGGCCAGCGCATGGGTGAGCACTTTCACGGGCCGGTCAGCATGGCCTGGCTCTGCGCGCCGACCTTGGGTGAGGGCTTCGACGTGTTCCTCAAATACATCCCCAGCCGTGTGCCGTATCTGCACTGGCAGGGCTATCGCGAGCACACGAGCTTCGTTGCCGAGGTCTCCAGCCTGATCGATGCCGGCGCGGTCGAAAGCATGCTGGTGGAAGTACCGATGCTGGTGATGCACGAATACGCGCGCACCATCCGCCCCGGGTCGATTGCCGAGGCGCGCATCGAGCTGGCGCACGCCGCACCGGCGCACCGGGCCGCCTACGCGCAATGGTTCCAGTGCCCGGTGGTGTTCGAGGCCGGGCGCAACGCGCTGGTGTTCCCGCAGCATTGGCGCGATATGCCCAACGTCGGTCACGACCCGGCCATGTGGGAAGCCGCCTGCAACCGCTGCAAGACCTTGTGCGGCACCTCGGACGAGCGTGACACCCTGACCCAGGTGCGCCAGATCCTGTTCGACAGCCTGGAGCAGCATCTGCCACACGAGGGTTTCGCGCCCGGCCTGGAGGCGGTGGCGCAGCGTCTGCACTGTTCGCCACGCACGCTGATGCGTCGGCTCAAGGCGCTCAATACCAGTTACCACGAGGTGGTGGACAAGG
>JBQTJH010000111.1:0-18500 GCA_052387335.1 Panacagrimonas sp. | reverse complement strand
ATGGCGCTGGCCTCGTCGGTGACTTCCAGATTGCGCTCGTCGCAGTCGTGCAAGGCCTGTCGCAACAGGTCCAGACGAAACAGCTGCGGCGTCTGCGCTCGCCAGATCAGCGAACGATCCAGAGTCGCGGCAACCTTGCCCTTCTTGCTCTTCTTGAGCGTGTCGGTTACCGGCATGGCCAGCAAGCCGCCGTGCTCATCGTCGGATTCGTCACGCAGTCGTTCGAGGTCCGCCCAATCCAGGCAAGGCCGCGCGGCGTCATGCACCAGCACGAAGACTTCCTCGAATCCGCGCGTGCGCTCGGCCACGACTTCCAGCCCTGCGAGCACCGATTCAGCCCGCGCGGCGCCGCCCACGGTGGTGACGATCTTGGGATGGCGCGCGGTCGGCAGCTTGGAATAGTCCTGATCGGAACGCGCCAGCACCAGCACCACGCCGTCGATCCAGCCCGAATCCAGGAAGGGCGCAAGACTCCATTCAATCAGCGCCTGGCCGCGCAGCGGCAGATACTGCTTGGGCTTGTTGAGGCCCATGCGTGAGCCACCGCCCGCAGCCGGAATCACGGCCCAGTAGCGCGGAGCCTTGCCGTTCATACCCTAGAGCCGATCGTGACGACGATCACTGCACCACGAGAAAGAAGGTCTCGTTGGGCTTGATCATGCCCAGGCTCGTGCGCGCGCGTGCTTCCACGGCGGCCTGACCGGACTTGAGGTCCTGCACCACGGCGTCCAGCTCGGCGTTGCGCACGGCGAGCTGCTGATTTTCCGCCTGCGCGTTTTCAACCTGCTGCTGCAAGCGATAACGACCCGGCAACCCGTCGGATGACACCCAGATACGCCACTGCAGCCCCAAGAACAACAAGGCGAGTACGGCAGTGATGGCGTGTTTGAGCATGCGCCCTCGTAGGTTTACGCGATGCGCACCGGAAAGGCACCGCGACCCGGATACCGCGCGCGCGTTCCGAGTTCGCGCTCGATGCGCAGCAACTGGTTGTACTTGGCCATGCGATCCGAACGACATAGCGAGCCGGTCTTGATCTGCGTGGCGGCCGTGCCGACGGCGATATCGGCGATGGTTGCGTCCTCGGTTTCACCCGAGCGGTGCGACACCACCGAGGAATAACCCGCATCGGTCGCCATCTGGATGGCGTCCAAGGTTTCGGTGAGCGTGCCGATCTGGTTGGGCTTGATCAGGATGGAATTGGCGATGCCTTCGCTGATGCCGCGCGCGAGAATTTTGGTGTTGGTGACGAACAGGTCGTCGCCCACCAGCTGCACCTTGGTGCCCACCTTCTTGGTCAGCGCCGCCCAGCCCGCCCAATCGCTTTCCGCACAGCCATCCTCGATGGAAATCACCGGATACTTGGCCACGATACCGGCCAGAAAATCAGCGAACTGCTCGGGCGTGAAGCTCTTGCCCTCGCCGTGCAGGTTGTACTTGCCCTTCTCGAAGAACTCGCTGCTGGCGACATCGAGCCCCAGATAAATATCCTTGCCCGGCTTGAAGCCGGCTTTCTCGATGGCCTGCAGCAGGCAGTCGAGCGCGGCGACGTTCGATTCAAGATTGGGCGCAAAGCCGCCCTCATCACCCACCGCAGTATTCAGTCCACGATCCTTCAGCACCTTCTTGAGCGTGTGAAACACCTCGGTGCCCCAGCGCAGTGCCTCCGAGAAACTCGGCGCACCCACCGGCAGGATCATGAATTCCTGGATGTCCACATTGTTGTCAGCGTGCGCGCCGCCGTTGATGACATTCATCATCGGCACCGGCAGCACATTGGCGCTGATACCGCCGAGGTGACGGAACAGCGATAGCCCGTTCTCCAGCGCAGCGGCCTTGGCCGCGGCCATGCTCACCGCGAGAATCGCATTGGCGCCGAGGCGCGACTTGTTCTCGGTGCCGTCGAGTTCGCACATCACGCGATCCAGACCGGCCTGATCCTGCGCATCGCAGCCTTCAACCGCCTTGGCGATCTCACCTTCGACATGGGCCACGGCCTTGAGCACGCCTTTGCCGAGGTAACGACTCTTGCCCTTCTTGGGCGCGCCGTCACGCAATTCCACGGCTTCGCGCGTGCCGGTGCTGGCGCCGCTGGGGGCAGCCGCGCGACCAATGGCGCCGGATTCCAGTACGACCTCGGCCTCCACCGTCGGATTGCCGCGGGAGTCGATGATTTCGAGAGCAGTGACGCGGGTGATGATCGACATATTCTTTGTTGAGCTTATGAAGAGAGTTGTGTTTCGAGCAGGCCGGATTTCTTGACCACGCGGTCCAGCTCGACCAGGGTTTCCAGCAGGTTTTCGATCATTTTTAGCGGCAGCGAATTGGGACCGTCGCACAGCGCCGAATCCGGATTCGGATGCGTTTCCAGAAACAGACCGGACACGCCCGCGCCGACCGCCGCGCGTGCCAGCACCGGAATCATCTCGCGCATGCCGCCGCTGGCCGTGCCCTGCCCGCCCGGCAGCTGCACGGTGTGGGTGGAGTCGAATACCACCGGCGCGAACTTGCGCATGATCGCCAGGCCGCGCATATCGGCGACCAGATTGTTGTAGCCGAAGCTGAAACCGCGCTCGCACAGCATGAAGCATTGTTCGGGCGCGGGCGTCGAGACGCCCGCTTGATGCGGCGCCACCGCGGCCGTCATCTTCTCGATGACATTGCCCATCTCCCAGGGCGACATGAACTGGCCCTTCTTGACGTTGATGGGCCGACCACTGCGGGCCCACTTCTGCATGAAGTTGGTCTGGCGACACAGGAAGGCCGGGGTCTGGATCACGTCGATGACGCTGACCACCTCGTCGACCGGTGTGTCCTCGTGTACGTCGGTGAGCACCGGCACGCCGATCTGGCGCTTGACGTTCTCCATGATCTTCAGCCCGCCTTCGAGGCCGGGCCCGCGATAGCTTTTGTGCGAGCTGCGGTTGGCCTTGTCGAAGCTGCCCTTGAACACGTAGAGCATGCCGAGCTTGTCGGCGACCGCTTTGATGTGGCCCGCGACCTCGATCGCCAGCTCCTGCGATTCCAAGGTGTCCGGGCCCGCAATCAGGAAGATCGGGTGCTGCGGGCCGATGTCACGTCCGAGCAGTTTCATGGCGCGCGACTCAGGCATTGGCTGCGGCAGGCGCGCCGCTGGTGGTGGCGGGCTTGGCGGTTTCCCGGTGCACCAGATGATGGTCGCGCGCGGCTTTCACAAAGCCTTCGAACAAGGGATGGCCGTCGCGCGGTGTCGAAGTGAATTCCGGATGGAACTGCACGCCGACGAACCAGGGATGCTCGGGAATTTCCACAATCTCCACCAGCTCTTCATCTTCCGAAACACCGGCCAGCATCAGCCCGTTCTGGGCCAGGCGCTCGCGATAGTTGTTGTTGAACTCGTAGCGATGACGGTGACGCTCGCTGATGGTTTCGGCGTTGTACATCGCGCGGGTACGCGAACCCGATTTCAACCGGCAGCGCTGCACACCCAGACGCATGGTGCCGCCGAGATTGGAACTGGCACTGCGTTTTTCCACGCGACCGCTGGCGTCGATCCATTCAGTCACCAGCGCGATCACCGGATGCGGCGAATGCGGGTTGAACTCAGTGGAGTGCGCGTTGCTCAGGCCACAGACATTGCGCGCGTAGTCGATCACCGCCACCTGCATGCCCAGGCAGATTCCCAGGTAGGGAATCCGGTTTTCGCGCGCGTATTTCGCGGCCAGGATCTTGCCCTCGATGCCACGTTCGCCGAAGCCGCCGGGCACCAGGATGGCGTCGGTGCCCTGCAGGATGCGCACACCCTGGGATTCCAAGGTCTCGGACTCGATGTAGCGGATCTTCACCCGCGTGTGCGTGTGCAGACCGGCGTGGTACAGCGCCTCGTTGATGCTCTTGTAGGCGTCGGTCAGGTCCACATACTTGCCGACCATGGCGACTTGTACCTCGGCGTCCATCTGGTCGCGCGCTTCCACCACGCGCTCCCAGCCGGAGAGGTCAGCGCGACGCACATCGAGGCCGAAGTGCTGCACCACCAGCTCGTCGAGGCCTTGTTGATGCAGCCAGCCCGGGATCTTGTAGATGTCGTCGAGATCGATGGCCGAGATCACCGCGTTGTAGGCCACGTTGGTGAACAGCGCGATCTTGCGCTTCTCCGATTCCGGCAGCGGCCGCTCCGAGCGGCACAGCAGCGCGTCGGGCTGGATACCGATGCCGCGCAGCTCCTTGACCGAGTGCTGCGTCGGCTTGGTCTTGAGCTCACCGCCGGCCTTGATGAAGGGCACCAGGGTCAGGTGCATGTACAGCGCGTGGCGACGCCCCAGTTCCGCGCCCATCTGGCGGATGGCCTCAAGGAAGGGCAGCGACTCGATGTCGCCGACCGTGCCGCCGATTTCCACCATGCAGATGTCGCAGCCTTCCGCGCCGCGCTTGATGCCGGCGTGGATCTCGTCGGTGATGTGCGGAATCACCTGCACCGTCCGGCCGAGATAGTCGCCGCGGCGCTCCTTGTCCAGCACGTTGCGATAGATCTGGCCGGTGGTCAGATTGGAGTGGCGCGTGGTCTTGCCGCGCAGGAAGCGCTCGTAATGACCCAGATCAAGATCGGTCTCGGCGCCGTCTTCGGTAACAAACACCTCGCCGTGCTGGAACGGGCTCATGGTGCCCGCATCGACATTGATGTACGGGTCGAGCTTGATCATGCGGACCTTGAGCCCGCGCGATTCGAGGATGGCGGCCAGGCTGGCCGCAGCGATGCCCTTGCCGAGCGAGGAGACGACGCCCCCCGTGACGAAAATGAACCGTGTGGAGCCGGTGTCGGCCATGACAAAAGGGGGGTAATGGTTTGCAAGATTCTAACAGGCCAACCCGGGTCTCTTGTTGATCCTGGTCCCTTGGTCCGAAGCGATGCGAAGCGCCGTGGCTTTCTTCCTGCGCGTGCGTGTCCAGCCCGCGAGAGGCCCGTACCTCTAGCCCTTCGGCAAGATCAGCAGGCAAGGCCAAGGGAATTTTCCCCGCACTCCCAGGGTCTATCGCGGGCAATTCAAACACTGTCAAGAAAAACACATGAATACCAAGGGACTGCTTGACCAATTGCTGGCCTCCGGCCAGGCCATGCTCAACCCGCAGACGTCCGGCCAGAGCCCCAGCGCAAGCTCGCGTGCCAGCGGCGGCCTGCCCATCTCGGACTTCACCAAGGGTGCGCTCAGCGGCGGCGCACTGGGTCTGCTGCTAGGCAACAAGAGCGTGCGCAAGATGGGCGGCGGTGCCCTCAAGTACGGCAGCGTCGCCGCGCTCGGCGCCCTGGCCTATCGCGCCTACAACGACTGGCAGCAACAGCAGACCGGCACCACAGCGGCACCCCTGGCGACACCGCGCACGGTCGACCGTCTGCCCGCACCTGAGGTGGAGCTGCACAGCCGCGCCATCCTGCAGGCGCTGGTGGCCTCGGCCAAATCTGACGGCCACATCGACGAGCGCGAACGCGGGCTGATTCACAACGAACTCGGGCGCCTGGCCAGCGATGCCGAAACCAGCCGCTGGCTGGAAGCCGAGCTGGCCAAGCCGCTGGACCCGGCCGAGGTTGCACGCGCGGCCAGCACTCCGGAAATGGCCGCCGAGATGTATCTGGCCAGCCTGATCGCCGCCGACCAGCAGAGCTTCATGGAGCGCGCCTATCTGGACGAGTTGGCGCGCCAGCTCAATCTGGCGCCGGGGCTGCGCGAGCAGCTGGAACGGCAGTCGCGCGGAGGTTGATGTGTAGGGCGGCCCGCGGCCGCCGTCTGCGCCGAGTAGATAAGACCGTTGGCGGCCGCGGGCCGCCCCACGCGAATCGCCGCTCTATTCGAGCTGCAGCTTCATACGCACCATACCCTCTCCGGACAGCTCGCCGCCCGCGCGGGCGCTGAAGAACACGCGCTCGGGTTCAACCTGCGTGTTGGCCAGCAGTCTTGCCTGCACCGCCTGCGCGCGTGCTTCGGCCAGATCTTCCAGCGCGATCGGCTCCGGCCTGAGCGCGGTCTTCAGGTTCTGCTCCAAGGTGGCGATGCGCTGCTCGATCACCTCCGGACTGGTCAGCGCCACCGGCTCCGGCAGGTTCACGCCCATCTGCCGACTGCGCAGCTCCAAAGCCTGCAGCCGGCTGAGCGAAGTCGCCGCAGCGGCAACCGCGACCGGCGGCTCCGCGTCACCGGCCAGGGTCTGATCCAACGCCGTATCGGTCATCGCCACCGCATCGGCTTCATCGACATGCGCCAGGGGAATATCCAGCCGCAGCTGCGGGCGTTCGGCCAAGGCCTTGGCCAGCGTATCGAGCTTGTCGCCCTCACTCGCCGACAACAGTGCAGAACCCGGCGCGAACTCGACCCAAGCCAGTTCTTCGCCGCCGCCGAACAAGGAGCCGAGCGCGGCAAACGGCGCCGACACCGCCTTGGTCATCAGATTCACCAAGACCTTCCACACCAGGGGGCCGATGCGGAAACTGGGATCGTCGAGGCTGCCGCTGACCGGCAGGCCCAGATCAATCACCCCGTGTCGGTCCTTGAGCAAGGCCACCGCGAGCTTCACCGGCAAGGGCACCGCGTCCTTTGAACCGGTGGCCTCGCCGAATTCGAGCTGATCGATCACCACGTGATGCTCGGCCTGCAGCACCCGGTCCTCGATGGTGTATTTGAGCTCGGTACTAAGCTTGCCCTTGACGATGTTGTAGCCGGCGAAACGACCCGAGTAGGGATTGAAGCGAATCAGATCCATGTTGCGGAAGCTCAGCGCAACGTCGGTGTAGCGATCTGCCGCGAGCGGGCTCATCTGGCCCTGAATCGACACCGGCGCAAACTCGTCGACCTTGCCTTTCAGATCGATGCGGGCGCGCGCGCCGACGCGAGTGGACAGCGCTTCGATCCTTCCGCCCAGATCAAAGATGCTGGCGGAGAACTGCGGCTCGATCGATTGATCGGAAAACGCGAGCTGACCGCGTTCGACCTCAATGGTCTTGATCAGGATGGGTAGCGCGGCGCCATCGGCTTTCTCATTCGGCACTGCAGCGCTCTGCGCCTTGGCAGGCGTCGCCGATGTGGGCGATGCCAGCGCGCGGGTTAAATTGAGTTCGCGATCAGACGTGATCAGCAGACGTGCATAGGGCTCACGCAGTTCCAGCTTCGCGATATCCACGCGATCCGGCGCCTGGCGGAACGCGATGCCCTTGAGGTTCAGTGCCCGCCACTTGAGCAAGTCTTGCTTGAGCGCTCGATCCTGCACATTCAGCTCTGTGACCTGTGCGGCACCCTCAAAGCTCAGCGTGCTCGCACCCGTTTTCGGCTGAGCAAACATCAGTTCACCTTGCGACGCCAGCTGCCCGGATTTCAGCGCAAGGGCCGTGTGCTGTGCCAGATAAGGCTGTACCAGCGCGAGATCCACATTCTTGAGATCGAGCTTGAGCTGGGTCGACAGCGGCTCTAACTGCAGCGGCCCGCTGGCTTTGAGTCGTGCGCTGCCGGCAATGCCCAGATCAGCCGCAAGCTGCATCGGCCCGGAAAAATCCGTGCTGATATTCGATACCTCCAGACGGATGGGTTTGAAGGCCAGGCGCAGTGTTGGCTTGAGGCTGCGATCTTGCACATCGATCTCCGCGTCTTGCACGCGCAGTTGCGCCAGGGTCACATGCCAGGGTGACTCGGGCTCGCCTTCTGCCTTTTCGCGTGAGGTCTCAGGCGTCTTCCCTTGCGGTGCGAACACGCGCGACAGGTTGAGACCGCCATCCGATGCGCGGACCACGTCGGCGCGCACACCCTCTACTTCAATCCGCGCAACCGAAACCTGTTGCTGGTGCAGGGACAGCGCCACGTCATGCACGCCGATCTGCCGAACCGACAGCGGCGCCGTCTTCGACTTCGCATCACGTTCATTCACCGCCCAATCACGCAAGGTCGTGAGCGGCAGCTTCACATTCAAGCTCAGCATGGGCTGCAGACTCAGATCGTATTCGCCCGAGGTCTCGGCCACGCCGGAGACCAGCTGCATCGGCAACTGATCCTGCAAGTAGCTCGCTATGGTCGAGGCCTTGAGATTGCGCAGCGCGAAACGGCCCGTGGAGGCGATGGGCTGCACGGTGAACGCGCCACTCCATTCCAGTTCTTCGCCGGTATCGGTCTTGCCCGTGAAGGCGTAGTCGTTGCGGTGATTCGACGCCGTGCGGAAATCCGCGAGAGTGAATTCGATGGGCGTCAGCATCAGCTTGAACGGCTGCGTGCGGCTGCGATCCTCCAGCCCGATCCGCCCGCTGCTCAAGCGTAGATCGGCAATCTGCAGATGCGGCAGGCTCGCGGCCGGATCTTCCGGCGGTGCGGGTTCGGTGGACAGTGGCACCAGCTTGCTCAGGTTGACCGAGCCATCGGCTTCGACCACCACGGACAGGTCAGGCCGGGTCCAGTGCAGCGCTTGCAATACCAGGCCGCGCTCCTGAATGGAGCGTGCGGGCTCAGCATTGACATAGAGCGATTCAAACGCGAGCAGAGGCGCGCCGTCGGCCTCGCGCAGGGAAAATCCCCTGAGATGAAGCTCGAAGCTGAAAGGGTTGAAGCGCAGCTCGGCAATGTCGAGCTGCCGATTTATTTTCGCCACCTCGGACTGCGCCAGCCACACCATCAGACGCGGCAGGCCGTAGAAGCCACCCAGCGTGTAGACGAGCAGCAGGACGATCAGAATCGCTGGCAACAGCCAGAGACGTCGGCGCGGGGTGGACACATTCGACATGCGGCAGCTCTGTTCGGACAAAAGCAGATAGCAAATTCCTAACGCACGTTGAAGCGCCCCGATAGGCACGTCAATCCATGTCTCAACCGGCGTCGCGAGAGGCGTAAACTTTCTGCAGACGCTCAAGCCACATCGGGGTCACGAGATGAGCACCACCCAGCGCAAGTCCCTGCCCGAGTCCGCAGCCACCGACGTGCCCAAAACCGTCCCGCCGCAGGAGCCACCGCCCAAGCGGCCTTCAACTCATCCCGTCACTGATCTGCCCGAGGCCTTCTGGAAATCCGCAGCCAAATTCCAGCGGCTACGCTGAGGTGTGGAATGCTCAGGCTAGGAACTGCTGGCTGATACGGGTTTGATAGCTGACCCCATCCAGATCCAGGTATAGCTCGCGCTCGGTCACCGACAGCGCGAGCTTCGAGCGTCGCTGCAGCTTGGAGGCGACTTCACGAATGAAACCGGCGCCGAAGCTGTAGATCGGCAGTTCCGCCGCACGATGAATCTTGCTGCCCGCATACTGCTGCAGCAGTAGCAAAGGATCGCGATGCGTGTAGATCGCCGCGCGCCCGGCAAGCTTGCTGCCGCGATGGAGGCGCTGCGCATCGGGCGCACCCACCTCGATCCAGGCGGTGATGCGGCCGGTCAGGTCGCGCACCAGCACCGCGGGTTCATCGACCGCCGCAACGCCCTCGGTAAAGGCAATGCCGTCCGCGTATTCCAAGCAGTAGGCCAGCAGACGCACCAGCATGAAATCGGCCGTTTCCGAAGGCTGCTGCGCCACCCGCAGTTCAAGGTCGGCGTAAACGCCGCGGTCCATGTCTGCAAGCTGGACAGCGAAATTGTGCAGCGTTGCGGTCAGGGCCACGGCAACGTAGTCGTCTGACGGAGCCGATCAGGCACCCGGCAGCTTGTACTCCGAGAATTGCTCGCGCAGCTTGTTCTTCTGCACCTTGCCAGTGGCGCCCAGCGGCAGCGCCTCGATGAACTGCACGTCGTCGGGTGTCCACCACTTGGCGATCTTGCCGTCGTAGAACTTGAGCAAGTCGGCTGTTGTTACGTCCTGGCCCGGCTTCTTGACCACCACCAGCAGCGGTCGCTCGTCCCACTTCGGATGCGCAATGCCAATCACGGCGGCCATCGCCACGGCCGGGTGCGCCATGGCCAGGTTCTCCAGGTCGATGGAGCTGATCCACTCACCGCCGGACTTGATCACGTCCTTGCTGCGATCGGTGATCTGCAGGTAGCCATCCGGGTCCAGAGTGCCGACGTCGCCGGTGGGGAACCAGCCATCCACGAGCGGGCTGCTGTCGATCTGGTAGTAGCGATCAATGATCCAGGGGCCGCGCACCAGCAAGTCGCCCGAGGTCTTGCCGTCGCGCGGCAGTTCCTTGCCCTCTGCATCTACGATCTTGAGATCCACGCCGAAGATCGCCCGGCCCTGCTTGACCTCGATGGCGAACTGCTCGTCCTTGCTCAGGCCCAGATGCTTGCTCTTGAGCGAGTTGAAGGTGCCCAAGGGCGACATCTCGGTCATGCCCCAGGCCTGGTGAATCTTGATGCCGTAATTTTCTTCGTAGGCCTTGGTCAGGGTCGGCGGCACGGCCGAACCTCCGCAGATCATCTTCTTCAAGGTGCTGGGCTTTTTGCCGGCGGATTGCAGGTACTGCAACACGCCGAGCCAGACCGTGGGCACACCGGCAGAGAACGTCACCTTCTCGCTTTCGAACAGCTCGCAGACGCTGGGTCCATCCAGGCCGGCGCCCGGAAACACCAGCTTGGCGCCGACCATGGGCGCGGTGTACGCGATACCCCAGGCGTTGACGTGGAACATGGGGACGACCGGCAGCACAGTCTCGCGACCGCTGAGCCCGAACACGTCCGGCTGGATGCTGGTCATGGCGTGCAGCAGGGTCGAGCGGTGCGAGTACAGCACGCCCTTGGGATTGCCGGTGGTGCCCGAGGTGTAGCACAGGCAGGCGGCGTCGCGTTCGTCGAACTGCGGCCACTCGTATCGATCCGAGGCCTCGGCCACCAAGTCTTCGTAGCACAACAGCTTGTCGATCTTGAGCGCCGGCATGTGCGCGCGGTCGGTCATCGCAACCCATCCACGCACCTTGGGGCAAAGCGCGGCGATCTTTTCCACCACCGGCGCAAAGGTGAGGTCGAAGAACATCAGCGTGTCTTCGGCGTGATTGGCAATCCAGGCCACCTGCTCGGGATGCAGTCGCGGGTTGACCGTGTGCATCACGGCGCCCAGACCCGAGATGGCGTAGTACAGCTCGAAGTGGCGGTAGCCATTCCAGGCCAGGGTCGCCACGCGGTCGCCATGCTTCACGCCATGCGCCGCCAGCACATTGGCCAGCTTGCGCGAGCGCGTGTGGGCAGCGTGGTAGGTGTAGCGATGGATGCCGTTGCTGATCGTGCTGCCGTTGTCGGCACTGGGCCCTTCCACTGTTCGCGATACGATCTCGGTGTCGCCGTGGTAGCGATCCGCATGGACGATCAGCGAGGAAATCAACAACGGCATGTCCATCATCTGCCCGAGCATCAGATTTCTCCTCCAAACACTTCTCATAGGGAACAACCAAGACCGAACGATAGCCGCAGCGGCGTCCGAACCCAACTATCCAGATGGGTAGACCGATCCAGCCGTAGTCTTCCGAAGACGTCCGCCGAAGCCCGGTCTAACCCAATGCGCCGACGGGCGCGTCGCGCCAGTGCAACGCCAGCTGCGCCAGTTCCGGCGGTCGGTCCGCAGACCACCCGAGTCCACCGATCCAGAGCAGCCCCTGCGGACCTTCCAGTGCTGGCGTCCGTCGGCGCACCCAGCCCGGAATGGATCGGGATTGAAACAGGGTTTTGAGACTGCGTGGCTGCGGCGATCCAGGCGGACGAAAGCGGTCACCGTCTTGCACCAATCGCAGCGCCCCGTTTGCCTCCTGAGAGCTCCCGCCCTGAACCACCACGCGGCCGCAGCCAGCGGGCAGATCGAGGCTCCCGGACAACGGCAGCGCCACGCGGAATACCGCAGGAATCGGCGGCAGCCGCGCCATCACGAACAGCCGATCCCGATATCGACGGAACTCGCCGCCCGGCCAGCACAACAGCGGCTCGGCGTCGACACGCGCGTGCAGCACTTCGCTATCTACTCGGCACAGCGTATCCAGATACGGCATCGGCAATCCGTGCTGGCCGATCCGAGCGCGCAGCAGATTGCGGCGGCGCGCGGGCGACAACGCCAGCAGGGCGCCAATCGACAGACTCTGTTCGTGTGCATCGACCTGGCCCATATCGGACAAGGCCAGCTCCGCTTGAAGCTCCGCAACTTCCGCCTGCAGGTCGGCAGCGCGTGCCATCAGGCGTGAGGCCGCAGGCCAACGCGCACGTAGCCGCGTCATGATCTGGGCCCTTAACGCGCTGCGGGCAAACGACGGGTCGTCGTTGTGGGGATCGTCTATCCAGCGCAGGCGATGGGCCTGCGCATAGTCGAGCAGCTCGGCACGCGTGACCGTCAGCAGCGGACGCCACACTCGATGGCCGTCCTTGAACTGGCTAAGCGTACGCATCGCGGCAAGCCCGGCAGGACCGCTGCCTCGCACCAGATTGAGCAGCACGGTTTCCGCCTGGTCATCCTGATGATGCGCAAGGACCAGCAGGTCGTCGGCGCGCAGTTGCGCTGCAAACGCGGCGTAGCGTGCCTGGCGCGCCGCCGCTTCAACACCCTGACCGTCACCTCGAACGGTGACGTACTCCACGGCCAAGGGCAGGTCCAGTTCGGCGCAAACGCGCTGCGCGTGCTGCACCCAGGCATCGGCCGCAGCCTGCAGGCCATGGTGTACATGCACGGCCTGAACCGGCAGACCCTGACGCGCCAGAGCATGCAGCAACACGGTTGAATCCAGCCCGCCGCTGTAGCCGACGATCAATCGGCCATCACGAAACCACGAAGGCGGCTGCAAAATCCTGGCAAGCGGGACGCGCGGCGTCATGTCCCGCGCTCAGAAGCTCAGTGCTTGGTTTCGAATGAGCCGTAACTCATCAGCCGCTCGTAGCGCGTCGACAGCAGCTGCGTCACCGGCGTTCGGCGCAGACGCTCCAGATTCGCGATCAGGCGACTCTTCACCGCGGCCATCATGCTCGGCACATCACGATGTGCGCCACCCAAGGGCTCGGGAATAATCTCGTCCACCAGCTTGTGCTCGTACAGGTCCTTGGCGGTGATCTTCATCGCCTCCGCCGCTTCCTGCGCGCGTGCGGCGGACTTGAACAAGATGGACGCGCAGCCCTCGGGCGTGATCACGGAGTAGATGCCGTACTGCGCAATCATCAGATGGTCCGCGACACCGATCGCCAGCGCACCGCCCGACCCGCCCTCGCCGATCACCGTGGCTAGCACTGGCGTGCGCAGACGCGCGAGCTCGAAGAGATTGCGCGCGATGGCCTCGGACTGATTGCGCTCCTCAGCGCCGATGCCCGGATACGCGCCCGGTGTATCGATGAAGGTGACGATGGGCAGGTTGAAACGCTCGGCCATCTTCATCAGCCGCAGCGCCTTGCGATAACCCTCGGGCATGGGCATACCGAAGTTGCGATACACCCGCTCCTTGGCGTCACGGCCTTTCTGCTGGCCGATGATCATCACGGCGCGCCCGTCCAGACGGCCCATGCCGCCGATGATGGAGGGATCGTCCTTGAAGTGGCGATCACCATGCAGCTCGTCAAAGTCGGTGAACAGCGCCTTGATGTAATCCATGGCGTAGGGACGCTGCGGATGTCGCGCAAGCTGCGCCACCTGCCACGCGTTCAGATTGCTGAAGATTTGCTTGGTCAACTCGCGGCTCTTGGCTTCCAGACGAGTGATTTCCTCGGTCAGATTGACCTCGCTACCGGCGGTGGCGTAGCGCAGCTCTTCGATCTTCTGCTGGAGATCGGCGATGGGCTGTTCAAAATCAAGGTAGTTGAGATTCATGCTGATCCGTTATTCGTCATCAAAGCTGGGCACGAAGCTGCGCTGGCTGCGCCGCTCGCTGGCCGGCGCGGTGTAACGCCGGAAATCCAATTTTACGCCGTCCGGGCCCAGAAGCAGGCGTATGGGTTTGAGCACAGCCTCGTCCAGCCGCACACGCCAATTCGGCGCAAAGTCCAGGGTGACGCCGCCGGCTGGCGTTTGCACCTGGACCGAGATCGTGGTCGCGCTGTCGTTGCGCAGCGGCTCCAGTCGCTTGCGCAAGGACGTCACGTCCTGCGCGCTGCCGCGCCAGCGCAGTTCCGCGCGCACCAGGTACTGCGCATAGATCGCGTCCAGACCCAGAAATTCAGGCCCGTACAAGCGCGGCTCGGCCTCGCGTCCCTCGCGCCCGGGAGACAGGCCGATCTCGGCCATCACGAACACCAGACGGTCGGGCTTGAGCAGGTCCTGAAAGCGCTGGAATGGCTCCACATCGATCCAGCTCGAAATCTGCGCGCCTTGATCATCCAGGGTGATCTTGTAGCTGGACCGCGCGCTACGCCCGTCGCCGTCTGACTTGCCCTTGAAGAAGCGTACATCGGTGATCCAGGCCGCAAACAAGACCTTGGCGCGCGGCTGCCAAGCTGGCTTGCCGTCGCTGCTGTTGATTGGAGCAGGCTGAGCGTGAGTCGCGATCAGCGCTGGCAGACGCCCACTGCAGACCGCATCGATGACATCGGCATAGGCCTCGATCGGATGCCCGGACAGGTAGAAACCCAGGGTCTGCCGCTCGAACTCCAGACGCTCAGCCTGGCTCAGCTCGGGCGCGACCTCGGCCTCGACCCGGGCCACTTCCGTTGTGCCCATGCCGAACATGTCGTTCTGTCCGCTGCTGGCGCTGTGAGACGCCGCTTCTGCCATCGCCAGCGCCTTCGGCAGGTTCTTGATCAGCGAGGCGCGATTGAGACCGAAGCCGTCCAGCGCACCGGAATAGATCAGGGCTTCCAGCACGCGCTTGTTAGCCTTCTTGAGGTCGATGCGGTGGCAAAAATCGAACAGATCGCGGAACGGACCCCTGTCTTGACGCTCGGCGATGATGCCGGCCAGCGCCGCCTCGCCCACGCCCTTGATCGCACCCAGACCGTAGATGATCTGGTCAGGTCGCGGTACGGTGAACCGAAACTGTCCGCGGTTGATATCGGGCGGCAGCACCTCCAGCTTCATACGTCGGCACTCAGCCAGCATCGCCACCACGGTCTCCGTGTGGTCCATGTCGCAACTCATCACCGCAGCCATGAACTCGGCCGGGTAGTGCGTCTTCAGCCAGGCGGTCTGATAGCTGACCAGCGCATAGGCCGCCGCGTGCGACTTGTTGAAGCCGTAGTTGGCGAACTTCTCCATGAGGTCGAACACCGCGGTCGCGGTCTCATCGGAAATGCCCTTGCCCAGCGCGCCCTTGGTGAACACCTCGCGTTGCTGCGCCATCTCCTTGGCGTTCTTCTTGCCCATGGCACGTCGCAGCAGATCGGCGCCGCCGAGCGTGTATCCGGCCAGCCGCTGCGACATCTGCATGACCTGCTCTTGATACACAAAGATGCCGTAGGTCGGATTCAACACGGGTTCCATATCCGGGTGCAGATAAGTCACCGGCGAATCGCCGCGCTTGCGTGCGCAGTATTCGGGGATCAGCTCCATCGGTCCCGGCCGGTACAGCGACACCAAGGCGATGATGTCCTCGAAGGTGTCGGGCTTCAGATCACGCGAGGCCCGCTGCATGCCGGGCGATTCCATCTGGAACACGGCGCTGGTGTCGCCGCTGGCATACAGCTCGTAGGTTTTCGCATCGTTCAGCGGCAAGGCCAGGACATCCACATGCCGGCCGCGCGCCAGGGCGATGGTTTCGATGGCGGTCTGGATGATGGTCAGCGTCTTCAGACCCAGGAAGTCGAACTTCACCAAGCCGATACTCTCGATGTCCTTCATATCGAACTGGCTGCGCATACCCGCACCACCGGGTTCACACAGCAGCGGCGCGTATTCGGTGAGCGGCTGCGGCGCGATGATGACGCCACCCGCATGCACTCCGACGCCGCGGGTCAGGCCTTCGAGTTCCAGTGCCAGATCCAACACCGCGCGCGTATCTTCTTC
Source organism: Panacagrimonas sp. (assembly GCA_052387335.1). GTDB lineage: Bacteria > Pseudomonadota > Gammaproteobacteria > Nevskiales > Nevskiaceae > Panacagrimonas. Next base: position 2,680 of record JBQTJH010000111.1, on the reverse strand, counting down.
CTGCGCGTAGGCCTGCTTGAGTTCCGGCACCTCGTCTACCGATTCGGCGAGCGTGGCGCCCGGCGTATTCGGAATGAGCTTGGCGATGCGATCACCGAATCCCCAGCTGTGGCCCATGATGCGGCACACATCGCGCACCACGCCCTTGGCCGCCATGGTCGAGTACGTGATGATCTGTCCCACACGGTCTCGACCATACTTCTGCGAGACGTATTCGATCACGCGATCGCGATTGTCCATGCAGAAATCGACGTCGAAGTCGGGCATGGAGACGCGATCCGGATTGAGGAATCGCTCGAACAGGAGGTTGTACGGCAGCGGGTCCAGATCGGTGATGCCGATGGAGTAGGCCACCAGCGAACCGGCGCCCGAGCCGCGTCCCGGTCCCACCGGGCAGCCGTTGCTCTTGGCCCAGCGGATGAAATCGGAAACCACTAGAAAATAGCCAGCAAAGCCCATTCTCTCGATGATGCCGAGTTCGTAATCCAGTCGTTCCCGATACACGCTCTCGGGCTGCGCGATCTGAATCTGGGTCAGCCGTTCGCGCAGTCCTTCGTGTGACACGCCCTTCAAGTAACTGTCGGTGGTGTCCGTCTGCGGCACCGGGAAGTTCGGCAGGTGATACGTGCCAAATTTCAGATTCAGTGTGCAGCGGCGCGCGATCTCCAGGCTGTTCTCCAGGGCTTGAGGCAGGTCGGCGAACAGCTCGCGCATCTCCTCGGGCGACTTGAGGTACTGATGTTCGGTGAACTCACGCGGACGCTTGTCATCGCTCAGCACCCGACCCTGCGCGATACACACACGCGCCTCGTGGGCAGCAAAATCTTTGCGATGCAGGAAGCGCACATCATTGGTGGCGACCAGCGGTACGCCGAAATACCGGCCGAGCGCCGATGCAGCTGCAACCCATTCCTCGTCGCCGGGACGCTGACAGCGCGCCACCTCCAGGTACAGGCGATCCGGGAACAGCGCGGATAATTCTTCAACCGCAGCCATCGCGGCATCGACGTTTCGCTGCGCGGCCGCGCGACAAATTCCGCCGTCACGTCCGCTCAGAGCGATCAGTCCATCGGACAAGTCGGGCAACCAGGCGCGCTCGATCAGCGGCAGCCCCTTGGCCTGCCCATCGGTGTAGCCAAGCGAGATGAGCTGCGTGAGATTCCGATAGCCGATCTGGTTCTGAACCAGCAGGGTGATGCGCTCGGGCGCCTCTCCTTTATCGCGCTCCGCCAGCCACAGATCACAGCCGACAATGGGCTTGACGCCCGCGCTTTCCGCCGACTTGTAGAACTTCACCATCGCAAACAGATTCATGCGATCAGTCAGTGCCGCCGCGGGCATGCCCAGCCGCGCAACCTGGGCCGACAATGTGGCGCCCTCCACACCCTTGCGCTTCGGCGGCTCCACGCGGATCAGACCGTCGTTGAGCGAAAACTCCGTGTGCAGGCGCAGGTGAACGAACATCAGGGCGCCACGTCCTGTCGCCCACTCATCGATGAGCCCCGCGCCGCAGCCTCTGCGCAGGGCGCAAAGCTCAGACGGTGCAGCGGGCTGATTCCGAAGCGACGCAGCGCAGCGAGATGCGCCCGCGTTCCATAGCCCTTGTGCTGCGCAAACCCGTAATCGGGATACTGGATAGACAGACGCTCCATCTCTTGGTCGCGCGCCACTTTGGCCAGGACCGAAGCGGCCATGATGCAGGGCTCGATTCCGTCTCCGCCCACGATCAGGCGTGTCGGCAAGCCGAGCTTGGGATTCTGATTACCATCCACCCAGCAGTCGCCAGGTCGCGCGTTGAGCGCGGCAAGCGCGCGCCGCATCGCCAGAAAGCTCGCCTGCAGGATGTTCAAACGGTCGATCTCCTCAGGTTCCGCGCGACTGATCGCATAAGCCACTGCCGCGATTCTTAGCCGTTCTGCCACGTCCATGCGCTGCGCGGCGGTGAGTTTCTTGGAGTCATTCAACCCGTCAATGATCGCGCCTGGGGGAAGAACAACCGCCGCCGCAAACACCGGGCCTGCCAGACACCCACGCCCCACCTCATCGAAGCCGGCGACCCCCCAGAGTGTCGAAGCCGAAGGAGCGGAAATCGGAATCGACTGGAGCATGGACAGGGATTTTAGCCGGCATTCGGCGGCATTCGGGCTTCATGTCGATAGAGTCTTCGAGCACCGCTATCGTTGATTCGGATACCGCGTTTGCTGCTGCCGTTTCAGGCCGCGTGCAACTCCTGTCGCAGCACCTCGCGCAGCTTGCGCACGGTGAGCGGGGCATCGTCGGCGTTCATGGCGGCACGCAACGTGTCGTTGATGAGCGTCTGATAGTTGCCGCCGCCATCGACCTGCGCACGGAACCAAGCCAGCACATCGGCATCGAGCCGGATCGTGATGCGCTCCTTGCTCTCGTTATCCTTCTGGAGACGAGCCAAATGCGGAATATCGCGGTTGCGCTTGGCCTTGCTGAAATCGAGTTCGGGCATTTCCTTGCTCATGGCTTAGTCCTCGTATTGGCGCGCTTCGCCGGGGCTGGCCTTACGGGCCGAGATAATGCGGATGCCGTGGGGACCACGCTCCGTCCACACCACGTACAGAACGCGATCTGTGTAGAACCTATCTCAAAACCCTATTCGCGCTGGGGTGATGGTCATAAACTGGGTTCATGCAGCGATTGAGCGATGCGC
>JBQTJH010000110.1:0-7771 GCA_052387335.1 Panacagrimonas sp. | reverse complement strand
TTCGGGTAAGCGCCGGGATTCGACCATCGCGGTCAAGACTCCAAGACTTGAGTGCGTATCCGCAGGTCTTTTTTGCGGCGCTGACGTCCGGGTGTCGCGCCTCTCCCTAGAATGGGCCCGTCAGGTGGGGCTCGCGCCCCGCGACGGTCGCGGGGAGAAATCGGATGGCGGTGTTCGGAAGGCTATCGCGCAGTCTGGGAGTGGTGTGGACGCAGATCGCGCGCGTACTCACCGCCATTTTCGGCTCGGTGCAGTGGCGGGCGCCGCTCTGGTTGAATCGCCTGCTCGCATCGCTGGGTGTTGCCATCCATCACCTGCGCAGCGTCATGCGCGAAAAGCCGCGCCAGAGTGCTGGCGTCATTGCCTTGAGCGTGCTGGTCGTCGCCGGCGCGTTTGCAGGCTGGCGCTGGTATCAGGCGCAGCCCAAACCGCAGCAGGTCGATATAGAGATCGTCGCGCCCACACGCACCTGCTACGAATGCGATCCTCCCGGCTCACCGCAGGCGCTGCTGCTGAAATTCTCGGAGTCGGCAGCACCGCTTGATGCTGTCGGCAAGCCGCTCAGCATCCACCTGCCACGCTTGCAGCCGCAGCATCCCGGACAGTGGCGCTGGCAGGACGACCGCGCCCTCGCCTTCGACCCGGCGCAGGACTGGCCGGTCGGGCAGCGTTTCGAGATCAAGCTGGCCAAGCGCGGCTTGATCGCCGAGTTCCTGCGTCTGACGCGTACCGATCTGGAGTTCTCTTCTGCCGCCTTCACCGCCGAGGTCCAGAACGCTGAATTCCATCAGGACCCGCTGGTCGCCGCAGACAAGAAAGCCGTGCTGCGTTTGCGCTTCAGTCACGCAGTGGATGCGCGAGATCTGGAGAAACGCATCACCCTCAAGCTGTTCGACAAGGTCGCCGACGACAAGGAACGCGATCTGGGCGCCGTGGCGTTCCGAGTGAGCTACGACAAACTCGGGCTGGAAGCGGACATCAGCACCGAGGCGCTGAAGGTACCGGACAAGGAAGGGCGCTTGGTATTCGAGATCGAGCGGGGTCTGCGTGCCGCACGCGGCGGCAACCCTAGTCCCGACATGCTCACAGCCGAGGTGAAAATACCCGGGCTCGATTCACTGGCAGTCAAGGAGCTGAAGCTCGATCTGGCGCGCGACGACAACGAAGATCCGCAACAGGTCGCCATCGTCGAATTCAATTTTCCGGTGGCGCAACAGGATCTGCCGACACGATTGAAAGCCTGGCTGCTGCCCTTGGCGCATCCCGATCCGCGTATCCAGGAAGCCTTCGCCGAGTCCAATCCCGGTCAGCCTTACGACTGGACGCAAGGGGTGGACAGTCGCGTAATCGATACTGCGTCGCCCTTGCCGCTCGAGACCATGGTGGGGGATCGCGACAACAGCGAGCTGCAATCCTTCCGTTATCGCGCCGCGCCCGGCCGCTACGCCTATGTGCGACTGGAGCGCGGACTGAGCTCCTTCGGCGGCTACCGTCTGGGTCAGACACAGGAACGCGTGCTGCGTGTGCCCGAGTATCCACGCGAACTGCGCGTGGTCGCACCGGGATCGCTGCTCGCCATGTCCGGACCCAAGCAGCTCAACATCGTGTCGCGCGATGTGCCGACGATGAAGGTAGAGGTCTCGCGACTGCTGCCGCGGCAGTTGCAGCATCTGGTGTCGCAGACGCGTGGCGATTTTTCCAAACCCGAGTTCAACGGCTGGAGCTTGAACGAGGACAATCTCAGCGAGCGCTTTTCCAAAACTGAACGACTCGCCGCGCTTGAGCCGGGCAAGGCCGCGTACAGCGCGCTGGATCTTGCGCCGTATCTGAAGGACGAGGCCGGTGATCGACGCGGCATCTTCCTGCTCAAGCTCGAAGCCTGGGACGCAGAAACCAATCGCGCTGTCAGTACGCAACAGGTCAACGAATGGGGCAATAGCTTTGATGCACCGGTAGTCGACACGCGCCTGATCGTGGTCACCGATCTCGGCCTTCTGGTCAAGCGCAATCTGGACGGCAGCTCGGATGTGTTCGTGCAGTCCATCCACAGCGGCGAGCCGGTTGACTCTGTACGCGTCGAAGTGATCGGCCGCAACGGTCTGCCGGTGCTGGAACAGACCACGGACGCGCAGGGTCACACCCGCTTTCCCGCGCTCAAGGATTTTGTCCGTGAACAACAACCGGTGATGCTGCTGGCACGTAAAGATGGCGACACCAGCTTCCTGCCGCTGGACTATCGCCTGCGCGATTTGGATCTGTCGCGTTTCGATGTCGGCGGCATCGCCAACAACGCCGATCGCGCGGCGCTCAGCGCTTACCTGTTCTCGGATCGCGGCGTGTATCGGCCGGGCGAAGAGATTCGTCTCGGTGCCATCGTGCGCACGCAGGACTGGCGCGCGCTGCCACAAGGTCTGCCGCTGCAACTGGAAGTCACCGATCCGCGCGGCCAGATCGTGCGCAGGGAAAAGCTGTCGTTATCCGACAACGGTTTCGAAGACATCCGCCACGCCACAAAAATCGCCTCGCCCACCGGCACCTGGACCTTCAGCCTGATGGTGGTGCGCGATCGTAATCGGCGTGATCTGGTGGGCTCCGTCACGGTGCTGGTGCGCGAGTTCGAGCCCGACCGCTTGAAGATGCGCGTAAGCCTGTCGCAACAGCGTGAGTCGGGCTGGGTTGCCCCCGAGCAACTCAAGGCCAGGATCGATCTGCAGAATCTATTTGGCGCACCGGCCGAATCGCGACGCGTCACGGCCACTCTGCGCTTGTCGCCGAGCCTGCCGAAATTTTCTGCTTATCCGGACTATTCGTTCTCCGATCCGCAGGCCGCACGCGAAGGCTTCAACGAAGAGCTGGTGAGACCCGGACCAATGCGCAGGGCGCGGCGGAAATCGATCTGCGTCTGCAGCGCTTTGCCAAGGCCACGTACCGTCTGCAGTTGGTCGCGCAAGGCTTCGAGGCACAGGGCGGTCGCGGCGTTGCGGCCGATGTCACGCAGTTGGTGTCGAGCATGCCCTTCCTGGTCGGCACCAAGGCCGATGGCGATCTGACGTATGTGGGACGCAACTCGGAGCGCAGTGCGCAATTGATTGCGGTGGACGCGCGGCTCGCGAAGATCGAAGCGAATGCCTTGCGCCTCAAGCGGATTGAATCGAAATATGTGTCGACCCTGGTCAAGCAGCGCAACGGTCAGTTCAAGTACGAATCCCGCAAGCGCGAAACCCAGTTATCGGATGAGCCGCTCAGCATTCCTGCGACCGGATATCGGCTGAAACTGGACTCGACCACGCCAGGCTCCTACGCCTATGTGGTTCAGGACGGCGGCGGTCAGCAGCTGGCGCGCATCGACTACACCGTAGCTGGCAACGCCAATCTGTCAGCGCGACTGGAAAAGAACGCTGAGCTGCAACTGGCCTTGTCCAAACCGGACTACGCGCCGGGTGAAACGCTGGAACTACAGATCAACGCGCCCTACAGCGGCGCCGGCCTGATCACCATCGAGCGCGACAAGGTCTATGCCTGGCAGTGGTTTCGCAGCGACACCACCGCGAGCACGCAGCGCATCACCCTGCCCGCAGGCATCGAAGGCAACGCCTATGTGAGCGTGAGCTTCGTGCGCGACCCGGGCTCGCCCGAGATTTACACCAGCCCCCATAGCTATGGCGTGGCACCGTTCTCGATCAATGTCGGCGCCAGACGCAGCAAGGTCGAGGTGACGCTGCCTGCACGCGTGAAGCCCGGCGACACCGCAGAATTTCGCTACAGGACCGATAGACCATCGAAACTGATCTTGTTCGCGGTAGATGAGGGCATTCTGCAAGTGGCCCGCTACCTGACCCCGGACCCCATCGCGTACTTGTTCCAGAAGCGCAGCCTGGACGTGGGCACGGTTCAGATCCTGGATCTGATCCTGCCGGAGTTCCGTCTTGCACAGATGCAGGCCGCACCCGGCGGCGACGCTGATGGTCTGCTGGCGCAGCATCTGAATCCCTTCCGCCGCAAGAGTGATGTGCCGGTGGCGTACTGGTCGGGCATCGTGGACGCTGACACCACCGAGCGCGTGCTGCGCTACACCGTGCCTGATCATTTCAACGGCCGTTTGCGCGTAATGGCACTTGCCGTATCGGGTCAGGCCATCGGTGTATTCGAGGGCAGCAGCCTGGTGCGTGGTGATTTCGTACTCTCGCCCAATGTGCCGGGCTTCGTGGCGCCGGGCGATACCTTCGAAGTCAGCCTCGGTGTTTCCAATCAAGCGGAAGGATCGGGCGCCGACGCCAAGCTCGCGCTCAAACTCAGTACCGGCAAGGGACTGCAGATTGTCGGACCTGAGGACTCGTCGATAACCGTGGCCGAAGGTCGCGAGTCCACCGTGCGTTTCGCCCTCAAGGCAACGCGCGAACTGGGTGACGTGGAGCTTAGGTTCAGCGCAATGCTCGGCAGCAAGTCGGCAACGCGCAGTGCGAGCGTGTCGGTACGTCCGGCGGTGCCCTACCAGACCACGCTCAGCGCTGGCAGCCTTGCGCCGGGCAAGACCCTTGAGATAGTGGTGCCGCGCCAGCTCTATCCGCAGTTCCGCGAACAGGAAGCCGGCATTTCCATGTTGCCGCTGAGTCTGGCGCGCGGGTTTGTCGCGTACTTGCAGCATTATCCCTACGCCTGCACCGAGCAACTCGTGAGCCAGGCGATGCCAGCCGTGGTGCTGGCACAGCAGCCGGAGTTCGGCCACGTGCAGGCTGCTGAGGGGATGAGTGTTGCAAAACTGATTGACGAGTTGCGCGCACGCCAGACGCCGGACGGGGCGTACCGCAACTGGCCTGGTGGATTCGAGACGCAGGACTTTGTATCCGTGTATGCGCAGCATGTGCTGGTCGAAGCCGGCGAGCGCGGACAGTCTGTTCCGCGCGATCTGCTGGATCAGGGCAACGCCTATCTGCGCCAGCTCGCGGCGCGCGACGGCGATACGCTCGAACAGGATCGGATCGGCGCCTACGCGCTGTATCTGTTGACGCGCCAGGGTCAGACCCTGGGTGCGGACGCCAGCCGACTGCGCGAACGCCTGGACACGCGCTACGCCAAGACCTGGCGCAACGATGCCGCTGGCGCCTACCTGGCTGCGGCCATGCTCTTGATGAAGCAGAACGATGAGGCCAGAGCCCTGTTCGACAAGATTGAGCTGAAAGCGGTGGAAGGTGACCGCTGGTACGACGCCATGACCAGCGACGCCCTGTGGTTGTATCTGGCTTCACGTCACTTCCCCGAGCAGCTTGCAGATCAATCGCCCGCCTTGCTGGACCGCATCGCTCAGCGCACCAATCAGGGCCGTACTCATTCGCTGTCCGCTGCCAGCAGCTTGATGGCGCTGGATGCCTACGCAGCGCAGGTCGCCCCGCAAGCGCTGGGCACGCTGAATGCCGCAGCAGTGCTCAAGGACGGCCAGCCGCAACCGGTCAGATTGCCAGCAGGCCTGTTCCCGAAGTTTGATGTCAGCGGCGAGGCGATCAAGCTGCGCTTCCAGAATTCGGGCGGATTGCCCGCGTTCGTATTGCTGTCGCAAAGCGGCTTCGATGCAGAACCCGATCAAGCACCGCTGCGTCAGGGTTTCGAGATCCTGCGCGAATACACCGATGCGGCAGGCAAAACCGTAAGCGAAGTCGCACAGGGTGAAGAAGTCACCGTGCGTTTGAAGTTCCGTTCGCTAAGCCGCGACCGCTATAGCGAGCTGGCGCTGATCGACCTGCTTCCCGGCGGCTTCGAGAGAGTGGCGCCAGCGGCGGGCGCGCAGACGCCGATCGGACAGGTGTCGCTGGATGAGCTTCAGGACAGCTCGGACGAGGGCACTGCCACTGGCTGGACCTGCGCAATCTGCCAGCCGGGTACACGCGCGCAGATGTCTTACGCCGATGTTCGCGAGGATCGCACCATCTTCTACGTCGACATGGGGCCGGACATGAGCGAGGTGGTGTACCGGATCAAGGCGACGAGCGCGGGCACCTATCTGGTGCCGCCGGCTTATGGCGAGGGCATGTACCGGCCGGACCTGCGTGCGCGCTCGTCGTCGGGCAACATCACGGTGAAGCCCAGATAGCGATGCGAAAGCGCGTGGCTTGCGGATCGGCCGACGTGATCCGGCGGACCATCAGGCATTGAGCAGGGCCATGCACTCGGATGAATAGCGATCACCGTGGATCGGGTGTTGCATCGGTAATTGTTTCAGCGCACCGATGTCGTCGGCGCTGAGCATGATCTGCGTGGCGGCAAGATTCTCCTCCAGGCGTTGGCCATGACGGGTACCCGGAATAGGCAGCACATCCGATGCCTGACGCAGCAGCCAGGCCAGCGCGAGCTGCGCCGGCGTGCATTGCTTGGCGCGTGCCATCTCACTCAGGGCCTCGACCAATGCCAGGTTGCGCCGAAGATTCTCTGCTTCGAATCGCGGGTTGCTGCGACGCCAGTCCTGCGGGTCTAGATCCTCCGGCTTGCCAATGCTGCCGCTGAGAAACCCCCGGCCCAAGGGGCTGCACGCCACCAGGCTGGTGCCGAGTTCGCGACAGACCGGCAGGATTTCGGCTTCCACATCCCGAGTCCACAGCGAATACTCGGACTGCAGCGCAGTGATTGGATAGACCGTGCTGGCGCGACGCAAGCTTGATGCAGAGACTTCGGACAAACCGAGATACCGCACCATGCCGGCCTCGATCAGGCGGGACATAGCGCCCACCGTTTCCTCGATCGGCACGGACGGATCAACACGGTGCAGGTAGTACAGGTCGATGTGATCCACGCGCAGACGGCGCAGGCTGGCCTCGCAGGCACGTCGCACATACTGCGGTCTGCCGCTCAGCCCCAGCATGCTGCCGTCCTCGGCCCGCAGGAATCCAAACTTGGTTGCCAGCACCGTCTCGTGCCGGCGTTTGCGCAGCACTTGGCTGATCAGCTGCTCATTGCGACCGACGCCATACATATCGGCCGTGTCGAGAAAATTCACGCCCAGATCACGCGCACGTTCGAGCACGTCGAGATTGCTGCGTTCTTCGCTGGGTCCGTAGAACTCGGACATGCCCATGCAGCCCAGGCCTAGCGCCGAGACCACCAGCTGGGATCGCCCCAGCCGGCGTCGCGGAATGGGAAACCTCACGTCCGCAAGACTCAACCGGCGCCGCGCGCCCAGCCCACGACCTGTGGATCAAAGCCCTTGCTGCGCAACCAGTCGCGCAGCGCGTAGCCGGTGCCGGCTTCCCAATACTGCACCTGGTCGAACGCCTCGCTGCGGTAATCCACCAGTTCTTCGTTGAGCTTGATCGTGCCGGTAGCCGGCACGTGATACGCGATGATCAGCTGATTCATGCGGCGAAATTCGTACAGGCCGACGAAGTTCGCGGCCTGCGCGTCCAGGTTCAGTTCTTCCTTGACCTCGCGCATCACGCCCTCGGCCGGGTCTTCGTCGCGCTCCAGAAAACCCGTCACCAGCGCGTACCAGTCCTTGGGCCAGGCGGCGTTACGCGCCAGCACAATCTTGCCCTCATGCTCGACAATGGCTGCCACCACCGGCGTCGGGTTGTCCCAGAACACAAAGCCGCAGCGCGGCGCAATGCAGGCCTGGCGCGGCATACCGCCCATGACCATGGACTCCAGGGGCTGTGCACACTGCGGGCAGAATCGATAACGGCTCATGCGGTCAGGCTAGGGTCTGTTGTCATATGTATTATCGCGGCGGCGGAGGTCGCGTTTGGGCCGCGCAAGGAAGGGGCGCCGCGGTGGTATAACCGTACCT
>JBQTJH010000109.1:0-45616 GCA_052387335.1 Panacagrimonas sp. | reverse complement strand
GAATTGGTCTGCCACGAACCGGACAGTGCCTGCATTATCATTGTCAGCGATGGTCAGAATTGCGGCTGCGGGGCTCCCCAGCATCGCACCACCAGTCGGATTGCTGAGCGTGAGGTTTACCGTCTCGTCTGCCTCGTTAGAGCTGTCGTCCAGAATCATTACGGTGAAGCTCTTGGAACCCGTCTCCGCATCTGCCCACCTCAAGGTGCCGCTGGAAGCCGTGTAGTCCGCCGGTGAGGTTGCCGTGCCATCGCTTGTGGCGTAGTTGACTGCAACGGGTCCGTTTGTCCCGCCCTCGCGCACGACGGATATCGTCGCCAGTGTGCCGTTCTCATTTACCGCGTAGCGCGCGTCGGTAAAGCGCAGCGTGCCGGGGACCGGGGCATCATCATCAATAATGTTGATGGTCACGCCGGCCGGGGCGCCCAACGTGGCGCCACCGATAACCTCGGAGAGGGTGGCGACGAAGGTTTCGTCGCCCTCAAAGCGTGTGTCGCTTCCGATCAAAATTTGGGCAAAGCCACTCGTGGCGCCGTCTCCAATGCTGATCTGGACGTTTCGGGGCGTGTAGTCGCCGTCGGCAGCGGTCGCGGTTCCGTCGGCGGTAGACACGGTTGCGAACACGCTGCCGTCAGTCCCTCCCGTTCGAGTGACGATGAGCGTCACCGAGCTTCGTGATTCGGAAACGTTCACGCTAGCGGACGAGAACTGCAAGGTTCCACGTTGCGGCTCGTTACTGTCCAAAATTGTGAGTCTATGCACACGGCTTGCAGGATCAACTACCGCGTTCTCCGCTGTTCCAAGCCCCAGGCGAATTGTCTCGTCGGGTTCGTCAGAGCTATCCGAAAATATGTGAACCAGGACACTCGCGCTCGTTTGGCCTGCTGGTATGGAAATACTGCTGGGAGAGAGAACGAAATCTGAGCTTTGTGCGGCAGCGGTCTGTCCTGCCAATACCAGTTCGATGATGATTGGGATCGTCACGTCTCGGTCCGACGGGACTGACAGAAAGACCCGCACGGGATGCAGTACGAAAAATCCCAGTCCAGGTTCCTCAACGGAAGATGCCGTCTGCTGGAAGCCGACGACCGGAAGGTCGCGGATGGTCAGCGCTGCTTCAGACGGGCTCCCGATTGTGGCGCCGCCTGCTGGATCGCTCAGACGCAGTAGCACTTGACTGTCAGGATCGCTGACCAGATCGGTAAGCGTATCGACCTCGAAAACGGCGCTGGTCTGATCCTGTTCGAAAGTGACAGTGTGAGCCCGGGGCAAAAAGTCGCGGCCAGCGGCTGCAGCGGAAGGGCCTGTCGCCGCACTCGTCGTCAGCGTGACGCTCACTTGTCCAGCCGTACCGCCGATGCGCTGTATTTCGATCGGTGCCGGCTCGCCTTCATCCGTCGAGTAGGCGGGAGCGCTGAGACGCAGCTGTCCGGCGGAATTGGACACGACGAAAACACGTTTGACCGGAATGCCTAGCGCCAGTTGCGGATCGCTCGGATCCTGCATCAGCACCGAGAATGCCTCTCCGGGGTCGGCTACGCCATCATCGACGATGGGGATGGTGATTGGCTTGGGCGCTACATCTCCTTGAGCCCAATTCAGCACCACGTCCACGGGTAAGTAATCGGCACCCTCAGTCGCAGAGGCGATGGTCGAACCGAAGCTGTTAGCTACCGTGCGAACGCGAACACTGGCTGCGGACGATCCACGCGGACGGGTCACCTCCAACAACAGAGCGCCGTCTGCTTCAGATGCGGCGATCGCAGTATCGGTATCGGAATCACCCAGCCGTAACGACAGTGGCCCCCGGTCCCCGCCGGGCGGATTGAAGCGATCCACCGTCGCGCTCGATGGAGAGCCGAGCACAGTCCCGGTGCCGAACGGCTCCAGTCGAACGGTGAAGTCAGGCGCACCCGAACCGATTTGCACGTCCAGGTCCACGCAGCGGGGTTCGTCCTCCCCATCCGCCCAGCTCATGATCGGACTGGTGGCGGGCTGAATACGCACCGCCTGACCCTCTACTAGCAGGCGCACCGAAGCCTGCCCGGCAACGCCGTTCTCGCGCACCGCACAGATGAAGAGCAGGTCGTTACCGGTTTCAAAGCGGCTCGCCAGCAGTCTTATCGCACCGCGGCCCGGCTCGTTATCTATAATCGTAAGCGCTGCGCTGGCGGGCGTGCCCAGATTTGCGCCTCCAGTTGGATTGCTGAGCGTAAGGTTTACCGTTTCGCTGGATTCTGCAGTGGAGTCATCGATGATCATCACCGAGAAACTCTTCGTGCCTCCCTCGCCGTTGATCCAGTTCAGCGTGCCGGTGGCAGCGGTGTAGTCCGCCGGACTCACGGCAGTGCCGTTGGCGGTGGCGTAGTTCACAGATACCGCTCCGTCGGTGCCGCCGACGCGGGTCACGCCGATGTTGGCGAGCGTGCCGTTCTCTGCAACGGAGTAGGTGGCGCTGGAGAACTGCAAACTCCCACGCGCGGCAACATCGTTGTCCAGAATGATGACTTCGGTGCTCGCCGGGCCCAGCAGCGCGCCGCCGCCGGGCTGCGAGAGCATGACGCGAAAGACCTCATCGGGCTCGTCGCGAAGGTCCTCGTTGATGCGTACCTGAAAGAACTTTTCTTCCGCGTCGTCATTGGCCCAGTTCAGTGTCGTCGTACTTGCCTGGTAATCCCCGTCAGCCGCAGTAGCGGTGCCATCCACCGTGCTTACGCGAACGCTGACTGGCCCGATACTGCCTCCGGTGCGTTGAACGCGCAGGGTGATGACTCCCCCGCTCTCGTCGACGACTTGGGTGGCGAAAGGGAGTTGCAGGGAGCCATGAGAATCGTCATTCGACAACACCAAGGTCAACGTGCGCGCCAGCGGATCGATCGTTGCGCCGACGGCGCTGCCCAGTCCGATGCGCAGGGTCTCGTCCGCTTCAATCGCATTGTCCGGCAACAAGGTCAGCGGTATTGCGGCTGACAGCTGACCTGCCGGAATCGTGATGCTGTCGGCAGCCAGCTGGAAATCTGCATCGCGCGTGACGGCGGTCTCGCCAGATACCGTCGGCTCCAGAATTAGCGGCACGACGACATCGACGTCGGTGGCAACGCTGAGATCGATGCGGACGCTGAGCTCCTGAAGTGCTTCCGGCTCAAGCTGTGTAATCGAAGACGGTGCGATGCGAGCTACCGGCCCATCCAGTATTCGCAACGAAGCGATCAGAGGTTCAGGGCTGAATGGGTCTCCGTCCAGAGACGCTCCGCCGAGCGGGTTGCTGAGCCTTAGCTGTACCGTCTCGGCAGCCTCATCCACGGTATCGACCAGCGTCTGTACTACTACTTCGACACGATCTTGCCCATCGGCAAACGATACGGTTTGAGTTGTGGCAATGAAATCCTCGCCGGGGCTCGCACTGGTCCCGGAATGAGCTTCTGCTGTGAACGTGACGCTGACCGCACCCGCGGTGGAACCTTCGCGCCGCAACTGGATCACTCCCGGACGGCCTTCGCGAGTTTCAAACGGATCGCCGTTGAAGCGAATGCGGCCCGCATCCGCCGGGTCTATGCGTAGCCGCATGACCGGGACGCCCAGCGCCGTAGCCGGATCATCCGGGTCTTGCATGATCACGGAAAACCACTCGGGTCCTTCTTCGAGACTGTCCGCCGTGATGCCGGTGTTCACGAGCTTTGAGGAGGTATCGCCCGCAGCCCACGCGACGACGGTGTCCACCGGTGTGAAATCATCGCCCGCCGTGGCGCTGGCATCGCCGGGGACCAGCGAGTCCGCCAAGGTGCGGACGCGGACCTGTACCGCCGAGGTGCCGCTCGGCCGCCGGATCTGGAGCGAGACGCTGCCATCATCTTCGCGGAAGCGCTCGGTGAGAATGAGATCCGACCCGCCGAGGCGCAGCGAACTGCTGGAGCGCCCGGTGTTGCCGGGGCCGAAGCGGCTCACCGCGGCACTGGAAGGAGTACCGAGCGTCGTGCCGTCGAGACCCGACAAGGTCAGTGAAAAATCAGCCGCACCGGCCTGCGTCGAGGCAGTGAGGTCGAAGCATTTCGGCGCTGTGTCGCCGTCGGACCAGATCAATACGTCAGGGTCAGCACGATTGGACCGGAACGCGACGTCGGTGACAGCGCCCAGGTTGCCGCGCACACGCAGCACACCGGCGCTGCCTTGCTCACGCACTGCGCACACAAACAGGGTGTCGGCCGCCAGATCAAAGTTCGCCGCAACCAGGCGTACCCGGCCGCGATCGGCTTCGTCGTCCGTGATGACGAGGGTTGCGGATGAGGGCGTGCCGAGCACCGCACCGCCCGTAGGATTGCTCAGCGTCAGATTTAGCGCTTCATCAGATTCGTCGGACGTGTCATCGACGATCATCACCGTGAAACTCTTCACGCCCGCTTCCCCGTTACCCCATTCCAGCGTGCCGGTCGCGGACAGGTAATCCGCAGGATTTTGGGCCGTGCCGTCGCTGCTGGCGTAATCCACGGACGCCGCACCATCGATGCCGCCGACGCGGGTCACGTCGATGGTGGCGAGCGCGCCGTTCTCGGTGACGGCGTACGTGGCATTGGAGAACTGCAAGGTGCCCGGCATCGCCACTTCGTTATCCAGAATCGTAACGGTGACGCCGCTGGGCATGCCGAGAAGGGCGCCGCCCGTGGGATTGGAAAGGCTGGCGGAAAAGGTTTCGTCGCCCTCGACGCGGGTGTCGTCGAGGATCGGAACGGTCACGGTTCTCGGTGTGGCGTCACCGGAAAGCCAGCTCAAGGTCTCGTTCCGCGATTGGTAATCGTCTTGCGAGGGCTGGCCTTCGCCATCGGCGGTGGCGCTGCCGTTGGCGGTCGCAACGACGATGGAGACGGCGCCGTCCGTGCCGCCGGTGCGCGTCACCGTCAGCAAGACGCTGCCAGCGTTCTCGGCGACGTTGACGGCGTTGCTTTGGAATTGCAGCGTTCCCGGGCGAGGATCGTCGTTGTCCAGGATGTTGACGGTCATGCTGGACCGCGCCCCGATCGAGGCGTTGGCACTCGGCGAGGCGAGACGCAGACGGAAGTTTTCCGTGGGCTCGTCGCGATCGTCATCGTTGATCGTGACCTGTGCCGGACGAGAGGTCTCGCCGGCCGCGAAGTTGATCGACGTGCTCAGTGCCTGATAGTCGCCATCGGTCACGGTCGCCGTTCCGTCCGAGCTGGAGATGACAACCGAGGCGGCGCCGGTCGTGCCACCGGAACGCGTGATGGTGACGTTGATCGTACCCGCACCTTCGCTGACGTCCTGGCTATCCACCGAGAACTCCAGCACGGTTGGCTGTCCGGGTGTGGTGCTGGTGAAGACATCGCTAAACTCGTCCGCGCCCGCGCTGACGCGCAGGGTGGTGTTCACCGATACACCTTCGCCGACGCCACTAGTGTGGCGCACACAGACGGTCTGCCCGTTCTGCACTTTCTCCATTGCATCGGTGAAGGTGCCGGTGCAGCCGATGGAATAGGTGCCGCCATCAACGCGGATCAAGGCAGAGGCGCCCGTGCCCAGTCCCGCCACCGTGATCGGATTGGAGGTGCGGGTGGTGTTGACCGGCACCGCGGTCTGGTCGGTGAAGCTGAAAGCGTCGGGGCGAATGTTCGGCTCGATACCGGTGGCACCAAGCAGGCGTGCGACCACCGGCCGGTCGGTCACCGTATCGCCCTCGCCACTCATCGCTGCCAGCAGAATGCGGCCCTGCCCGTCCAGACCGAGCGTCACCGGCTCCCTGTTGTATCCGCGGGTATTGATGGCGGGAATCTCGATGCGATCATCACCCAGGCTCAGATCCGGCGTGCCATCCGCCAGCAGGCGCGCCACACGTAGCTGAGTGCTCGCGTTCACGAAGGGCTCGCTGCCACCCATACCGGCGAGCAGGATGCGCCCGTCCGGCTGGACCAGCAGCGCACGCGGATCGAAGTCGCTGAAGGAGGCGAGGTCAGTGGTCAGTTCGCGATGGTTGAAGGGTGCCGATGACCCGGGGCCATTACGAAAAATCAAGCCGTCGCCGCCGAAACTGGCATCGAGCACCCCCTCTGCGGTCACGCGTCCAATCACCGCGCTGCTGACAAAGACGATGCGGCCGTCGTTCTGGCTGGCGGCATGCAAACCGGAGTTGTTCTGATTGGTTGCGGGCAAGGCGATGTCACGCAGGCCATTGCTGCCAAAGCTGGTGTCGCGGGAGCCGTCCGGCCGGTGGCGGATGAACAGCACACCCCGCTGGGTGCGCGCTCCGCCGCTCACTGTATTCGTCGCGATAACGGCCAGAATGTGCTGCCCCTCGGCGCCGCGATCCTGCGGCAGTAGCACCACCTGACGTGCCTCCCCGCCAGAGTTGTAAAAGGGGTCTGCGTTGGCGTTCAGGAAAATGCCGTTGCTGCCATCGCCGACGCTGAAGCCGTCGCCGGGCGTAGAGTCGTTCGCGGAGCCGTCATCCAGCGAGCCATTGGCATTGAGCCGGAACAGGAAGTAGCTGGAAAAGGTGGGGCTTCCACCGCCGGCGCCGTTATCGCAGGTTCCGCCAACGACGATGCGGCCGTCGGACTCGATCAGCATTGCGGTGGGCAAGAGCGTGCCGCTGCTGCATAGCTGGCTGCGCGGTACCACCGCCGAACCCGAGACGCCGAAACCCGGGTCGAGGCTGCCATCCGCATTGAAGCGCTGGACCGCGATGTTGCCGCTGGAGCGCAGCGGCAGGACCGCTACCAGGCGACCATCGCTCTGCCGCTCGAAGGCGCTGAACCCCAGGGTCACGTTATCCGCGCTGTTTCCGATCACCAGGCCATCACCACTGAAGCCGGTGTCGTCACTGCCGTCGGCGCGCAGTTGAAACAGCGAGCCTGCGACTGTTTGCGCGCCGTTGATGGAGGTGACGCCCGAGGCCACGACCACGCCGCCGTCGGGCAGGACTTGGAGAAACTGCGCGATGACGGTGAACACCGTATCCCCCTGCTGGGAGGGGTAGTTGCCGCTGGGAATGGCGCGGACCTTGTAGCCGTCGGTGTCAAAACACGCATCCAGCGTGCCCGGCGTGCCGCTGACCGGGGCGGTCGAGGTGAAGCGCCCGCTCACGCTGCCCACCGTCAGCACGGTCGTGGTGCAGCCGCCTGCTGAGGTGTGCTGCACGCGCACCCTATCACCGGCATTTACCGTGCCCGACGCACTGGTGAATGCAGCACTGTTCACGCTGTACTCGCCGCCGCTGACGCTGATGGCCAGCGGCACATTGAAGCCGGCGAGCGTGACACTGTTGGAGGTCTGCAGGCTGCCGACGGCCACTCCAGCAGGGTCGTCGAAGTCGAAGGCGTTCGGCGTGGTGTCCGCCGCCTGCACCTGCGTGTTCTGCGTGTCGCTGTTGTTGGCGGTGTTCGGATCGACTTGTGCGCCACTGACCGAACAGGCGGCGGTGATCGAACCCGCCGCGCTTGGCGCCGTCAGGTTCACGGTGTAGCTGGACGAGGCCGCGCTGGCGAGCGGTGTGCTGCGCGTACAGCTCACTGGCCCGGTACCGGTGCAGCTCCAGCCGTCGCCGCCGGCAGACAGGAAGCTGCTGCCCGCAGGACGGCTGAAGGTGGAACTCAGGCCGCTGGCCGGCGCGTCGGGGTGCTGGTTGGAGACCTGCACGGTGTAGGACAGAGGCGCGCCGGTGGCGACCGGATCGGGGCTGTCGGTAATCAGGCAGGCGAGGTCGATATCGGGGCCCTGCGGACCGCAGATGCCGTCCGTGCCGGTGCTGAAAATTTCCTGGACTTCGGTCGGTGACAGCGCCCGGTGATAGATGTGCAATTCGTCAATCAGGCCTTTGAAATACAGGGCACCGACCGCGCCTTCGCCGGTCGCAGCGGTCTGCCGGCGGCCGATGACATGCTGGCTGCTGAGGATGAGATTGCCGCTTGCTGGAGCTCCATTCGGGACCAGGGGCACTTCGACGCCGTTCCGATAGGCCTTGGGACCTGTCGCCGGGTCATAGCTCACTGCGAGGTGTTGGAGCACGCCGCGGCTGATCACTCCCGGTTCGCTGTTGTAGACGCTGACCGGCTGGTTGGTGCGCATCGTGACCTGGATGCGCCCGTCAGCCGCCACCACCACCATGAAGCCTTCAGCTGACAGCGGATCACGCCGCGCGTAGACGGCGCCGCCGTGCGCCGTTGGCGCATCGATATCGACCCTGATCCAGGCGTCCACACTCAAGGCCGTGAGTGGTTGCGGCGCGGCGACGATGTCCACGTAGTCATCCACGCCGTCGAGCCGGAACGCGTTTCCGACCTGTCCGGCGGCGAATGTCGCGCCGTTCTGCAAGCTGCCGTGACGGGTGCCGATGGAATCGCGAGCGTCGCCGTCGCCGCGATACCACGCCAGCAGACCGTCGGGTCCGCATTCGTTGTTCGCGGTGTCCAGTCCGTCCAACTCGAACACGCGCGGGCCGGAGTTGATGCCGGCGCCGCGCTGCACGAATTCGGCACGGAAGCGATTGCTGGCCAGCGGTCGGATGTTGGGACAGGCGTACAAATGGCTTCCGCGGGTATCCGGCGGCTGGATTGAGGACGGTCCGGCGTAGGGAAACACGATGGGCGAGCGGTACAGCTGCACGAAGCTGCTGCTGAGCGGATCGAAGCCGAACAGCCGGAATTCGCGGAAGGCGCGCGTGGTATCGACCAGGTTGTCGTGCGAGGCACGCAGCTTGAACTGCTCGGCGGTCATCAGGCGCGGGGTCTGCCACTCCACCGTGTGCACGGCGTTGTCCGGCTGGTCGTTGCGAAATAGGATGTGTCCGGGCTCTACCGAACTCAGCGTGGTGCCGAACAGATCGGTTGCCACGGACGTGCCGAGCAGACCGCTGGTGGACAAGACGCTGCTGCCCTGCGCCGTGTCCCAGAGATCGGTGGTTACGCCCTCGGTCAGATTGGCGAGACAGGCCGGCTTGCACTTGCCGCCGCGGCCGGCGTCGAAGATCTGCTGAATCTCCACATCCGTCAGCACACGCTTGTAGACCGAGATCTCGTCCAGATCGCCTCGATAGGCGTTGGGGATACCCGCAACGCCGACATTGCCGATGCGAAAGAAGGACGCGAAGTTAAAGGTCTTGGTGCTGGTGACGCCGGTGCGCACCAGCACGCCGTTGACATAGATGCGCGGCTGCTTGTTCTCCATCACCGCGGCAATGTGAATCCAGTCGTCGAACGGCTGCGGCGGTTCGTAACGCGCCAGGCAGGGCACGTGGAAGGATGCGTGCTCGGAGACGCAGATGGCATTGGTACCCACCGCCACGCCGACACCGGCGCTGCTGCCTTCCGCGGTATCGGGTCCCACCTGGTGGCCAATGGCGAAGCGCTGCACAACGCCAGCACAATTCTGCGATGCGCCCTCCGAACAATCGGCGGTCTCTCCATCGGGTCGCGCCCAGAATTCGAATGTGAAGTTGTTACGTACCTCCATCTGCTCGGCGAGCGAGATGTCTACTACGACCTGATCGTCGCTACCGTCAAAGGTGAGGCCACGGCCAACCTGGCCGTCGATGAAGCTGACGCCGGTGTTGTCCGGATTGCCGTTATAGAAGCCGGCGAGGTCGTCCAGATTGTCCTCGGCCCCCTGCCAGTGAATCAGCCCTGCGGGCGGCGTGACGCAGGTTTGCGCAGATGCTGCGGGCGCGGCTGACACCAGGACCAGGGCCAAGACCAAGTCAACTGCCGTCGCCTGCGCGATCCTGCACGCGGGTCGCGGCCTCGAAGCCACTGTCCTTGCGGTTGCGGGCACGCTGGGCATGCGGATTCCACTTTCCCCTCGCCGCGTCCGGCCCGCGGGAAGCGGGCGTGGCGCCGGGCGGCGATGTTCGGAATTCAGCCTAGGAAAGACCGGCTGTGGTCACATCCCATGAAATAGTGATGATGCGGCCGTCAGCTGTGCGGGGGGTCACAGTCCGGCCGGTGTTTCGCCTCTGACCATGACGGTCCCGGGCTGCGCTACGCCAGCGTCACGCTGACCTTGCTGCCGCTGGAATCGGTGCGGATATCCAGCTCGGCGCCAATCAGGGCGGCGCGTTCGCGCAGACTGCGCAGGGCCTGTTCCGGCGGCACCTGGAAACCTTGGCCGTCATCGATCAGCGCCACCACAATGCGTCCTTGCTCAACCAGAGCACGCAGACACAGCTGGCGCGCACGCGCATGTTGCAGGGCATTGGAGAACACTTCAAACAGCATGTATTGCAGGTGGCGCATAGCGGCGCTGTTGCCCTGTTGCCACACGGGCAGCGGGTCTACCTGCCATTCCAGACTCAGGCCCGCCGCCTGGATGCGCGGTTGCAGGCGATAACGCATGGAGGCGAGCAGGGCGTTGACGTCGCCCGGCGGCAGGTTCATGGCATCTACCGAGAGCTTGAGCTGATCCAGCGAATCGCGCAGGGATTGCGCCACGTCGGCCGAACTCGACGATCCAGTTTCAATCTGGCGAATGGCGGCCGAAAGATGTGCGCCGACGCCGTCATGCATGTCGCGCAGGATGCGCGCGCGCTCGGCCACCACTGCGCGCTCGCGTTCGCTTTCTCCCAGACGGGCATAGGAGTCGCGCAATTGCTTTTCGCGTTCCTCGACTCGCGCGCCCAGTTCTTGGTTGAGCTGGGCCAGATTGCGCTGCGCGCGTGCGAATTCGCCGGCTACCAGCCAGGACATGGCGCCCAGCAGCACCGGCGCGATAAAGGGCAGGGCGTAGGAGTCTTCGTAAGGCAGGTACGCCGCCTTGAGCAGCCAGTCATGCGCGCCCATGGCCACGGTGGCGGCGGCGGCCAGACCGAACAGCACGTAATCATGCAGCGGACGCGGGCGGATGGTTCTGGCCACCGCGATCATGCCGGCGCTGCCCAGGAGAATCACTGGCACCAGCAACATCAAGTCCACCGGCGTGCGCCAGGACTCGGGCACCACCGCCATGGCCAGGGCGCCGACCAGGGCGAAGGCCAGCACGCTCCATTCCAGGGTGATCAGGCGCAGGGAAGCAAAGCGCAGGCCGAACAGACCCAGTAGCAACAGCCCCCACACCTGTGCCATGTGCGTCAGCCATTCCCAAGCCAGGTCCGGCAATGGTGGTTCGGTGATCACCAGATTGCTGTTGGACAAACCCCAGAACAGGGTGCCCACGGCGAAATAGCCGTAGTGCACTTCCTGGCGTTTACGCGCCCAGATGAACAGGAAGAACAGCCCCAGCGCGATCACCGAGATATTGCCGACCAGCACCAGAGTAGACCGCCAGAACTTGCGTTCTCGGTAGATCGCGTCAACCGCGTCGGCCGGCCCCAACCACAGCCGACCGAGACCGCCGTCCTGCCCGGCAAGGGATTTCACGCGCACGTGGACACGGTTGTCTCCGGGACGCCATGCGGCCGGAGGCGGTTGGAACAACAGCGGGGTATTCCAGTGGCGCGTCAGCGGTTCATCCATGCGTCCCTGACGGCCCATCAGCATGCCGTTAATCCAGAAATCCGCATTCATCGACACTTTCGGCAGCACCAAGCCCACCGGGCTTTGCGGCGCGTCTGTTGCCCGTACGGTGAATCGATACCAGACCGTGCCCACGTGCGCAGGTCGCGACAAGGTCCAGCGGTCCGGCAGCGATGTGGCCTGCCACGCAGCGTCGTCCGGCGGCGGGTCGGAGCGAGTTGTGGCCAGGGACTGCACCTGGTCGATTTGCACGGCCGCCATGCCAGGCAACAACTCCACCAGCGGCGCTGCCGCAAGCCCGGAGGAGGCGCACAGGAACAAGGCCGCCAGCCATCCGAAGCGGCCTGAGCGCATCTTCAGCCGGCGGATTTGAAACTGCTGAGCAGCCCCATTCGGCTGGCTTCAAACACTGCCTCGCTGCGTGAGTGCACCGCCAGCTTGCCGTACAGATTCTTGATGTGGGTTTGCACGGTATGGATGGACACTTCCTTGAAGCGGGCGATCTCCGCGTAAGAATAGCCGCGTGACATCAGTTCCAGTACCTCGGTTTCACGCGGCGACAGCAGCGGCATGGCGCCAGGCTTCGGCGCGGCCGGTATCGGCGTACGCAGGTGGGTCAGCATCTTGCGCGCGATCATCGGTGAGATCGGCGAGGCGCCGTGCTTGATGTCGACGATGGTCTGGGCAATGTCGTCAGGGGTGGAATCCTTGTGGATGTAGCCCAATGCGCCGGCCTTGATGCAGGCGATGACGCTGTCCTCGTCACCGAACACCGATACCACCAGGATTTCGCAGGCGGGTTGCGAGGCCGACAGGCTGTGGATCAGTTCCAGTCCATGACCGTCCGGCAGCGCCAGATCCGTAAGCAGCACGTCCGCGGTATGGGCGCCAAACCAGTCCTGCGCCGCCGCCAGGGTGCCGAACGATGCGCTCAGCTCCAGCTGCGCGTTGGCCTTGATGCAGGACTCGAAGTAGGCGCGCATGTCCGCGTCGTCTTCGAGCAGCGCCACACGCCAGCGCTTAGCGTGCGCAGCGGACATGGACGAATGATCGAGAAAGGAGTTCACGACGGCGGCGGTCGAATCGGGTTCGTAGGGCCTGTGCACACGGACGCCGAGCCAGCGTATCCCGTACTGCGCGCGGTATCAGCCCATGAATATGGGAGGCGTGGCCCATTCAGAAGCGCGCCCTGAGCGTTACGAACACCTGCCGCCCGCGCGCCTGGATGGCGTTGAAGGTTCCGGGAAAGAACGCCGAGTCCACCACCTGGTTGAGCACGCGCCGGTCGGTGAGATTGGACGCACCCAGGCTCAGTGACCACGCCGCATCGGCCGCCGCCAGGCTGGCGCGCGCGTCGATACGGCTATGCGCCGCCACGCGCGTGGCCGGGTCCAGATCGGTATCGGTGAATTGCATGCCCTGATGCAGCAGGTCCAGCGCTGCGCCCAGGCGCAGTGTGCGCCAGGGAATATCGACACTCGGCGTGAGCGCCGCCGTGCTGCGCGGGGCAAAGGCAATGCGTCTCCCGCTCAGGTCCTGCCTCGCGCCAATACCCTGCGCCACCGGCGCCGGGGCGTCGCGATAGTCGTCATAACGCGCGTCGAGCAGCCCCAGCGAGCCGCTCAGACTCAGCCAAGGCCAGGGTGTGGCCCATTGCAGTTCCATCTCCAGACCTTCGGACGAGGCTGAGGCGGCATTGGTGACATCAAAAAACACGCCATTGAAGGCGAGCACCTGCAAGTCCTGGAAACGCGTGTGATGCACCGCCAGCGCGTAGCGCAGACGCGCGTTCAAGGCTTGGCCCTTGAGCCCCAGTTCAAGCGCGCGCGCGGTTTCCTCGGAAAAATCCACATCCTCGCCGCTGAACGAGATGGCGTTGTAGCCGCCGCTCTTGTAGCCCTGCGCATAGGACGCGTATAGCTGTGCCTCGGCCAGGAAATACTGCAAGGCCAGGCGCGGCGACACATCCGACTCGCGCCGACGCAGATCGCGTAGCGCGTAGTCCTGGCCAGAGACCAGGGTTTGAAACACGCAGGGACGCTTCAAGCCCTGCTGCTTTCCGGGGCAGCTGCCGCCGCCCGCCACATCCGCGTGCTTGCGCTCCTGATTCAGACGCAGGCCGGCGCTGAGCATCCAGTGCTCGGTCAGACTCAGGCTCAGGTTTCCGAACAGTGCCTGCGAGCGGGTGTCCTGCGCGTAGTCGAAGGCAAAAAAATCCTCGCCGATCACCACGCCGCCCAGAGGGCCCAGCAGTGCAAAGCCCGGCAGACCGACTCCTCCCGGCAAGCCGAGACTGGCGTTACCGCTGGCCAGTTGCAGCAGGTCCGGTGTCAGGGCGTAGGAGGAAAAATCTTCGCCCACTCGAACTTTCGCGCCGAAGTCATAACGCGCCTCGTAAGCATAGGCGCCAAACACGAACTGCACACCCTGACCGACGCCGAACAGCTGATCGGCCGCAGCGCTCAAACGCAACTCGGCCGAGCGCTGACGATGATCCTCGCGACTGTTGAGGCGCGCGATATCGGCGGGCGATACATCCAGATCATCGAGCTGGCCGATGTGAAATTTCGAATGCGCCAGCACCAGCACGGGTGTCAGCGCGTTCAAGCCCAGCACATCCTGCATCGGCCACTGTGTATTGAGGCTCAAGGTGGTGGAACCGCGTTCAATGAAGCCTGGCGTGTTCATCGAGGTCTGAAAATCCAGCGCATTGTCTTCCACCTGCGCGTCGAAGGACTGCAAGTAGCTGCGCGTGTCCGTATCCAGCTGCATCAACTGGAATGGCCAGTAGGCCGCGCGCGTGTTCGAGGTCTGTGCCAGCAGACGCGTCTGCACCGGTGAGTCCGGCGTCAGCAATAGCTGCACACGTCCGCCGCGTTGGCGCAGCTTCTCCTCGTCACGTGCGAGCTGCGTGTTGAACAGCTCGCCGTCCTCCTCGCGGTATAAGCCCGATATGCGCAGTCGTGCCCAGTCCGCTAACTCGCCGCCGGTGCCGCCTACGACGCGCACACTATGCGGGTCGCCGTGGCTTAGAAGCAGGTCGCCGCTCCAGTCCTTGTTGGGTTGGCGCGTCATCACATTGAACAAGCCAGCGCTGGCATTCTTGCCGAACAGCGTGCCCTGCGGACCACGCAGCACTTCTATCTGCGCCACGTCGTAGAGCGCCTCGTTGAAATAGCCGGTGCGGCCAAAGGCAACATCGTCCTGCACGAAGCCGACGGCACCTTCGAAACTCGGATTGAACGGATTGGTGCCAAAACCGCGGATGTACAACTGCGGCAGCCCCGGATCGTTGGCGTCAACACGCACGCTGGGCAGATACGGCGCGGCATCGGCCAGATCGCGCGCGGCGCTGGCGCGCAGGAGTTCGCCGTCGATCAGGCTGACCGAGATCGGCACGTCTTCAATCAATTGCTCGGTGCGTTGCGCCGTGACCAGAATTTCGGGCAGTCGCGTCGACGACACCGCCGGGCTCGATGTCGTTGCAACAAGCGCAATCTCGGGCACGTTGGCGTCTTGCCCGTAGGACATCGGGCTGAAGAGCATTGCAGCGATCAGCAGCAAGCGACGCCCGCACATGGCTTTGGGTCCTCCCCGGACCCCATGAATCTGCCACATGACAAGCCGCAAGAGGAACCCGCCGTGCCTGGCGCGGGCCGCGCCCGCCGTCCCGGCTCAGTGCGCTCGGCCCTGGATGTGATCAGCCAGCCACAGCAGTGGATCGGCCGCATCGCCGAACAGCTTCAGTGCGCGACGCGCGTCGTCGAATAATCCTTGCGCACGCTCCTTGGCGGCCGGCAGGCCCATCACCGACGGATAGGTGGATTTGCCGCTGACCTCGTCCTTGCCGGCGGTCTTGCCTAGATTCTCGGTGCTGCCCTCGATGTCGAGCACATCATCTTGAATCTGGAACGCCAGCCCGATGCACTTGCCGTAGCGGTCCAGCGCTTGGGCACGCTCGATGCTCAGATCGGCCTGGGCCAGACAGGGTAGTTGCAGGCAGGCACGGATCAGCGCGCCGGTCTTGTGGATATGCAGGGCCTCCAGTTCGGCCAGGCTGAGCTGCTTGTGTTCGGAGGCGAGGTCGATGGCCTGACCGCCGACCATGCCGCGCGAGCCGGCGGCCTCGGCCAGCACTTCGATCATGCGCAGGCGTTGCGGCGCGGGTATGGATTCGTCGCGTGCCAGCACCGAGAAGGCCAGGGTTTGCAGGGCGTCGCCCACCAGAATGGCGGTGGCCTCGTCGAACCGCTTATGCACGGTCGACTGGCCGCGGCGCAGATCATCATCGTCCATCGCGGGTAGGTCGTCATGCACCAGCGAATAGGCGTGAATCATCTCGATGGCGCAGGCCGAGCTGTGTGCTCCTGCGGGCGCAAGGCCCAGCACCTCGGCGGCTGCGTATACCAGTAACGGACGCAGGCGCTTGCCGCCGGCACAGGCGTAGCGCATGGCCTCGTGCAGACGCGCCGGATGCAGTGCGGCCGGCGGAAGCTGATGATCTAGTTGCTGTGAAAACAGCGCCAAGGTCTGGTTCACCCTGGACTCGAACCGCGTTGTGTGCGCGACCGCGCTCATACGCCTGTGTCGTCGCTGTCTTCGTCAAGCAGCTTGCGGATCTTGAGCTCTGCCGTGTCCAGGGATTTGCGGCAGGACCGCGCAAGCTGGGTGCCGCGCTCGAACAGCTTGAGCGAATCTTCCAGGCGCAAGTCGCCCTTTTCCATCTGCGCCACGATGCCTTCGAGTTCCTGCATGTCCTGTTCGAAACGGGCGACCGCGTCGACGCTTTCTTCCGCCAGCGGCACATCGGCCGCAGCCTCGAAGGGCAGGGTGGGCACGGTGGGTTCTGATCGCTTGGGCATGGAGACGGAGCGGCGGTGATGAGGCGCTAGTGTAACGGCCCGTGTGCGGCCGCAGTCCGGTTGCGGCTCGGCAGACCATCCGATACGGTTCGCGCCGCTCTTACCCGCTCATCTCATGGCTAACGACAAAACCTACGGCGCAGACGCCATCGAAGTTCTCGAAGGCCTGGACCCGGTGCGC
This sequence comes from Panacagrimonas sp., assembly GCA_052387335.1. Classification (GTDB taxonomy): domain Bacteria; phylum Pseudomonadota; class Gammaproteobacteria; order Nevskiales; family Nevskiaceae; genus Panacagrimonas. The sequence continues at coordinate 29,123 of JBQTJH010000109.1, read as the reverse complement.
AAGCGCCCGGGCATGTACACGGACACGACGCGACCAAATCATCTTGCCCAGGAAGTGATCGACAATGGTGTCGACGAGGCCTTGGCCGGGCATGCCTCGAAGATCGATGTCGTCGTGTTCGCAGACGGATCCTTGCAGGTCAGCGACGACGGTCGTGGCATGCCGGTGGATGTGAATCCGAAATTTGGCGTCAGCGGCGTCGAACTGATTCTGACCAAGCTGCATTCGGGCGCGAAGTTTTCCAACAAGCAGTACCAGTTTTCCGGTGGTTTGCACGGCGTCGGCGTCAGCGTGGTCAACGCGCTGTCGTCAAAGCTGGAAGTCCGCGTCTGCCGCGGCGCCGTCGAATACGCCATGGAGTTTCGCGACGGCAACAAGCACAGCGCGCTTTCGCCGGCAGGTCAGGTGCCCAAGTCGCGGACAGGTACATCGGTGCGCTTCTGGCCCGATCCGAAATATTTTGATTCGCCGAAATTTTCCGTTCCGCGACTCAAGCAGATTCTGCGTGCCAAGGCGGTGCTGTGTCCCAATCTGCGCGTGAGTCTGGACGACCAGATCAATAACGAACAGCTGGTGTGGCAGTACGAAAACGGGTTGGTGGATTATCTCAAGGACTCACTGCAAGGCGTCGAAACTCTGCCGGCGGAGCCCTTCGTCGGCAGCTTCAAGGGTGAACGTGAGCACGCCGACTGGGCGCTGGTGTGGATCAATGGCGACGGTCCGAGCGAACCCATCGCCGAGGCCTATGTGAATCTGATTCCCACCGCTCAGGGTGGCACCCATGTCAACGGCCTGCGCACCGGGCTGACCGAGGCGATCCGCGAGTTCTGCGAATTCCGCAATCTGCTGCCGCGCGGCATGAAGCTGTCGCCGGAAGACGTGTGGCAGGGCTGCGCCTATGTGCTCAGCGTCAAGATGCAGGACCCGCAGTTCGCAGGGCAGACCAAGGAGCGTCTCTCCTCGCGCGAAACCGCCGCGTTTGTCAGCGGCGTGGTGCACGACTCGTTCGGCCTATGGCTGAACCAGCATCCGGATCAGGGCGAACTGGTGGCGCAGCTGGTGATTGCCAACGCCAATGTGCGCATGCGCCTGGCCAAGCAGATCGTGCTCAAGAAGATCACCAGCTGTCCGGCCTTACCCGGCAAACTGGCGGATTGTGTGCTGACCGATCTGTCGCAGACCGAGCTGTTCCTGGTGGAAGGTGATTCGGCCGGTGGCAGCGCCAAGCAGGCCCGCGATCGCGATACGCAGGCGATCATGCCGCTGCGCGGAAAAATCCTGAACACCTGGGAGGTGGATTCCAACGAGGCTTTAGCCTCTCAGGAAATCCACGATATCAGCGTCGCGATTGGGGTTGATCCAGGCTCTTCGGACATCAGCCAACTGCGCTACGGCAAGGTCTGCGTGCTGGCCGACGCGGATTCTGATGGCCTGCACATCGCGACCCTGTTGTGCGCGCTATTCCTCAGGCATTACCGGCCGCTGGTGGAAGCGGGGCATATCTACATCGCCATGCCGCCGCTATTCCGTATCGACGCTGGCAAGAACGTGTACTACGCGCTGGACGAATCGGAAAAGCAGGGCGTGCTGGACCGGCTGACCGCTGAAGGCAATCGCTCGAAAATCCAGGTTACGCGCTTCAAGGGTCTGGGCGAGATGAACCCGTTGCAGCTGCGCGAAACCACCATGGCGCGCGACACGCGTCGCCTGGTGCAGCTATCACTCGACGACAACCCCGCGGAAACCTTGATGGACATGCTGTTGGCCAAGAAGCGTGCGAGCGATCGCAAAGACTGGCTGGAGCGCGAAGGCGACAAGGCCGAGGTTTGAGCGGCATACCTGACGCCGTCGAGCTGCATGCAGCACTGAAACGCTGGTTCGGCTTCGAGGCGTTTCGTACGGGTCAGCAGGCGGTGGTCAGCGATGCGCTGGCCGGCCGAGATCTGCTCGCCATCATGCCGACCGGCGGCGGCAAGTCGCTGTGCTTCCAGCTGCCGGCCCTGCTGCGCGGTGGTGTGATGATCGTGGTGTCTCCGCTGATCGCGCTCATGCAGGATCAGGTGCGGCAGCTGCGCGAGATGGGCATTGCGGCCGATTTTCTGAATTCTTCGCTGACCACGGCCGAAGCCTCCAGCATCATGTCGGCGGCGCTGCGTGGCGAATGCCGTCTGTTGTATCTGGCACCCGAGCGCCTGCTGTTGCCGGATTTCATGGCCGGCTTCCTGACTCGCTTGCACGAGCACCAGGGCCTGTCGGCGTTCACCATCGACGAAGCGCATTGCGTGTCGGAATGGGGACATGATTTTCGGCCTGAGTACCGCCAGTTGGGACAGTTGCGCGAACGCTTCGCCGACGTCCCGGTGTTCGCCTTCACCGCCACGGCCACGGCGCGCGTGCGTGACGACATCCTGGCGCAGCTGCGGCTGCGAAAGCCGGCCGTACACATCGCCAGCTTCAACCGGCCCAATCTGTTGTATGCAGTGCGCCCCAAATCCAAGCAGGCCTACGCGGAATTGTTGGCACAAGCGCGCAGCGGTGGGTCTGGCATCGTCTACTGCCTGTCGCGCAAGCGTGTGGATGAATTATCGGAACGCCTGAGTGCCGATGGTCTGCGCGCCCTGCCGTATCACGCCGGGCTGGACGCGGCGACGCGGCGCCAGCATCAGGACGCCTTCATCCGCGATGACGCGCAGGTGATGTGCGCCACGGTGGCCTTCGGCATGGGCATCAACAAGCCCGATGTGCGCTGGGTGGTGCACTACGACTTGCCACGCACCATGGAGGGTTATTACCAGGAAGCGGGCCGCGCCGGGCGTGATGGTGATCCGGCACGTTGCACCTTGTATTTCGGGGTAGGCGATATCCGCACCGCGGAATTCCTGATCGCGCAGAAAGTCCATCCTGAAACCGGCGAACCGCTGCAGGACGAACAGCGCCTGGCGCGACAGCAGCTCCGTCAGGTGCTGGATTACGCTGAATCACCCGAATGCCGTCGGCGCATTCAGCTGCGCTATTTCGGCGAAGAATTTGCCGGCAACTGCGGTGCCTGCGACAACTGCCTGACGCCCAAGTCGGTGGAAGACTGGACCCTGGAAGCGCAGCAACTGCTGTCCTGCGTCGCGCGCCTGGCGCAGCGCAATCAGCGTTTCGGCGCCGGTGCGGTGATCGAGATTCTGCGCGGCGTGGAGACGCAGAAGCTGATTGATCGCGGTCATCAGACCTTGAGCACCTACGGCATCGGCAAGCATCGCGGTCAGGACGAATGGCGCCATCTGGTGCGTGCCCTGTTGCAGCAAGGTCTGCTGGCCGAAACCACGGACGGCTACCCGGTGCTGCGCCTGGTCGAAGACAGCCGTGCGGTGCTCAAGGCCGAGCGCAAGGTCTGGTTGGCGCCGCTGCCGCCGCGCGAAACCGCCAAGCGTCGCGCGCGAGGGTCTGTGCAGGACGTCGCAAGCTTGCCCGAGTCCGAGGCGCTGTTTGAAAGCCTGCGCTCCCTGCGCAAACAGATTGCCGACGCGCAGAAGGTGCCGCCCTACGTGGTTTTTGCGGACGCCAGCCTGCGCGAGATGGCTCAGCAACAACCCTGCGACGCGCAGCGCTTCGGTGAGATCAGTGGTGTCGGCACGCGCAAGCTGGCGCAGTACGGCCCGGCATTTGTCGCAGCAATACGTGCGTTTCGCAGCGAGCGTGGGATGGCGCTGGATAGCGACGCCGCTGGGTTTCAAGCGCAGGTATCAGAGCCCGAGATGGACATCGACAGCGAGACCGTGCAGGCGACGCGTCGCCTGGCCGATGCCGGTTTATCGGCGGATCAGATTGCGGCCAAGCGCGGCGTATCCACGGCGACGGTGTGCGGGCATTTGGAGTCGCTGCTGGCCGCCAATCAGATCGCCGATGCGTCCGCGTTGCTGCCGGCGGAGCGCTTGCAGGTCATGGTGAAGGCCTTGCAGCTGCACGGTGATCAGCGACTGCGCCCGGCCTGGGATAGCTTGCAAGCGCAGTACAGCTACGACGAGTTGCGCCTGGCGCGCGGTTGGTTGCGCGGACGTCGGCGTTCGACCTGACTTGTGGGGCACGGAGCGCACCGGTAGTGTCGGGCAAACGACGCAAGATTCGAAAATTGCACGCGCGATCACGGTTGTCATCGCGAGGCCTTGAGGAGGAGAGATGGACAAGATCGTTCCCGGCATCGGCGAACTCACAAAAAACCTGCCCAAGAACTGGGGTCGTTGGGGCGCAGAGGACGAAGTCGGCGCGCTGAACTTCCTGACCCCGGCCGAGGTGTGACCTTCACCGAAATCGCCTTGCTCGATCCGCTGGCAGAAGACTGCGCGAAGGACGGTCAGTGGTCCTTCCTGTACGTGGCGGCGCCGCTGAAAGTAGTCAATGGGTCGGGTGCGCCGGTCAATCCGGTGGTGGTGAAGTGAGTCTGCGTCTGGCCGGCGTGCTGGGCCTGTGCCTGGTCGCGATGTCGGCGCAGGCCCTGGGTCCGGAAGATGGCGGCACCTTCGTTGCGCTGGATCAGGACGGTGAGCCCGCGCAGAAAATCTTTCGCGCCACGCAGCGCAATGGCAAATGGACGTTCGAGGATCGCCAGCCCGACGGCTCCTGGCTGGACGTGAGCTGTCACGGCGGCTGCGAGCATGTGGAGTCCAGTGCAGAAGACATGCTGGCGTTCTTTGGCGGGCCGCCGCCGCCGAACATCGAGCCCGAGTGCGTACACAACACGCAGTACGCGTTCTGCCGATTCCTGACCGAGACGCAGGATCGCCAGTTGCACGGCTATGTGCTGGTCGTTCTCGTCGACGGCGAGTGGTATCCGATCAATCTGCTGCGCCTGCCCGACTCCGAACACGACGCGCCGCCTTCAACACCGCCACTCGAATCGGCACGCGGGATGGAGCGCGTAAACCGGGCGCATATGCCGAAGTCGTGAGCAAGGTGCTGATCGATCATCCGGTGGACACCGTCATCACCACCTCGGAACTCGAATTTCAGACACGCAGCGATCCGCGCCTGTTTGCGGCGAGTCAACGTAACCCGCCGGTGACCGCACATGATTTGATGGATCTGATCGCGCGGCACAAGAACGACCGGCCGATGACACTCCCGCTGCATTCGCAGGATGTAGCCATGCTGGTCTACACCTCGGGCACCACGGGTCTACCCAAGGGCGCGATGAACACGCATGGCACTATCGCCTTCACCGCGCAGGTGTATCGCGACTGGATCGAATTGCGCGAGGGCGGGGCGGTGCTCGGCATCGCGCCGCTGCTTCACATCACGGGTTTGATCGGCCACATCGCGTTGTCATTTCTGCTGGCGGCACCGCTGATCCTGGCCTACCGCTTTGAACCCGGCGTGGTTCTGGACGCGATCCGCGAGCATCGCCCCAAATTCACCATCGGTGCCATCACCGCGCTGATCGCGCTGATGAGTCATCCGAGCGCCGAGCGCGACGACTTGGCCAGCCTGCGCGCGATCTTTTCCGGCGGCGCGCCGATTGCGCCGGCCGTGGTCGAACAGCTTGAAGCGAAGTTCGGCGTCTACATCCGCAACGCCTATGGTCTGACCGAGACCACTTCGCCGAGCACGGTGACGCCGCTGGACAAGCGCGGGCCTGTCGATCCCGCGTTCGGCGCGCTGTCGGTGGGCGTGCCGACGTTCAACACAGAAATCCGTATTGCTGACGAAGACGGCCGATCAATGCCCGTCGGTGAGGCTGGAGAGATTCTGATTCGCGGTCCGCAGGTCGTCGCCGGTTACTGGAACCAGCCGAATGAATCTGCCGCTGCGATCCGCGGTGGCGGGCTGCACACCGGCGATGTCGGCGTCATGGACGCCCAGGGCTGGGTGTACCTGGCGGATCGCAAGAAAGACATGATCAACGCCGCCGGCTACAAGGTGTGGCCGATCGAGGTGGAGAACGTGCTCTACACCCATCCTGCCGTACGCGAGGCAGCCGTGGTCGGCATTGCGGACGCGTATCGCGTCGAGAGCGTCAAGGCCGTGCTGAGTCTCAAGCCCGGCGCCGCGGTCAGCGCTGAGGAGATCATCGAGTTCTGCAAGACGCGTATGGCAGCGTATAAATATCCGCGCAAGGTCGAGTTTCTGCCCGAGCTGCCCAAGGCCGTGACCGGCAAGATCCTGCGCCGCGAACTGCGTAGCGCTTGATTGATCCGCGGCCTCAGGGTGGGCTCAGGAACTGCTCGCGCGCCCTGATCGCGGTATCCGGGTGATCGCTGAACACGCCGTCCACGCCCAGCGCATAGAACTGCGCGTATTCATCCAGTGCGCGACCATGGCGCGCTGTGGCGGTGTCTGATTGATCCGAGCGCAGCTCCGAGGGCAGAAACCGATTCTCGTTGCGAAATGTGTAGGCGTGTACGACCAGTCCTGCTGCATGCGCGTCATTGACCAGACGCGATGCAGGACCGGAACGCCCGGCGAGATCGCGCGGAATCAATGAGGTCTTCGGCGGACCGATACCGAACGCGTAGCGCGCGATCTGCGCCAGCCCATCGGGTGTGGCCAGGTCTGCATAGGTCCGGGGATCGCCGCCAAGCTCGTGGTCGTACGGTCGCTGCTGCGGTTCGCCGAACAGCTGCACCAGGCGAACTCTCGTCATGGTCGCCAGCTCCCGCAGGTTCGCGACCTCGAACGACTGAATGAACACTGGCGCGTCGCGGCGATCCAGGCTGTACTGGCGCAGCGCCTGAATCAGGGGCGGCTCCAAGGGCAGATTAATGCGCTTGAAATAGCTGGGATGCTTGGTTTCCGGATACACCCCAATCGGCCGTCCGGTCTGAAGGCTCTTGTGCTGCACCAGCGCCAGAATTTCGTCGAACGTCGGAATACGGTCCTGATCGTTGTAGCGCGTGTTGCCTGCGCGCAGTTGCGGGATACGCTCGCGAGCATGCAGGGTTTTCAGTTCGGCCAGAGTGAAATCCTCGGTGAACCACCCGCTCAGCGACTGACCATCGATAACCTTAGTGCTGCGCCGCGCCGCAAACTCGGCGCGTTCTGCAACGTCTGTGGTCGAGGACATCTCGTTCTCATGCCGGGCCACCAGATGACCATCGCGAGTCATGACCAGATCAGGCTCGATGAAGTCGGCGCCCATGTCGATCGCCAGTTCATACGCCGCGAGCGTGTGTTCCGGCCGGTGGCCGCTGGCGCCACGGTGGGCGATCACCAGAATGTCGGCGGTCGCTGATCCGCCGGCGAGCGGCCGCTCGGCCGCTTGCGTGCAGGCTCCGAGCAGTCCGAGGTAAAGCAGGCAGACCGGTTTGAACATCGAGACTCGGTGCGGGCGGGTCGTGAAGACGAGCTTGCCGGACGCGCGAGTCAATCGCACGACAAGCGCGCGACATTAATCCTTCACGCGGGCTTCAAGCCTTGGACATGCGCGCAGTTCATCTTCGGCCCTGCCCAGACCATGGGCGGTGCGTCCCGGAGACTGTCGATGCGAAAGGCGATTAAATGTGCCGTTCTGTGCGGTTCGTGGTTCATGGGCGAGGCGCTTCTGGCCGCACCGCAAGGTGTGCTGATTTCCGAGTTTCGCGTGCGCGGCCCTGCGGGTGGCAACGATGAAATCGTGGAGATCTACAACGCTGGCACCACGACCGTGGACATCAGTGGCTGGCGCTTGGCCGGTTGTGCAGCCGGCACCCCGGGCAATGAAAGCGCGCGCGCCACGGTGCCGGCGAGCGTGAATCTTGCGGCGGGCGCGCACTATCTGTTTGTCAATAACGGGTCGGCCGGGTACAGCGGCGCGGTCGCGGGTGATGCTACTTACGGCACAGGCTTCACTGACTTCAGCAGTTCGAATTTTTCTGGCATCCGGCTGCGCGACGCGGCCGGTACCTTGCAGGATGCCGTAGGCGCACCCAACAGCCCCTGCCGCGAAGGCGCAGGTCTGCTCACGCCCACCACGAACCCCTCGGACCAGACCAGCTTTCGTCGTCTCGCCGACGAGACCATGGACAGCGACTCCAACCCGGCCGACTTCGCCGCCGCTGATCCTGCGGACATCGACAACCTCGCCGCCACGCCTACACCGCCGCCGCCACCGCCGCCGCCGGTCGAATCCAAGCGCATCTCGGAAATTCAGGGGCGCCAGCACCGCTCGCCGCTGGAGGGCATGACCGTGCGCACGCGCGGCATCGTCAGCAGCGTGTTCAACCTGAGTACGGGAAATCGCGGCTTCTACATCCAGGACCCCGACGGTGACGGCGACGACGCCACGTCCGAAGGTCTGTTGATCTTCACCGGGTCCGTGCTGCCGACGGTGGTCGTGGGCAATGAGGTGAGCGTGACCGGCCTGGTCACCGAGTTCCGACCCGGCGGCGCTTCCACCCAGAACTTGAGCACCACCGAGCTGACCAGCCCGGTGGTGGTGGTGGAATCCAGCAGCGTCTTCCAGACCAGTCTGGTGCCGACGATCATCGGAGCGGGTGGCCGCGTGCCGCCGACCGAGGTCGTGGACGACGACACCACCGGCGGCAACGTGGAAATTACCGCGAACACGACGTTCGATCCCGCCAAGGACGGCGTCGATTTCTACGAATCGCTGGAAGGCATGTGGGTGCAGATCAACGACGGCCTGGTGACCGGCCCGACCAACCGCTTCGGCGAGGTGTTCGTGGTGCCCGATGGCGGCGTCGGCGCCACCGGACTCAATGCGCGCGGCGGTATCACGCTCAACACCCACGCGCCGGGCTTGATCGACTACAACCCGGAGCGCATCCAGATCGACGACGATTTCTTCCGCGTGGCCTTCGGCAACATGCCGGCGGCAAAAGTGGGTGACACCGCCAGCCAGATCCAGGGCGTGCTGACCTACAACTTCGGCAATTTCGAAGTGCTGCCGACTGTCGCGCCCAGCTTCATCGACGGCGGCCTGTTGCGCGAAATCGCTGAGGTGGACGCCGGCGCGGATCGCCTGACCGTGGCCAACTACAACGTCGAAAATCTTGACCCGACCGACGGCGAGGCCCGCTTTGCGGCCATCGCGGCGCAGATCGTCAACAATCTGCTGGCACCGGACATCGTGGCGCTGCAGGAGGTGCAGGACAACAGTGGCGCTGCCAATGACGGCACCACCGCCAGCGACCAGACCCTGGCGATGTTGGTGGAGGCGATCCGCAACACGCCCACCGTCGGCGCGGGTCCGCAGTACACCGCGTTCGACGTGGCGCCTGTGGACGGCAGCGTTGGCGGCGAGCCAGTGGGCAACATCCGCACCGCGTATCTGTACAAGGCGGATCGCGTTTCGCTGATCGCCGGCACGCTGGGTGCGGGTGGCAGCACCGACGCCACGGCCCCGGCGCTGGACGATCAAGGCAAGCTCAGCTTGAGCCTGTCGCCCGGTCTGGTGGACCCCACCAATGCCGCGTTCGCGGGTTCGCGCAAGCCGCTGGCCGCGGTGTTCGAGTTCAACGGCCATCGCCTGGTCACCGTGAACAATCACTGGTCGTCCAAGGGAGGCAGCTCGCCGATCCTGGGCCGCACCCAGCCCTTTATCAACGGCAGCGAAGACCAGCGTCTGGCGCAGGCCCAGGCGGTGCGTGCCTTCGTCGAAGCGCTGGTGGCCCAGGACGCGCAGGTCAAGGTGCTAGTGCTGGGCGATCTCAATGAATTCACCGTCAACGCCCCGGTGCAGGTGCTGACCGCTGCCGGCGGTGACGGCGAACCGCTGATGGTGGATCTGGCCGATGCACTGATTGCGGAAGAAACCGAGCGCTACAGCTACGTGTTCGAGGGCAATTCGCAGTCGCTGGATCACATCCTGGCGACGCGCAGTCTGGTTGCCCCGGCGGTGGCGCCGCAGTTTGACGCGGTACACATCAATGCCGAATTCCCGGATCAGATCAGTGATCACGATCCGGATCTGGCGTCTTTCCTGCTGCCGCGAAACGTGCCGGTGCTCGCCTGCGTCGCCGCTCCCGGCGATCACGTGATCGACCGCCGTGCAGCGCGTCTGCCGCAGATCATCACCGGCAAATCTAATCGTCGGAACATCATTTTCGGCAGTCCGCGTGCGGATCTGATCACCGGCGGCAGCCTGAATGACTGCATCGATGGCGGCGGCGGCAGCGACCTGATCGCAGGGCTGGGCGGAGCCGACATCCTGCTCGGTGGCGAGGGTCCGGACTTGATTCTGGGCGGTACCGGCGATGATCAGATCAACGGTGGCAGCGGTCACGATGTGGTGGACGGCAACAGCGGCGACGACCGCTGCGTGGGCGGCGAAGGCAGCTCGCAGGACACCCGCCGGAGCTGCGAACAACCCTGAGCGCGCTGCGCCGGCAAAGGTTCCAGGGGAATCCGGGCGGGCGAGGCACATACCGCCGCGCCCGCCCGGATTCACGCGCAAGACCGACGCGGGCAGGCGCAGGGGATCGGGGTCGGGTTTCGAAGGGCGGCGGTCGCCCTCGCACAGTGCGCGTCGGTCAACCGATCCGCGCCAGCGGAATTGTATTCAGGGTGGGCAGCCCGCCCCCTGACCGGAAACCGACCATGAAACTGCTTTCTCCCCGAGCGCTGGCGCTGGCCGCCAGCCTGATCTTCCTTGCTGGCACTGCCCGCGCCGACGGCGCATCCGGCGAGCGCGTCAACCAGCGCCTGGACGCGCGCGGTGAACGCATCGACCATCGTCTCGACGAGCGCGGAGAGCGTATCGATGAGCGACGCGACCTCAGGGGAGACCGTATCGAAGACCGGCTGGACACCCGCGCCGGTCGTCTGGATCAGGCCGGCCACGAGCAGGCGGCTGATCGCCTCGAAGGCAAGGGTGATCGCGTCGATCAGCGCCTGGATCGCAGCGGTGATCGTGCCGAGCGCCGCCTGGACGGGCGCGGCGACCGCGCGGAAAGACGCCACGACAAGGCCGGCAACCGCGTCGAACGACGCGCCCAGCGGCCTTGAGATTCCGGCAGATCGGCGCGAGTGAGTCGCGACCCGGCCGCCCAGAGCGCTGCGCTCGATGCCTTCCTCGCGTCGGTCCAGCAGCGTGCGCTGCGCATGGCCGAGCTGGCGACCGGCAACCGTGACGACGCGCTCGACGCGGTGCAGGACAGCATGCTGGCGCTGGCGCGCAACTACCGGGACCGGTCCGCAGACCAATGGCCGCCGCTGTTCTTCCGCATTCTCCAGCACGCGCTGCTGCAGCAGCGTCGTCGGCAGCGCCGGCAGCGGCGCTGGCTGGGCTGGCTGGACAGCGACGCCGAGGTGCTCGACGCCATTCCCGACCCCGCCCCCGACCCGGCCCACCGCGCCGACCAGGACCAGACCATGAGCCGTCTCGATCACGCCCTGCGTACCCTGCCGCTGCGTCAGCAGCAGGTGGTGCTGCTGCGGGTCTGGCAGGGCCTGGACACTGCCGACACCGCGCGCGCCATGGGCTGTGGCCAGGGCAGCGTCAAGACCCATCTGTCACGCGCGCTGCATGCGCTGCGTCGCGAACTGGCCGGGGAGCGCTGATGCACGCCGAGCACGACCCGCAACTGTCTGCCGCCGAGCGCGCCGACGCCGCCAGGCTGCGCCGCCTGCTCGAAGCCGGTGCGGCACCGGACTTGGTGACGCGTGCGCGGCTGGACGCCGCGCGCCGCCGCGCGCTGGACCCATTGTCCGCCGCTGCGCCCGCGCCGCAGCGCGTGCTGCCCTGGGCGGGAGCGGCGCTCGCCGCCAGCCTGGCACTGGCGCTGGGCGTGTGGAATCTGCGTACGACACCGGCGGAAACCGCGGGCGCAGAGGCCTTGGAATGGCTGAGCCTGGCACCGGACCAGACGGGCCTGGTCGAGGAACTCGAGTTCTACGAATGGCTCAGCGCCGAGGTCCGCGATGGTTGACGCACGCGCCCCTGCCTTGTTGCTGGCGCTGGCGCTGCGCGCCGCCGGGGTCGGCGCAGCCGACGCCGATGCCGACGCGGCCGGGTTCATCGAACTGCTCGAATTCCTCAGCGACGAGGACGCCGTGCTGGAGCTGACGGAAACCGGCGGCATCGAGCGCGGCACCGCGCTCGATGATCCGCCATCACCGCGGCCGCAGCCGCGAACGGAGGACCCCCATGAATCGCATTGAAGCGCTGCGCCGCGCGGTTGCGGCGCTGCTGCTGGCGCTGGTCTGCGTCGGCGCTGGCGCGCAGACCCCAACCGATGGTCCCGACTGGGCCCAGCTCAGCCCGCAGCAGCAGAGCCTGCTTGCGCCGCTGCAAGCGCGCTGGAACGACCTGCCGCCGCAACGTCGGCAGCGCTTGCAGCACGGCGCGCAGCGCTGGCTGGAGATGGACCCACAGCAGCGCGAGCAGGCACAGCAGCGCCTGCAACGCTGGCGCGCGCTGCCACCCGAAGACAAGGCGCGCCTGCGCGAGCGCGCGCAGCGTTTCCGCCAGTTGCCGCCGGAACGGCAGGAGCGCCTGCGCCGGCTCCGTGACGAGTTCCGGCAACTGCCGCCGGCAACCCAGCAGGCGATCCGCGATTGCCGCCAGCGCAAGCAGGCCGGCGAAACGCTCGACTGCCGTGCGCTGTGGCAGCCGTCGCGCTGAGGGCATCACTCGCGGCGCGAGGCGCGCTGTGCCACGCCAGCGTCACCGCCCGCGCAGCAGAATGCGCGGGTGCCGCCGATCCCGCGGCCTGCCGAGGAAACGCCGATGAACACGCTGCAGATCGCCGAGCAACTGGTCCGCCTGTGCCGCGAAGGCGGCGATACCTACGATGCGCTCTACGCCGACGACGCGGTCAGCGTGGAGGCTGCGAGCATGCCCGGCACGGACCGCGAGGCGCGCGGCCTGGAGGCGATCAAGGCCAAGAGCGCCTGGTGGTATGGCGAGCACGAGGTCCACGCGTTCGCCGTCTGCGGCCCCTGGCCGCACGACGACCGCTTCATCCTGGGTTTGTCCATCGACGTGACGCACAAGTCCAGCGCCCAGCGCATGCAGATCGACGAGATGGGCCTGTACACGGTGCGTGACGGCCGGATCGTGCGCGAGGAGTTTTTCTACCCCAGCGCATGATGAAGCGCGGTCGCCCCGCCGGTGCCGCACCGGGCGCGACCGCTCATCGGCCGTCCCGGCACCACAGGCGCGGCAGCGGCGTCAACCGATCTCGCGCTGGCGCATTGTAGGTATCAGACATCACGGATCGGGGTGGGGACATGGCTCATCGTGGATTGCTCGCCGCGCGCCTCGGCCTGTTCTGCGCGACGCTGCTGCTCGGCGCCTGTGGCGGCGGCGGTGGTGGCGGAACGACGCAGGCTCCACCGGACAGCACCCCGCCACCGGTCGTGCCGCCGCCGACGGTGGCGACCATCAGCAAGGCAGAGGCGGCGCGCTTCCTGACCCAGGCCACGTTCGGCCCGACGATGCAGGAGATCGACACGCTGACCGGCCAGCCCGGCGATACCGGCTATGCCAACTGGGTGCAGGCGCAATTCGACGCGCCGGTGTGTCGCCATCTGCCGCTGTACAACCGCTACGACTCGCGCTTGGCCGACGGGGTGGGGCTGGACCGGCAGGCGCGCATGGACGCCTGGTTCGAGTGTTCGCTCACCGGTGCCGATCAACTGCGCCAGCGCGTGGCGTTCGCGCTGTCCGAAATCATGGTCGTGTCCGAGAACGGCGGTGGCCTCAACCGCGCCCAGGATGGGCTGGCCTGGTATTACGACCTGCTGCTGGACGGCGCCTTCGGCAATTTCAGGACCTTGATCGAGAACGTCACCCTGACACCGGTGATGGGGCGCTATCTGTCCATGCTCGGCAACCAGAAGCCCGACGCCGCCAGCGGGCTCAAGGCCGACGAAAACTTCGCGCGCGAGGTGATGCAGCTCTTCACCATCGGCCTGGCGCAGTTGAATCCGGACGGTACGCCGCGCATGGCCAATGGCCAGGTGCTGCCGGCCTACACCCAGGACGATATCGAGAATCTGGCGCGCGTCTTCACCGGCTGGTGGTTCGCGGGCGCGCGCTCGTTCGGCAACGGCCCGCAGAACTATGTGGCCTACATGGTCCCCTACGAGAACTTCCACGACCGTGACGCCAAGCGGATCGTCGGCAATGTGAATGTTCCTGCCGGGCTGGACGCCGCCAGCGAGCTGGACATGGCGATGGACGCGCTCGCCAATCATCCCAACGTCGGCCCGTTCATTGGTCGGCAGCTGATCCAGAAGCTGGTCACGTCCAACCCTTCGCCGGCCTATGTGGCGCGGGTGGCGCAGGCGTTCAATGACAACGGCAGCGGCGTGCGCGGCGACATGAAAGCGGTGGTGCGCGCGGTGCTGCTGGACACCGAGGCGCGGCTGGGCACCGCGGCAACGGCCACGTTCGGCAAGCCGCGCGAGCCGCTGCTGACGCAGATGCAGTTGTGGCGCGCGTTCGGCGCCGTGCGCGGTGCCAATGGCCGCTACACCTACAACGGCGCGTTGCAGGACTTCGGCCAGGCGCCGCTCGCCAGTCCCTCGGTGTTCAACTTTTTCAGTCCGTTCTACGCCGCGCCCGGCGCGATCCTGGACACGGGTCTGGTGTCGCCGGAATTCCAGCTGGCCAACGAGTCGTCCATCGCCATTGCCTACAACCGCATCTACAACTCGATCTATCGCGATTTCGTCGGCGCCAGCGGTTCGCCGGCCAACAGCATCCGCATCGATCTGGCCCCGCTGGTGACGCGCGCCAGCGACCCGGTGGCGCTGGTCGACTACCTCAACGGCCTGCTGCTCAGCGGCCAGATGCCGGACGCCGAAAAGAGCGCGATGACGACCTATCTCGACGGCATCCTGGCCACCGCTGGCGGCGGTCGCCAGCGCGGGCAGGAAGCGCTGTATCTGGTGATGACCTCGCCCTACTACCTGGTGCAGAAATAAGGAGCCCGGCATGAAACGTCCTGATCACTGGTCGCGCCGCGACATCCTGCGCTGCGGTCTGGCGGCCGCCTCGGGCATCGCCAGCCCGCGCGCGGCCCTGGGTCTATTGACCGGCGTCGGCGCCAGCGCCGCGCAGGCGCAGACCGCGGGGGATTACAAGGCGCTGGTGTGCGTGTACCTGTTCGGTGCCAACGACGGTTTCAACACCTTGGTGCCGCGCAGCGCGACGCACTACGCGCAGTACGCGGGTGCCCGCGGCAATCTGGCCATCGCCCAGGCCGAGCTGCTGCCACTGTCCGGCGCCGACGCGCAGGGCCGCGAGTTCGGCCTGCATCCTTCCACCGCGGGTCTGCAATCGCTGTATGCGGCCGGGCGCATGGCGATCATCGCGAACGTCGGCACTCTGATCGCGCCGGTGACCAAGGCCGACTACCAGGCCAACCGCAACCTGCCGCGCAACCTGTTCTCGCACAACGATCAGCAGGACCAGTCCATGTCCAGCGATCCGTCCTCGCTCAACCGCGCTGGCTGGGGTGGGCGGCTCGGCGAGCGGCTGATGTCGATCAACCAGAACCGCCAGTTATCGATCAACATTTCCGTCGCGGGCAACAACCGCTTCCAGACCGCGGGCGCGGTGGTGCCCTATGTCATCGGCACTGGCGGCGTGACGCAGATGACCGCCTTCAACGGCAATTCCAGCGCGGTCGTCGCGCGTCGTGCCCTGTACGACGGCACCTTGGCGCGCGCGCTGGGCGCGCATCCGTTCGAGGCCTATTCCGGCGGTCTCACTGACCGCACGCTGGACCTGGCGGGTGAGGTCTCTGCGGCGCTGGCCGCTGCGCCTGCGCTGGCCACGCCCTTCCCGGCGGACAACCGCCTGGCCGAGCAGTTGCGCATGGTCGCGCGCCTGATCTCTGTGCGTCAGCGGCTGGGTCTGCAGCGCCAGGTGTTCTTTGTCTCCATGGGCGGCTACGACACGCACGACGACCAGCTCGTCGATCACCCGCTGTTGCTCGGCCAACTGTCCGCAGCGCTCACGGCCTTCCACGACGCCACGCTGGAACTGGGCGTGGCCAGCCAGGTCACCAGCTTCACCATGAGCGATTTCGGCCGCACCCTGCGCACCAACGGCGACGGCTCGGATCACGCCTGGGGCAGCCAGGCCTTCGTCGTCGGCGGTGCAGTTGCCGGCGGACGGCTGTACGGCACATTTCCCAGCCTTGCGATCAACGGCCCGGACGATGTCGGCAGCGGGCGCCTGATTCCCACCACCAGTTGGGACCAGTACGGCGCCACGCTGGGACGCTGGCTGGGTGCCAGCAACAGCGATCTGGATCTGGTGTTCCCCAACCTCGGCCGCTTTGCCAGCCGCGATCTGGGATTCATGGGCTGAGGCGGCTGCTTGTGCCGCTCAGCAATCGCCGGATCGCGGCTCGCGCGTAGGCGTCTGGAAATAGTCCTCGGGCGCGAACTGATCGACTTCGATCGCCGCCAGGCGCGCGGCCAGCGCCTCGCGCAGCCAGTGTGCCTCGTCGGCCTTGATGATGCCGAGCTGCAGCGCCTCATCGGCCAGTTCGGCGGGCAATGGTCCGCGCGGCAATCGCTTGGCCTTCTGCGCCTTGATGAGGCGTTCCGCCGCCGGATGCGCGCGCGTCACGCATTGGAAGGCGTGCAGCAGACGTCCCAGGCCCAGCGTCGAGTTGGCAGGCAGGTAGACCGCGTAGGCCAGACGATGGAACTGCTCGTTGTCGCTCTGAATACATAGCGCGGCGCGGTGACTCATGAGGTCGCTGGGCGGGCTGCCGAGCGGATTGATCCGCGCCTCGAACACGCCTACGGTCTTCATCCAGATACCCAGCGGGCCATCGAAGTTTTGATAGATGCCGACAAAGGCGTCCTGGATTTTGGCCAGAGCGTAATTCAGCGCGTAGTGCAGCAGCGGCAGGTCTTCGCGCCTTGCGCCTTCGGCCTCAAAGCGACGCAGGGTGCTGATGCCCAGCAGCATCCAGGCCAGCGCGTCGGCATAGCGGCCGGTGAGCTTGCCGCGACGCTTCAGCCGGCCGCCGATGAAAAACATGGCCAGATCGGTGAGCACACCGTAACGCGCTGCCGCCCAGCCCAGACGCCGGTAGTAGCGGCGCGTTTCCGCCGCAACGTCCGGCACCGGAACGAAGGCGCCGCGCGTCAGGAAATGACCCTCGGCGCGCAGCAATCCGAGCACGAAATGCCGAATCCAGCCCAGCAGATTGCTGCGGAACAGGCCCAGGTCGTCTTGCTCAACGCCCTCGACCACCTTGAGTGCGAAGGGATGGCAGCGCGTGGCGCCCTGGCCAAAGATCATCAAGGTGCGCGTGAGAATGTTGGCGCCTTCCACTGTCACGCTCACCGGCGCCGATTTGTACGCCATGCCCAGAATATTGTTCGGGCCCTGCATCACCGCGGAGCCGGCGAAGACATCCATCCCGTCGATGGCCAGCTGCTGCGCGATCTCGGTGGTGTAGGCCTTGAGCACGGCGGAGACCACCGGTGGCTGCTGGCCGTTGTCGATGGCCGAACAGGCGAACACGCGCGACGCTTCCAGCATGAAGCTCAGGCCGGCAATGCGCCCGACTTTTTCCTCCACGCCCTCCATGCGCCCGATGGGCAAACCAAACTGCTGACGCACCATCGAATACGCGCCGGTGGCGGCGGCTACCGCCTTGGCTGCGCCAACCGCGCCGGCGGGCAGGGACACCGCGCGGCCTCCAGCCAGCTGCTGCATCAGCATCTTCCAGCCCTCACCCGCGTACTCCGGGCCGCCGATGATGTTGTCGACCGGCACCACCACGTCCGTGCCGTAAAGCGGTCCGTTGTAGAACGGATCGCCAATGGGATCGTGATGCTCGCCGTTGGAAAATCCCGGCGTGCCCTGATGCACTAACACGCAGGTGATGCCGAGGTCCGCGGCCTTCCCCAGCAGGCGTTCCGGGTCATGCACTCTGCAGGCGATGGTGCACAGGTTGGCGATGGGCGCCAGGGTGATATAGCGCTTGCGGAAGTTGAGCTTGAGCTTGAGCGTGCCGTCCGCGTCGCGGAATACCCGGCCTTCGGCCTTGATCGAGGCGGCGTCGGAACCAGCGGTCGGTTCGGTCAGGCCGAAGCAGGGAATGTATTCGCCGCGCGCCAACCGCGGCAGATAGTGATCCTTCTGCGCTTGCGTGCCGTAGTGGATGATCAGTTCGGCCGCGCCCAGAGAGTTGGGAATGACCACCAGGGTGCCGACTGCCGCGTTGACCGGCCCGATCTTGGACAGGATGGTGCTGATGGCCAGGGTGGAGAATTCCTTGCCGCCATAGGCCTTGGGAATCAGAAAACCCATGAAGCCCTGATCTTTGATGAAGCTCAGCACTGCGTCCGGGACGCGCTTGCTGCGACCGATCTCGTAGCGATCAATCATGCCCAGCAGCTGGTCTACCGGCCCGTCCAGAAAGGCCTGCTCCTCGTCCGAAATGCGCGAGTAGGGCTGCTCCAGCACACGCTTGAAATCGGCCTTGCCGGCGAACAGATCGCCGTCGATCCATACCGTGCCAGCCTCCAGAGCCCGACGCTCGGTATCTGAAATTGCAGGCAGGATTCGCTTGTTCCGCATCCAGTTCATCAGCCAGGCAAACATGTTGATGTCTCCAGTGGGTCGATCTTCAGGGTGTCGACTGCGCTGCGCCTGATCAAGTTTCAGCGCCAGCCGCGTGCTGTCGATGCGGTCAGTTCGCGATCGCGGTGATTCGCCCCATTCACCGACGCAGACCGTACAATTCGCGCCGCGTTGGCGCCCCCGGGTTGAAATTTCGCGCGGTGGCCGCAGGTCTTTTCCATCCCCAAGGTCAAGTGAGCAACATGTCTGGAGCCTCCGTTCCTGAAAACCCCGTGCCCGAGGCCCCCGCTGCCGAGGTGAATTCCATCGCTGACGCCGAGACGTCTGCAGACCAGACCCTCTCCGAGGTCGACATGCTGAGAAGCAAAGTAGCCGAGGCCGAAGCCAAGGCAGCGGCGGCGCGCGATGCGCACATGCGCGCCGTGGCCGAGTTCGACAATCTGCGCAAGCGCTCCGAGCGCGACGTGCAGGCCGCGCGGCAGTATGGCGCCGAGACGCTTCTGGGCGAACTGCTGGGTGTGGCCGACAGTCTCGACCTGGGCCTTGCCGCCGCCGCCAAGCCCGAAGCGCAGATGTCTGCACTGACCGAGGGCATGCAGCTGACCTTGCGCCAGTTGCTGGCGACTTTGGAGAAACACGGCGTCAAGCAGGTGGATCCGGTGGGCGAGCCGTTCAATCCGGACTTTCACGAAGCCGTGACCATGCTGCCGTCTGCGGATGTGGCGCCCAATCACGTGCTCAACGTGATGCAGAAGGGTTATCGCCTGCACGACCGCCTGCTGCGCCCGGCGTTGGGGGTGGGGGCGCGGGCTCCCGGGGAGCCCGCGCCGTGAGGTCGCGAGGCTGCGCCTGGCTGTGAGGAGTGAGGCCGGGCGCTGCGCGCCCTGTGAGGCAAGCAAACGCTTTTCCTCACACCTCACAGCGAGCGAAGCTCGCGACCTCACCGCCTCTTGAAGTTCCGGCCGACGGCCACAGACAACCACCAGCGTTATTAATCAACTGATTTTCTGGAGTAGCGACACATGGCCAAAATCATCGGCATCGATCTCGGTACCACCAATTCCTGCGTATCCGTACTTGAAGGCGGCGTACCCAAGGTCATCGAGAACAGCGAGGGCGAGCGCACCACCCCCAGCATCGTGGCCTATGCCGACGACGGCCAGGTCATCGTCGGGCGCAGCGCCAAGCGCCAGGCCGTGACCAATCCGCACAACACCCTCTATGCGGTCAAGCGCCTGATCGGCCGTCGGTTTGAGGACGGTGTGGTGCAGAAGGACATCGACATGGTCCCCTACAAGATCACCAAGGCGCCGAACGGCGACGCCTGGGTGGACGTGAAGGGCAAAAAGCTGGCGCCACCGGAAATCTCCGCGCAGGTGCTGGCCAAGATGAAGAAGACCGCCGAGGACTATCTGGGCGAGCCGGTGACCGAAGCCGTCATCACCGTGCCGGCCTACTTCAATGACAGTCAGCGTCAGGCCACCAAGGACGCCGGCAGGATCGCGGGCCTGGAGGTCAAGCGCATCATCAACGAGCCGACCGCCGCTGCGCTGGCCTTCGGCATGGACAAGGTCAAGGGTGATCGCAAGATCGCGGTGTACGACCTGGGCGGCGGTACCTTCGACGTGTCGATCATCGAGATCGCGGAAGTCGACGGCGAGCACCAGTTTGAAGTGCTGTCCACCAACGGCGACACCTTCCTGGGCGGCGAAGACTTCGACATGCGCGTGATCGACTACATCGCATCCGAATTCCAGAAAGAACAGGGCATCGACCTGAAGAAGGATCCCTTGGCGCTGCAGCGCCTCAAGGAAGCGGCGGAGAAGGCCAAGATCGAGCTGTCCAGCACCACGCAGACCGACATCAACCTGCCGTATGTCACCGCGGATGCCTCGGGTCCGAAGCATCTGAACATGAAGCTCAGCCGCGCCAAGTTGGAAGCGCTGGTGGAAGACCTGATCCAGCGCACCATCGCGCCCTGCCAGACCGCGCTCAAGGACGCCGGCCTCAAGGCCACCGAGATCCAGGAAATCATCCTGGTTGGCGGCCAGACGCGCATGCCCAAGGTGCAGGAAACGGTCAAGGCCCTGTTCGGTCGTGAGCCGCGCAAGGACGTGAATCCGGACGAGGCCGTGGCCGCGGGTGCTGCGATCCAGGGCGCTGTGCTCGCGGGTGATGTGAAGGACGTGCTGCTGCTTGACGTCACCCCGCTGAGCCTGGGCATCGAAACCCTGGGCGGCAAGATGACCAAGCTGATCGAGAAGAACACCACGATCCCGACGCGCAAGTCCGAGACCTTCACCACCGCCGAGGACAACCAGAGCGCGGTGACGATTCAGGTGTTCCAGGGCGAGCGCGAGGTGGCGTCGGCCAACAAGAAGCTCGGCCAGTTCAATCTGGAAGGCATCGTGCCGGCACCGCGTGGCATGCCGCAGGTTGAAGTCACCTTCGATATCGACGCCAACGGCATCCTGCATGTCAGTGCCAAGGACAAGGCCACTGGCAAGGAGCAGAACATCCGCATCACCGCCAACTCGGGCCTGACCGACGACGAGGTCAAGCGCATGGTGAAAGATGCGGAGGCGCACGCCGAGGAAGATCGCAAGTTCAACGAGCTGATCAGCGCACGCAACCAGGCCGATCAGTTGATGCACGGCGTGGAGAAGTCGCTGAAAGATCTAGGCGCCGAGGTGCAGGACGACGAGAAGAAGTCCATCGAGGACGCCATCGCGGCGCTGCGCGAGTCGATCAAGGGTTCGGACAAGGACGATATCGAAACCAAGACGCGAACCCTGGCCGAAGCATCGGCCAAGCTCGCCGAGCGCGCCTACGCCAAGACCGGCGGCGGTGATGCCGGCGCGGCACCCGGAGGCGCGGCATCGAGCCAGGATGGGGACGTGGTCGACGCCGAGTTCACCGAGGTCAAGGACGACAAGAAGAGTTAATACTGACGCTGCGCGCGGTATTAACTGCCCGGATTCGAGCCGACGCGTTCGCGCGGCTCAATCCGGGCGCTGCTGTTTCTGGGATAGGGGCTTATGGCGAAGCG
This sequence comes from Panacagrimonas sp., assembly GCA_052387335.1. Lineage (GTDB taxonomy): Bacteria > Pseudomonadota > Gammaproteobacteria > Nevskiales > Nevskiaceae > Panacagrimonas. Next base: position 7,587 of record JBQTJH010000109.1, on the reverse strand, counting down.
CGATTATTACGAAGTGCTGGGGCTGTCCAAGGGCGCGTCTGACGACGAGCTGAAGAAGGCCTATCGCCGACTTGCCATGAAGCTGCACCCGGACCGCAATCCGGGCGATGCAAGCGCTGAAGAGAAATTCAAGGAGGCCAGCGAGGCCTACGAGGTTCTGTCCGACGAGCAGAAGCGCGCCGTCTATGACCGCCATGGACATGAAGGTCTGAACCGCGGCGGCGGTGCCGGCGGAGCCGGTGCGGGCTTTTCCGACATCTTCGGCGATGTGTTCTCAGACATCTTTGGGGGTGGCGGGCGCAGCGGGCCGCGACGCGGTTCGGACCTGCGCTACAGCATGGAGCTGAGCCTGGAACAGGCTGCTAACGGCACCACCGAATCCATTCGTATTCCGACGCTGGAAGCCTGCGGCGACTGCAGCGGTCACGGCACGGCCAATTCCAAGCCGGCGCCCAAGTGCCCGACCTGCGCCGGTGCCGGACAGGTGCGCGTGCAGCAGGGCTTCTTCGTGCTTCAGCAGACCTGTCCGCATTGCCGCGGACGCGGGACGCAGGTGTCGGATCCCTGTCGCTCCTGTCGCGGCGCGGGCAAGCAGCGCAAGGAAAAGACACTGGAGGTCAAGGTGCCCGCGGGTGTGGACACAGGGGATCGCATCCGTCTCTCGGGTGAGGGCGAAGCCGGTGAGCGTGGCGCCACGCCTGGTGATCTGTACGTGCAGATCACGGTCAAGCCGCACGCGTTCTTCGAGCGCGATGGCTCTGACCTGCATTGCTCAGTACCGATCGACTTCGTCAGTGCCGCACTCGGCGGCGAGATGGAAGTGCCAACGCTCAGTGGCAAGGCGCAACTCAAGATTCCCGAAGGTACGCAGAACGGCAAGGTGTTTCGTCTGCGCGGCATGGGCCTGAAGTCGGTGCGCGGCGGCGGCATCGGCGACCTGCTGTGTTCGGTGGTGGTTGAAACCCCGATCAACCTGAGCCGCAAGCAGAAGGATCTGCTGCGCGAGTTCGGTGATTCACTGCTGGGCAGCGCGCAGAAACACAGTCCGGAAAGCTCGTCGTGGCTGGACAAGGCCAAGCAGTTCATCGAAGAACATCTCAAGCCCTGAGCACATCCTGCGTGGGGTTAGGTCGCATCTGCGCCGCTCCCGCACACGCTACTTCCCGTAGGAGCGGCAAAGCCGCGACAGGCTGCGCGCGGTGAATTCAGGCAAACCGCATCGACAAATCCACCGCGCGCACATGCTTGGTCAGGCTACCGATGGAGATGCGATCTACACCGCTCTCAGCCAGCTCGCGGATGCGTGGCAAGGTGGCGTTGCCGGAATATTCGAGCAGGGTCTTGCCGCCGTTGGCGCGATGCGCACGCGCTAATGCCACCGCTTCGCGCAACTGAGTGGCGTCGAAGTCGTCCACCAACAGCAAGTCCACGTCCTGACTCAGGGCGATGCGCGCCTCGTCCAGGGTCTCGGCCTCGGTCATCAGCGGGACATGGGCATTCAACGCGCGCGCGGCGGTGATGGCGGCGGCAATACCGCCCGCGGCGGCGATATGGTTTTCCTTGATCAGGATGCCGTCGTACAAGCCGATGCGATGGTTGACGCCGCCGCCGGTTTTTACCGCGTATTTCTGTGCCAGACGCAAGCCCGGCACGGTCTTGCGCGTGTCGACGATCTGCGCGCCGGTGCCGTGCACCGCCTCGACATAGCGCGCGACCTCGCTCGCAGTGCCGCTCAGGGCCTGCAGGAAATTGAGTGCGGTGCGCTCGCCGGTGAGCAGCACATGGGCGAGGCCGTGCACGGTGAACAGCGTTTGATCGGCGACCACGCGATCACCATCGGCGACCTGCCAGCGCACGCGCACCTGAGGGTCAAGCTGAGCAAAGACTTCGTCCACCCAGGGCCGGCCGCAGATCACGGCGGCTTCGCGGGCGACTACGCGGGCCTCGCCCAGACGTTCGGCGGGCACCAGTTGTGCGGTGAGATCGCCGCTGCCGACATCCTCATCAAGCGCATCGCGAACATTGCGAGCGAGATCGGCGAACAGATTGATGCTGTGTCTGGTGAGCATGGCTTGGAAGGTCAGGATGGGTTGCGCCTCAGCCCGGCCGCGGTGCGCGCAGATGTTCGTGGTGTGTCAGATAGTGATCAAAGGCCTCGGCCGACAGCGGTTGACCGAACAGGAAGCCCTGCATTCGATCCACGCCTAGCTCGACCACGCTGGCGCGCTCGGTCTCGGTTTCCACTCCCTCTGCCGTGGTGTGCAATCCCATCTGCCGCGCCAGCTGGGTCAGGGTGCGGATTTCTTCCTGCGTGCCGCTGTTGCCAAGGCCGGTGAGAAAGCGCCGGTCCAGCTTGAATCCCGAAAGACCCAGCGCGCGGATCTGCGCGAGCATGGACGGGCCGCCGCCGAAATCGTCCAGCTCCAGACTCAGGCCCAGCTCGCGCAGGCGTCTGAGCGAACCGGCCACTGCTTCGGGTCTGTCCATCAGCACGGCCTGCGTCAGTTCCAGACTCAGGCTTTCCGGCTTCACGCCGCAACGATCCAGGCTGCGTTCGAGCCGCCCCGGGAACTCGGGCGACAGGATCTGCAGTGGCGCAACATTCACGCACAGGCGCAGCGGTTTACCGACGATGCCCTGCCAGTGTCGTAGCTGGGTGCCGGCCTCCTGTAACAGCCAGTCGCCAACGTCCAGGGCCACCCGTGAGCGCTCGAGGATCGGAATGAACTGCGCCGGGCTCTGCGGGCCCCGCTGCGGGTGGGTCCAGCGCAGCAAGGCCTCGCACGCCACCGGCCAGAGGTCAGTGCTGCGAAGGATGGGCTGGTAGACCAGATCGAACTGGCCTTCGTCGAATGCGGCGCGCACCGAGGCGTGACACATGGGCAGGTCAGAAGCCATACCGCGCAGGCGCTGCGCATGCCCCAGTAGTGGATCAGCCTCGGCGGTCATACCGCCAGTATTACAAGCGCGCGGCGCAAATGCTGCGCTCAGCGCAAGCCCACCAGCAGGAATTCCAGCAGCGCCATCTGCGCCCATAGACGGTTCTCCGCCTCGTCCCAGACGACGGACTGCGGGCCATCGATGACCGCCGCGGATACCTCTTCACCGCGATGCGCGGGCAGGCAGTGCATGAACAGCGCATCCGTCGTGGCCTGGGCCATCAGCTTGGCGTCCACCTCGTAGCCGGCGAAGGCCTTGAGCCGGCGCTGCGTCTCGGCCTCCTGGCCCATGCTGGTCCAGGTGTCGGTGATGACCACATCGGCGTCGCGCACCGCCTCGGCCGGCGCGTTACACAGGCGCACTTGCGATCCAGCTGCGGCCACCAGCTCGGCCTTGGGCAAGAATCCGGACGGTGCCGCGATGCGCAATTCGAAGCCGAACAGGTTCGTAGCCTCGATCCAGGAATGACAAACGTTATTGCCGTCGCCGATCCAGGCCACGCGCTTGCCCTTGGGGTCGCCGCGATGTTCAAACCAGCACTGCAGATCGGCCAGCAACTGACAGGGATGATGCAGGTCTGACAGGCCGTTGATGACCGGTACGCGCGAGTGCGCGGCCACCTCGGCCTGATCCGTCTGCGAATCGTTGCGGATCATGATGGCGCTGCACATGCGTGACAGCACCTTGGCCGTGTCCGACAAGGGCTCGTCACGGCCGATCTGGGTCACGCCGGGATTCAGGAACAGCGCGTGGCCGCCCAAGCGCGCCATGCCGGCTTCGAAGCTGACCCGGGTGCGCGTCGAGCTCTTGGTGAAGATCATCGCCAATGTCTGCCCCAACAGCGGGCGATACGACAGATCCGGCTGAGCCTTGAGTTGTATGGCACGCAGCACGATGCGACGTGCCTCCTCGGCGCTCAGGTCGGACAGCTTGAGAAAGTGGCGCGGCATGGTGGCGGCTCAAAAAGAAAACGGGCCGCACCCGGAGGTGCGGCCCGCCTTGGAATGGGTTACGACCGGATCAGCCGAGATTCTTCTCGACGAACTCCCAGTTCACCAGCGCCCAGAAATGTTCCAGGAAGGTGGGACGGGCGTTGCGGTAGTCGATGTAATACGCGTGTTCCCAGACATCGCAGGTCAGCACCGGGGTCTGCCCCGAAGTCATCGGATTGCCCGCGCCCTGGGTCGAGGTGATCGCCAAGGAGCCGTCCGCGTTCTTCACCAGCCAGGCCCAACCGGAGCCGAAGGTGCCGATGGCGGTTTCAGTGAACTGCTTCTTGAAATCGTCCACGCCGCCGAAGGCCTTGACCAGGGCATCGGTGACTTTCTTGCTTGGCGCGCTCTGCTTGGGCGTCAGGCCGTTCCAGAAGAACGTGTGGTTCCACACCTGCGCAGCGTTGTTGAAGATCTTGCCGGAGCTCTTCTTGACCATGTCGTCCAGCGACATGTTCTCGAACTCGGTGCCGGCAATCAGCTTGTTGCCGTTATCGACATAAGCCTTGTGATGCTTGCCGTAGTGGTAGTCGAGCGTTTCGGCCGACATATGCGGCACCAGGGCGTCGCGGGCGTAGGGAAGTTCGGGGAGCGTCAGGGCCATGGAATCCTCGTCTGGCTGGTTCGGCCACATAACCGAATGGCAGGAGTGTGGGCTGGGGAAAGGAAAAAGCAGGCGGCGAAGATACGGGGAGCAGGGGCCTTATTCAATACCGGCTAGCACCCCGACGGATGTTGCCGCCCCGAGCCCTGACGACGGCGGGTATAATTAATGCGTCAGCGATGGCAGGTTTTCGCGATCACCCGATTCAGGAGTTTGAACCATGGATGCTCTCGAGCGCATCAAGAAGCAGGTCACCGACAACCCGATCATTCTGTACATGAAGGGTTCGCCCGATTTTCCGCAGTGCGGTTTTTCCGCGCGCGTGGTCAAGGCGCTCAACAGCTGCGGTGTGGAATACGCCTACGTCAATATTTTTGAGGACGAAGAGGTGTACCGGGCCCTGCCCAAGTTCGCCAACTGGCCCACATTCCCGCAGCTGTACCTGAAGGGCGAACTGGTCGGCGGCTGCGACATCACGCTGGATCTGTTCCAGTCCGGCGAGCTGCAGAAAATGCTGGACGAGGCCGTGGCCGCCAAGAAAGCCGCCTGAGTTAGCGGCGACCTCGCGAGTCGCCTTGCTGCACACGCCCGCTCCCGCAGCGGGCGTTTTTGTTTGTCGTGCGCCTATTTGAATGACGACTCAAATCAGCATGGCCGCGGCAATCTGCTTGCGCGTTTCGGCGCCGACCAGTTTTTCCACCCACTGCAGCGCGAACGCCAAGCTGGTGCCCGGACCCTGACTGGTCATGCAGTGGCCGTCGATCACCACCGCCTGATCGACGAAGTGCAGCAGGTGTTCGCGAAATGCCGGATGGCAAGTCGCCTGCTTGCCATCCAACAAGCCGTGCGGCGACAGGGTCAAGGCTGGTGCCGCGCAGATGGCGCCGTACCAGCGGTGCGCAAGGCGCTGCGCCGCCAGCTTGCTGATCAGCGGTTCGCATTTGGCCAGACGCTGCGCGCCGAGTTCGCCACCCGGCAGGATGATGGCGTCAAAGTCGCGATCCAGCACCTCGCTCAGGGGCGCATCGGCGACCAGGCGCAGATCGCGCGTGGCGTTGATCACGGTTTCGGCTTCCGCACTGGCCAAGCAGACGCGGATCGAGGCGCGGCGCAGGACATTGACCAGCACCACGGTTTCCAGGCTCTCAGAGCCATGCGCAACAGGAACCAGTACGTTCATCTGCGATCTCCTCGGTGTTGTGTTTTGGTCTGGGCCCGATCCTAGCGCGTTCGCGGTCGATCGCGGCAAGCGCGGCATGGTGTCCAGCAAAGTCGCGGCAAGGAATGTCGGGACATGGGTGTGCAAGAAAATGCGGATCAAGAGATCAACACAGGCGCTGTACGCAGCGGCTTGGTTCAGAATCCGGACTTGTTGCGCACTGTGCTGCGAGCGAGTTCATGAACATTGGATTATTTGTAATTGGCGACGAAATCCTGTCCGGCAAGCGCAAGGACCGGCATTTGAGCGCGGTCATCGCGCTGCTGGCCGCGCGCGGCATCAGCCTGGACTGGGCGCGATTCCTCGGCGATGACCTTGACGCCATCGCCGAGGCAGTGCGTCACAGCCGCGCGCGCGGTGATCTGGTGCTGTCCTGCGGCGGCATCGGCGCCACACCGGACGATGTCACGCGTCAGGCGGCAGCCCGTGGTTGGGACCGCGCGCTGGTGCGTCATCCCGAAGCGGAGGCCTTGATCGTGGCCGAGTACGGCGAGCGGGCGCAGCCGCATCGCGTGCTGATGGCGGATTTCCCGCAAGGCGCGGGCTTGATCCCCAATCCGGTCAATCGCGTGGCCGGCTTCTTCGTCGAGCACCAACACTTCGTGCCCGGATTTCCCGACATGGCCTGGCCGATGCTGGAGTGGGTGCTGGATACGCGCTATGCGCAGCTGCACCAGTCGACGCCGCCGGTGGAATACAGCCTGCGCGTGATCGGCTCGGCGGCAGAAAGTGACTTGCTGGAATTGATGGAGTCGACGCTGGCGCTGCATCCCGGTCTGAAGCTGTCGAGCCTGCCGTTTCGCGGTGATGCGCAGCGCCCGCGACATATCGAACTTGGTGTGCGTGCGGCCGAACCCTTGGCTGCCGCGGCCTATCGCTACCTGCACGCGCAATTGCAGACCAGACCGGAACTTCAGATTGAGATTCTGCGCGCGCCGGAGGCTTAGCGGCCTGCGCGGTCGCCGCGTCCGTCGCCCCTGCGGATACGGTCGTCAGTTCGCGCCGGCACGCATCTGTTCACGCGCTTCCAGCGCGGCTTACCATCGGGTGTGCCACATCAACTGGAGCGGGAAACATGAGCGAGGCCGAGGGTGGCAGAACGCCCATCATCATGCTGGTGGAAGACAACCCCGCCGATCTGCGCCTGACCCAGGAAGTGTTCGAAGAGGCCGCGTTCGAGCATCGCATGCTGGTGGCGCGCGACGGTGAGCAGGCGCTGGCCATGCTGCGCGGGCTGCCGCCGCACGGGGATCTGCCCTTGCCGGATATCGTTCTGCTCGACCTCAATATTCCGCGCAAGAACGGCCTGGAGGTCTTGCGTATCGTCAAGCAGGACCCGCGGCTCAAACGCATTCCGGTGTTGATCTTGTCGACCTCGCGCGCCGAAACGGATTTCGCCGCAGCCTACGACGCCAATGCCAATGCCTTTGTCACCAAGCCGACCGACTGGGATGAGTTTGCCGAGCTTGCGCGGCTGATCCGCGACTTCTGGCTCAAGCTGGTGCAGCTGCCGCCCAAGCCGCCGGTCGGTGGCGCATGACCCGACTCGACCCGATGTCGCCGTTGCGTCTGCTGCTGCTGGAAGACAATCCGGCGGATTCGCGCCTGCTGGTGGAGAGCCTGCGCGAGCAGATCCAGGCCGGGGATATTTCCATCAAGCTCGTCAGTCGCGTTGCTCAAGCGCTTGAAGCGCTGGAGACCTCCCGCTTCGACTGCGCCCTGGTCGATCTGGGCCTGCCCGACAGCGACGGCGTCAGTCACGTGGCGCGCCTGCGCAAGCAGTCGCGGCAGATGGTGATCATCGTGCTGACCGGGCGCGCAGATGAACAGGC
>JBQTJH010000108.1:0-12384 GCA_052387335.1 Panacagrimonas sp. | reverse complement strand
GCCAGATCGCGCCTAGCGTTCAAGTCCAGCTTGCTCATCGCGCGAAGTGATTCGAGCGCCTCGGCGTAACTACGAATCTGCGCGCCGTTGTGATCCTTAATGACGAAGTCGACCAGCGCACCATTTGGGGAAGCGAGCACCGGAGTACCGCAAGCTAGGGCTTCGTGGACGATCAGCGAAAAAGGCTCGTGCCAGTTCACTATGTGAAACAGGGCAAAGCTGTTGGTAAGGAGATCGAGTTTCGCCGCGCCGTCCAGGTAGGGGTAAGGCCTTACCAAGCGCTGAGTTTGCCAAGGGTGAAGCATCCACCGGCCCCAGGTCCTGCGGTCACGCCAGGGCGCACGACTACCCGTGATCGCAAGTGGGATATCGCTGTCCACGCAGAGATCGAGAGCTGTGCGAGCATTCTTGCGAGGCCACTCCATACGGGCCATGAAAAGAAAGTAATCCGACTTGACGGCCACGCACGGATAGTCTTCGACCGGGACACCGTTATCGATATATGAATTGGAACCATGCAACTGAGCATGAGCGGCACTGACGAACACCGTATTGGCAAAAAACGCCGCACCCGGCTTGCGCAGACCATGTTCGGTGATGACATACGGATACTCGGGCTGACGGCCTCCTTCAGGCATGCGGTGCAAGTGCAGTACATCCGCGTTTTTCGGGATACGAGGGCGAGTATCCTCATGGCGGTCGCAGGGAATTAGGGTCACGCCCGGTAGCAACGCGGCGATTTCACTGTCGGGATGCGCAAGCACGCTCACCTGCAACCCCATGCGCTGCTGCTCACGCGCCAGCCAGAACACCAGGCGCTCGGTGCCTCCATATCCGCGGGGCGGCACGGTTAGAGAACTGACGCAGATATGGACAATGTGCATGGCGATGGGAAGAACTGTGGATTCCGATCAGGCCCGCGTCCACGATGGACGGCGTTCTTGCGGTGACGCGTACAGAATTTTGGTGAGTTGTTCCAGCACCGCGTCCACCGTAATCAACTCCAGCGCAGCCGGATCGCGCACGCGCTGGCCCCAACGGACTTGATCGGCGGTGGTGTTCTTGAACTGGCCCAGGGCCTGCTCATAAACGCTGACCGTCCAGCGCGCATCCAGCGGTCCGGTCCGGGCAGGATTGGAGGTTGCGTAGAGGCCGATGGCCGGTGTGCCCACGGTGGTCGCCATGTGTACCGGGCCCGAATCTGGCGCCAGCACGGCCAGTGCGCGCTCGATCAGGGCGAGCAATTGCTTGAGGCTGGTTTGCCCGATCAGGTCGATCACCTCTGAACCGGCGAGTCGGCGGATCTCGTCAGCATACCGGCGCTCCAGTTCACTACGCCCCCCGGTGAGGATGACCTTCAGGCCGTGCTGGTGCATGGCAACTCTCGCGATGGCGGCGTAGCGATCAGCCGGCCAGTTGCGGAAATTGCGCGCGCGCTGACTGCTGCAGGGACTGATGATCAGCGCGCCCTGCGCGTCCGGTATCTGGGCGCAGGCGAATGCGCGATCTGTATCCGACAGCGTGATGTCCCAGAGAGGTGTTCCTCGCGCAATGTAAAGTGCATCACCAAATGACAGGAAACCCTCGGCCACATGCGCGCGCGCGTTCGGCGCGATGCGCTGGTTGGTGAACAGCCACTGGCCGTCGCGTGCGCGCTTGAAATCAAAACCCAGCTTGGTCCTGGCCGGTATGCGAAACGCGAGTGCGTTGGCGCGCCACGACGCCTGCAGGTGCAGCAGCACGTCAAACTGCCGACCACGCAGGCGCTGCGCCGGCTTCACGCCGTCCAGCAGGCCCGAGCGCTTGTCGTACGCCAGAAACTCGATTCCCGGAATATCCCCGACTAGACTCTTTTCAAGGGTGCCGATGAGCCAGGTGATGGATGTCCCGGGCCACGCGAGCTGAAGGTTGCGGACCAGGGGGAGCGTGTTGCACACGTCTCCGATCGCCGACAAGCGCAGCACACAGATGGAATTGGGAGGGTCGCGCAGCGGCACATGCAGATCAGGGTCTGGCAACACGGGCGAAATTTTATCGTATACGACGGTGAGTTGATGGTAGATCCATCGACCTCGCTGTTCGATCCTGAGTGGTGGGATGCGCGGGGTCAGAAGCTGAGCAGCTTTCGCGGCCGCGGTCTGGTCACGGTGGTGCAGCACGGCGAGCAGCGGTGGGTTTTGCGGCATTTCCGACGCGGCGGGCTGGTGGGGCGCATGGTCGATCGATCCTATGTCTGGACAGGACTGGCCTCGACCCGGCCGTGGCGCGAATGGCATCTGCTCGCAGACCTGCACGAGCGCGGGCTGCCGGTGCCGCGGCCGGTCGCGGCTCGCGTCAGTCGCGGCGGATTGCGCTACTACGGCGACATCCTGTCCGAGCTGATTCCCGACTGCGCAGCGCTGGCGGACCTACTGCTCGACGCGCCCCTGGCCGAGGGCGATTGGTTCGGGCTGGGAGCGGTATTGCGACGGTTCCACCGCGCGCGGGTGCATCATCCGGATCTGAATGCGCGCAACATCCTGCGACGCCGTGACGGGCAGTTTTTTCTGGTGGATTTTGATCGTGGGCGTCTGGAGGCCAGCGAGGCCCTCATGGCGTCCGAGCTACCGCGCCTGCGGCGCTCGCTGGACAAGCTGCACGGGCAGACCCCCACGCGTTTCGCCTTCACCCCGGACAACTGGCGCGCGCTGCTGCAGGGCTACCGGGCTTAGGTCGCGGTCTCAGTCACTGCGCATGGTGCGCAGGGCCGCGTACTTGTGAAAGGCGTACTGGCCGAGAATCACCGACATCAAGAAGCCGCGCCAGCCATCCAGGAAACACAGCCGGAACAGGTACTGCTGCAGAAAGTCGGTAAAGAAGCGCAGGCTGGCATAGGCCACGCTACCGCGGTGACCCTGGGCGTGCTTGTGCTGCGCCAGCAGACAGGCGTACTGCAGATGCTTTTCCTGCGCGTGGGCATAGTCGCGCCAGCTGTGATGAATCAGCGCGGACTTCAGCAGCTGCACCTTGCGCTGCGGCAGCAGGAGCTGCTCGTGCACCGGCCGCGTGCTGTAGCGCGCGCCTTCGCGCCTGAACAGCTTGCCCTGCGGCGAGGTGTAACGGCCGAATCGCAGCGGCTTGCCGCAGAAGTAGGTCTGCCAAGGCATCTTGATCAGGGTGGCGTCCAGGCTAGGGCTGGACAAGGCCTGGTCGATCTCATCACGCAGCGCCGGTGTCACGCGCTCATCGGCGTCGATCGACAACACCCATTCGCTCTTCACCAGGTCCAGCGCGCGATTGCGCTGTGCCGCGTAGCCGGGCCAGTCGGTGCGGTACACGGTGGCGCCGAGGCGCTCAGCCATTTCCACTGTACCGTCGGTGCTGCCGGAGTCGAGCACGATCACTTCGTCGGCCCAGCCGCATAGCGGGCGCAGGCAGTCCTCGATGCGGTCTGCTTCGTTTTTGACGATCAGAAAGGCGGAGACGGAGCGGCGAGGACTGGGCATGCGCGGCACAGGTGGGACGTCAATGCGCAGTCTTCCGCCGAACGCGGGGCCACGCAAGCCAAGGACGCGGAGGGCGCGGCATCATGTGCAGATGAAGACTTCAGATTTCGCCTTTGAGCTGCCGCCGGAACTCATCGCCCAGCATCCGGCTGCGCTGCGCAGCGCCAGTCGCCTGCTGCATGTGGGCGCGCGGCTCGCCGACCGTCGCATGGTGGAGTTGCCGACCCTGCTGCGTCCGGGCGACCTGCTGGTTTTCAACGATACGCGGGTGATCAAGGCGCGACTGTTGGGGCACAAACCCAGTGGTGGACGCGTGGAGATGCTGATCGAGCGCGTGCTCGACGAGCGCGAGGCGCTGGCGCAGGTCGGTGCGTCCAAGACGCCGAAGCCGGGGTCGTGGATTCAGATCGACGGCGAAGCCGTGCGGGTGGAGGTGCTGGGACGGGACGAGGGCTTTTTCCACCTGCGGCTGCACGGCGATGAAGCCTGGCTGGCACTGCTGGAGCGCGCCGGCCGCTTGCCGCTGCCGCCGTACATTCATCACACGCCGGACGCCGACGATGCGCAGCGCTACCAGACCGTGTTCGCGCGCGAGCCGGGGGCGGTGGCCGCGCCCACCGCCGGCCTGCACTTCGACGAGGCCTTGCTCGCCGCGCTACGCGCGCACGGCGTGCAGATTGCGACGCTGACCTTGCACGTCGGAGCCGGCACGTTCCAGCCGGTGCGAGTCGAGAATCTGGCCGAGCACCGTATGCACGCGGAGCGCTATCGCGTATCGGCGGAACTGGCCGCGCAGATCGCGGCGACGCGCGCCGCCGGCGGTCGCGTGGTCGCAGCGGGCACCACCAGCGTGCGCGCGCTGGAATCCGCGGCGGATGAATCCGGCGTGGTGCGCGCAGGCGAGGGCGAGACGCGCATCTTCATCACGCCGGGCTATCGCTTCCGCGCGGTCGATGCGCTGTTCACCAACTTCCACCTGCCGGAAAGCACCTTGATGATGCTGGTCTGCGCCTTCGGCGGTCGCGAGCGCCTGATGGCCGCGTATCGCCACGCGGTCGCACAGCGCTACCGCTTCTTCAGCTACGGCGATGCGATGCTGATCGAACCCTGAGTGTGCTCGCACTCGGCCAGCCAGTCGCCGAGCAGCGCGTTGATCCGCTCGGGATGCTGCAGCGGCACCCAATGCCCGCCCTCGAGGGATTCGTAGCGCCACGGTCCGCTCACGTGCTTGCGCGAGCGCTGCATCTGGCCTTCGGTCATCCACTCGTCCTGTCGGCTGTAGATGCCGAGCACGGGCAGCGGAATGCGTTGCCGGCGCTTGAACGCCTAGACGCCACAGCACCTCCCAGGCCGGGTTGGCCCGCTCCCTCACGGTCCAGAACGTCTGCTCGCCGCCGTCGGTGAGGCGCGACAGGATGCGGTCGGCGTCCGGGTGCGAGGCAAACGCGCGGCGGAAGCGACGCGCGTTGTGCGACAGGTACCCGGCCCGGCTCGCGCGCGGCATGCCGTGCAGGATCAGCCAGAGGTAGCGACGCAGCGCGCCGTGCAGGATGTCGCCCACGATCTCCAGCGAGTGTCCGACCGGGATCGCGCAAAAGGACAGGAAGCGATGCGGATGGTCGGCGACGGTCTCCCACGACACCGTGGCGCCGCTGCGCCAAGTACGGCACCTGGTGCCGCCACAGCGAGCGGTCGTCCGGCCAGCCGTGGAGCAGCAGAACGGCCGGCCCGTCGCCGCCGGTGTCGGTCAGCGCGTAGTCGAGGCCGCGTACGGTCAGCCGCTGGGTCGGCCAAGCCGTGGGCATCTCGCTCGCGGCGTGTCTATCGATTCGCATGGTGTTCAGGCCAGCGCTGCGGCAACTTCCGCCGCAGCGCGCTCGCCGGATTCGATGGCGCCGTCGATGTAGCCGGTCCAGCGCGTCGCGCTCTCGGTGCCGGCCCAGTGCACCCCGGCGCAGGGTTCGCGTAGCGCGGCGCCGCAAGAGGTGAGCGTACCCGGCGCGGTAATGCCGACGTAACAGCCCTGGCTCCAGGGATCGGAGATCCAGTCCTTGTCGACGTAGCCGACGGGTGAGGCCGCAGAGTCGCCGAAGTAGCGCGTGAGCGAGCGCACCGCCGCCGCGCGACGGGTCTCGATGGACGTGCCGGCCAGCGCGCGACCTTCGGTGTTGGCGAAGAAGCCGACCAGGAAGCCGCGTTCGCTGCCGGGCGGCGTGGCGTCCATCACCGGGCCGAAGGCGGCGGTGTCGCTGATCGCCTCGCCAGACAGGCCGCGCTCCTTCCAGAACGGACGTTCATAGGCGATCAGCGCCTTGATCACCGAACGCATCGGCATGCGCTGCTGCAACTGCATGCGCGCGGCGGGCAACGCGGCGTGGAAGTGGATGCGCGACACCAGCGCGGGTGCCGCAGCGATCACCAACCGTGAGGCGTGTACTTCGCCGCCAGCGTGGCGCACGACGACACCGGCATCGGACTGCTCTACTGCCTGCACCGCCGCATTCAGATGCAGCATGCCGGGCGGCAGGCGTTCGGTCATGCGTGCCGCGAGCTGGAACGCGCCGCCGTGCACCTTGAATCGCTGCGCGCCGTCGCCGTGGATCTCGGCCATGTTCTCGATCTTGTCGCCGGCCGCGACGTAGTTGAGAAAGCACAGCAGCGACAGCTCGTGCGGCTCGCAGCACAGCAGGGCGCGGTTGAGGATGGTCATCAGGCTGCGCGCGCCGCGCGTGTGCAGGGTCTGTTGCAACCATTGCTCCACGGTCATGCGGTCCCAGCCCGCGGCCTCGGGCGCGGCCCAGGGTGCCTTGGGATCGAGGCGCGCGGCGGCGCGATTCGCGCGCTGCATGGCCTGCCAAGCGTCGAGCAGGCCGAGCAGTGACATGCGCGGCACCGTGCCGGTGTAGCGACTCAGCTTGCCGCCCATCTCCATCAGGCGCTGGCCATCCGCGTACTGCTCGTAGGTGTGCAGGCCCAGCTCGGCGCACAGCGCGAGCGCATCGTGGCCGCGGCCCGGAAGCTGTTCCTGCGTGACGGCGTGGACGCGGTGTCCATGCGCAATCTTGCGGCCGAGGTGGGCTGCTCGCCGATGGCGCTGTACCGCTACTTCGCGAACAAGCAGGAACTGCTGGCGCAGGTCTGGGACGTGTTTCTCGGCGAGTTGTTCGCGCGGCTGGAGAAGATCCACGCGGCCTCGCCGCATGCGCGGCTGGAGAAGCTCGCGCTGGCCTACCTCGCGTATTGGCTAGAGCACCCGGAGCGTTATCTGATCGTGTTCCTGCAAAAAGACCTTGTGGCAGGTGCCACGCGCGACTACCTCGCGACCTCGCCGCTGGTGGAGCGCTTCGAGCTGTTCACACGCGTGGTGCGGGACGCGCAAGCGGAAGGCGAGTTTTCCGATTTGGAGGCCGCCGCCGTCGCACGCGGTCTGTTGTGCGTGCTGCAGGGGCTGGCGCTGAATTTCATCACCCTGCCTGAATATCCTTGGGGGGAGGTTAGCGCGCTGAGCACGCAGACGCTGCGCGCCTATCTGGCAGGAGTGGGCGCTATGTCGAAGGCGCCGGGCCCAGTCAAGGGGCGTTCGCGGCGTTCATGAGGGCGTTGCCCGCGGGCTCGCCTTAGAATTCGCGTTCCCTTTCTGCCCGAGCGCGCCGTGAACATTCACGCCGACCGCATTCTCATCCTTGATTTTGGTTCCCAGTACACCCAGCTGATTGCGCGCCGCGTGCGCGAACTGGGGGTGTATTGCGAACTGCTGCCCTGGGATGTGGACCCGCAAACCATCCTCGACTTTGCCCCGCGCGGCGTGATTCTGTCCGGCGGTCCTGAGTCGGTTGGCGAAGCCGGGTCACCGCGCGCGCCGGATGCGGTGTGGCACCTGGGCGTGCCGGTGCTGGGCATCTGCTATGGCATGCAGACCATGGCGGTGCAGTTTGGCGGCACCGTGCAGGCGCATGCGCACAAGGAGTTCGGCTACGCCGAAGTGCGCGCACGCAATCATTCGGCCCTGCTGATCAATATCGAGGACCGCATCAACGACGAGGGCCATGGCCTGCTCGACGTGTGGATGAGCCACGGGGACCGTGTGACCGAGCTGCCGCAGGGGTTCAAGCTGATTGCTTCCACGGCCGATGTGCCCATTGCTGGCATGGGCGATGAGGAGCGCCACTACTACGGCCTGCAGTTTCATCCGGAGGTCACGCATACGCCGCAGGGCACGCGCATCTATGCGCGCTTCGTGCACGAGATCTGTGGCTGCGGCAAGGCCTGGACGCCGGTCAATATCATCGAGGACGCTGCCGAGAAGGTGCGCGTGCAGGTTGGCCAGGGCCATGTGCTGCTGGGGCTGTCGGGCGGAGTGGATTCGTCAGTGGTGGCGGCCTTGCTGCATCGTGCGATTGGCCAGCAGCTGACGTGCGTGTTCGTTGACACCGGCCTGTTGCGCCTGGACGAGGGCGATCAGGTGATGCGCATTTTTGCCAAGCATCTCGGTGTGCGCGTGATCCGGGTCAATGCCGAAGAGCGCTTCCTGTCGGCGCTCAAGAACGTCAGCGACCCGGAAGCCAAGCGCAAGATCATCGGGCGCTTGTTCGTGGAAGTGTTCGACGAAGAGGCGAGCAAGATTGCGAACGTGCAGTTCCTGGCGCAGGGCACGATCTACCCGGACGTGATCGAGAGCGCGGGCGCCAAGAGCGGCAAAGCGCACGTCATCAAGAGCCATCACAACGTCGGCGGCCTGCCCGACCATATGAAGCTCAAGCTGGTTGAGCCGCTGCGCGAGTTGTTCAAGGACGAGGTGCGGCAGATTGGCCTGGAACTGGGCTTGCCGCGCGAGATGGTGTTTCGTCATCCCTTCCCCGGGCCGGGGCTGGGTGTGCGCATTCTGGGCGAAGTCACCAAGGCTGCAGCCGATACCTTGCGCAAGGCGGATCACATCTTCATCGAGGAACTGCGCAAGGCCGGTTGGTACGACCAGACTTCGCAGGCTTTCGCGGTGTTTCTACCGGTCAGGAGCGTGGGCGTGACCGGCGATGGCCGCCGCTACGAGCCGGTGATCGCGCTGCGCGCGGTGCAGACCATCGACTTCATGACCGCGCGCTGGGCGCATCTGCCGCACGAGCTGCTGGACGTGGTGTCGCGCCGCATCTGCAACGAGATCGCGGGTGTTTCACGCGTGGTGTACGACGTTTCGGGCAAGCCGCCGGCGACGATCGAATGGGAATGATGTTTGGCGGAGTGCAGCTTCATGCCGACGCAGGATTCTCTGTTCGCCGAGCCTGAGAACCCGGCGGCCCGGTCGGCGCCTAAATCGCGCGCCTGCAGCCCCAAGATTCAAGCGGCGGCGGCCGACGCCTCGCTGATTGACCTGTCGCGGGCCTCGCCCAAGACCTTGAGGCTCGGTACCTCGTCTTGGACCTATCCTGGCTGGATCGGCACCGTCTGGGACAGCGAATACCCGGATGCCAAGCTCTCGAAATACGGGCTCGCTGCCTATGCGCAACACGCCTTGTTCCGCACCGTCAGCCTAGATCGCAGCTTCTACCGACCACTGACAGCAGTGCAGTTCGCAGCCTACGCGGCGCAAGTGCCGGAAGACTTCCGTTTCGTGGTCAAGGCACCAAGCCTGGTGACGGACGCGCTGCTACGAGATGAATCTGGTCGCGGGCAGCTGCCGAACACCGGATTTCTGGACGGCGGCACAGCGTTACGCTGCTTTGTCGAACCCGCGCTGGAAGGTCTGGGCGTCAAGCTAGGCGTGCTGGTGTTTCAGATCAGCCCGCTGCCGGGACCAATGCTGGGTCAGATACATGAGCTGATCGAGCGCCTGCACGCCATGCTGCGCGCGATTCCCCCGTTGCGAGATCGCGCGCCGGACGCCGTCGTCGCGGTTGAGGTGCGCGATCCCGCGTGGCTGCTGCCCTCGTTTGTCGAGATGCTGCGTGATACCGGTGCCACCTATTGCATGGGGCTGCACGTTGCATGGGGCTGCACGCCAAAATGCCGCGCATCGCGGATCAACTGCCCCTCTTGCGTGCGCTGTGGCCGGGGCCGCTGGTCTGCCGCTGGAATCTCAACCCGCTGCATGGCGCTTTTGGGTACGAGAAGGCGCGTGATCTGTATGCGCCGTTTGATCGTCTGGTGGATCCGGACCTCGATACGCGCGCCGCCCTGGCCAAGGTCATCGCGGGTACAACGGGCGCCGGCCAGAACGCATTCGTCACGCTCAGTAACAAGGCGGAAGGGTCAGCACCCTTGTCGGTCGTCGCACTGGCGCAATCCATCCGCAATCTGCGGACCTGAAGGGTCTGCATGCAAAATGTCGGAACGATCATCAAGCCTCATCGCCCTGCCTCCACAAAATCCCATGGATTGGAAAATTTTTGCGACTGTGTTCGGCACCGTGTTCCTTGCCGAGCTTGGGGATAAAACCCAGCTGGCCACGGTGCTGTTCTCTGCCGATAAACCTGCTTCCAAGTGGACGGTGTTCGCCGCCTCGGCGAGTGCGCTGGTGCTGGCCGCTGCGATCGGCGTGCTCGCCGGCACTTTCGTGTCGAAGTACGTTGACCCCAAGCATCTGCAGGTCGTGGCGGGCGTCGGATTCATATTGATTGGCGCCTGGACCCTGCGCGCCGGGTTGGTCGCCTGATGTCGCATCCACGGGTCGATCAGCGTATCGGCGCTTGCACGCGATCAGCGGGTAGCGGTTAGGAGGCGGCGTGTCAGAGCGCGAATCCGGCATCCGTTTGGCGCGCGCATCGCGCGCGCCACCGACCGAAGCGGAACTGAAATTGTGGTCGGTGCTTCGGCGCGGCCAGCTCGACGGATTTCGCTTTCGTCGGCGGGTTCGGCTGGGGTCATACGTCGCAGATTTTCTCTGCGATGAGACCGGCTTGATCGTGGAAACCGATGCAAGGCATGACCGGATGCACGACAGCGTCTTGGCGGAGCAGGGGTATGAGGTCTTGCGATTCAGCAACGACGATCTCGTGCTGCGGACCGACGCGGTGCTGGATCAGATGCGGCTACGCTTGCAAGCGCGGCGTCTGGCGGTGACAGACGCGGACGCTCGGATACAGGCGCCAGGACAGCACAGCCGCCTCGACATCGATTTCATGCAGCACGCCCAGCAACTCGCAGTGCGTGCTGCCGAAGCCGGCGAGGTGCCGGTGGGTGCTGTGGTCGTGCACGACGGTGTGGTGATTGGCCAGGGCTGGAACCAGTCCATTGGTTCGCACGATCCGAGTGCACACGCCGAGATGGTGGCATTGCGCCAGGCGGCGCTACACCTGGGAAATTACCGCTTGCCCGGTGTCACGCTGTACGTCACGCTCGAACCCTGCGCCATGTGCGCGGGTGCCATCATCCACGCACGGGTGCAGCGCCTGGTGTTTGGTGCCTGGGATGCCAAGGCTGGCGCGGTGCGTTCGGTGTACGACCTCATCGCCAAGCCACGCCTGAATCATGTCGTTGAATGGACGGGCGGCGTCTGCGAGGCGGAATGCGGCCAGTTGCTGCGTGATTTTTTTCGCGCGCGCCGTCAGGCGGCGAACCCCAATTAACCAACCAGCCAGCACACAAGATGAGCACACTGTATTTCGAGGATTTCCACGCGGGCCAGATCATCGAGCTCGGCAGCTACACGATCAGCGAAGAGGAGATCATCACGTTCGCCCAACAGTTCGATCCGCAGCCGTTTCATATCGACCATGCCGCGGCCAGCGACTCGATCTTCGGCGGTCTTGTTGCCAGTGGCTGGCATACCTGCGCCTTGCTGATGAAAGTCCTGGTCAGCGGCTTGTTGCTGCGCAGTGCCAGCTTAGGCTCACCCGGCGTCGACGAGGTGCGCTGGATCAAGCCGGTGCGGCCCGGCGACACCCTGAGCATGCACATGAAGATCGTCGAGACCATTCCGTCCACGTCCAAGCCGGATCGCGGCGTGCTGCGCAGTGAGTACGAAACCTTCAATCAGCACGGTGATGTGGTGATGCGCATGAAGACGCTGGGCATGTTCGGCCGTCGCCCCACGTGATTGCGCGTCGACACGTTGACTTCAACGCGGTGATTGACCGGGCTCCGACCCCCCACTACCATTCGCGGCCCTGAAGCGGTTTTGTCGCCGCGAAGTTGGAAGTTACAGCACAAGGGATAGTTAGCTCAGCGGTAGAGCATCGCCTTCACACGGCGGGGGCCACAGGTTCGATCCCTGTACTATCCACCAATTTACAGGGCTGTTTTGAAAGAACTTCTTCAAAACAGCCCTTATTTGTACCCCCGTGAAACCTGCGCTTGCCACATCTTTGCCACATCGAGTGGCAGTGAGGCAGGTATGGCGGCGATCCGCAAACGTGGATCCAGTTGGGAAGCTCAGATTCGTAGGCGGGGTCTGCCTGTGGCGTCCAAGAGTTTCGTGTCGAAGATTGACGCGCAAAGCTGGGTCGCGGTGGTGGAGTCTGAAATCGTGCGCGGGGTCTTCCAGGATCGCCGCGCCGCCGCCCAGCTTTCTCTGGATGACTTGCTCGTCCGCTACGCTCATGAGGTGACGCCCGCAAAGAATGGCGCCTCGGCGGAGCGCTATCAAATCGAAGCGCTGCGCCGCGATGCCCTGTCCGCTGCGCTTCTCCCAGATGTGACGAGCGCGCGGTTGGCGCAATGGCGGGATCTCCGTCTCCAGGTCGTGAGCGGTTCAACCGTCAATAGGAATCTCAACCTGATCTCCCACGTGTTCAATGTCGCGCGTCGGGAGTGGGGCATCGCGATTGAAAATCCTGTTCCCTGCGCATTCCGACGAAGTCGGCCACTGATTCCGATTGATGCCGGCCGGGTATTCCGGGGGATGTCGGCCGCCTGAGGAGGGCGGTGCAGCAGGGGATTGGATTATGCGCTGACGGTGTTCGTCGCG
>JBQTJH010000107.1:0-8415 GCA_052387335.1 Panacagrimonas sp. | reverse complement strand
GGCCGCAGAACGCACGACCGGTGGCCACGCCCACGCCGCAGGCAATGCCCTGGGCCGACAACTCGCTGACCATGCGCAGCGCCTCCATGGCCGCGCGTGCGGGGTCGTCTTCATGCACGCGCGTGCTCAGACCAAAGGCGACGATGAACACCGGACCTTTGTCGTCGATGACGAACTGCAACACGCTGCCGTCGAGTTCGGCCACGATCGCCTGCAGGATGCGACAGGCGCGGTGCGCGCGCGCGCCGTCGAGCTGACCGGCACTGAGCAGGTCGGGCAGGCGCGCGAAGATCGCGCTGGGGTTGCGAAATTCCGCGAGCGACTGGCGGCTGCCGCTGCGCGAGCGATTGAGCACCGCGTCGGGAATCAGCGCTGCCAGATCCTCGGCGCTGATCGCGGCAGGTTCCGGACGCGTGCGCGTCGCGCCCTGGCGGGCTTCGTACACGCGTGTCAAGCCGTCCTGTATCGCGTCGCCCAGCAGGCGTCCCTGCGCCAGTCTCAGGGCTTCGGGCGAGGCCAGCAGCGTGTTGTTCATGGCCAGCGCGTCGGCCCGTCCCACCTGTTCGAAGGCCGGACCGCTGAGCAGCACGTGCCAGCGATCCGCATGGCCGCCGACGCGGTGCGCAACGAAATCACCGGCGCCCAGCGCAAAGCGCAGATGTGGTCGCTGTGGGTCGGCGTCCTGCTGCGCGCGCTCCAGCGCACCGAGCGCGCAGTGCGCGGCGCGCGCGATGGCCGGTGCTAGATCCGCTTCATCCTCCAGCGCCGGCCACAACACGAACAGCGCATCACCGGCGAACACGGCGACATCACCACCGCCGGTCACCAGTTCGGCAACCAGGCGGCCGATGATGTCGTTGAGCAGATCGTTGGCCAGTTCCACGCCCTGCGGGCCGCGTGCCATGAGTCGGTCGACCTGGGCGGTGAAGCCGACGATGTCGACAAACAGCAGCGCCCCGCGCAGCGGCCACTCGGCATAGTCCAATTGGGGTGTCGGGCGGCCGGCGTGGTGCTCGCGCAAAAACGCGGGCAGAAAGCGCGCCAGATCGCGGTCCGGGATGGACATGGGTCGTCTATGTTTGTTTAGGGTCTGTTGACATATGAATGGTCGCTGCGTTGCGAGTCCAAAATCCCGCCAGGCAAGGCGCGGCCGGCGAAGCTTGGTGATTCCAAGCGAGCCGGGCGCAACGCCGCATGGCGGAATTTTGGCCGCAACCCGAAGGGGCGGGGCCGCTTTTGCGCATCGCTGCGTTAGTCGCTCCTCATGTACGGTGAGTACACCTCGTCGCTCCTTCCTTGCGCTGCGCAAAAGCGACCTCCGCCGCAGCGATCATTCATCTGTCAACAGACCCTAGAGCACGGCCGCAATCGCCGACAGACAGCGATCCACGTGCGCAGCTGAGCAACTCTGTCCCATCAGGCCGATGCGCCAGATCTTGCCGGCGTATTCGCCCAGACCGGCGCCGATCTCGATGCTGTGCTCGTCGAGCAAGCGGCGACGCAGCACGTCCTCCGCAACGCCGTCCGGCAGATGCACGGCGTTGAGCTGGGCCAGACGCTCGCCTGGTGGATTGAGATAGCGCAAGCCCAGCTTCTCCAGCCCCTGCGCGAGGCTGGCGTGGTGCTGCGCATGACGCGCCCAGGACTGCTCGATGCCTTCCTCATGCAACATCGTCAGCGCCTCATGCAAGCCATACAGCGCGTTGACCGGCGCGGTGTGATGGTAGGCGCGCTTGGCGCCACCGCCCCAGTAGGCCATGACCAGGCTGAAATCCATGAACCAGCTGCGCACCGGCACTTTGCGCGACTTGAGCTTGTCCACTGCGCGCGGGCCAAAGCTCACCGGTGACAGCCCCGGCGGGCAGGACAAGCATTTCTGCGTGCCACTGTAGATGGCGTCGATGCCCCAGGCGTCAACCTCCAGCGGCGAGCCCGCCAGCGAGGTCACGGCGTCGACCAGACTCAGCACGCCGTATTGGCGCGCCAGCGCGGCGAGCGTGCGTGCGTCGGATAGCGCACCCGTAGATGTCTCCGCCTGCACGAACGCCAGCACCTTGGCCTCGGGATGCGCCTTGAGCGCGTCCTCCACCTTCTGCGGATCCACCGCACGTCCCCAGGCGTCTTTGACCGTCACCACATTCGCGCCAAGCCGCTCGGACATGATGCGCATGCGTCCGCCGAACACGCCGTTCTCGCACACGATGATGGTGTCGCCCGGCTCCAGCAGATTGGCGAAGCAGGCTTCCATGCCGGTGGAGCCCGGACCGGAGACCGGCATGGTCAGTTCGTTCTGCGTACGGAAGCTCAGCTGCAGCAGGCGCTTGATGTCGTCCATCAAGCCTATGAACGACGGGTCCAGATGGCCGATGGTGGGCTGCGCCATGGCCGCCAGCACGCGCGGATGCACGTCCGAAGGGCCGGGGCCCATGAGGACACGACGCGGCGCCACAAAGGCCGGTGGCGGATACAGCGCAGTCGGTGCGTTCATGCCCGGGTCCCTCTCAATTGAGCAGCGTGGCCTTCTTGATCACGACCGTGGTCACGGGCACGTCGCGACCAAACGGCGGCAGGTTGCCGGTGGGCGTGGTCGCGATCTTGTCGACCACGTCCATGCCCTCAACCACTTCGCCGAACACGGCGTAGCCCCAACCGTCCTGACCGGGGAAATCGAGAAAGTCGTTGTTACCGTGGTTGATGAAGAACTGCGCGCTGGCCGAATGCGGCGCGCTGGTGCGTGCCATGGCGATCGACCCGCGCACATTCTTCAGGCCGTTCTTGGCTTCATTCTCGATCGAAGTGCGCGTCTTGCGCTCTTTCATTTTTTCGTCGTAACCACCACCCTGGACCATGAAGCCCTTGATCACGCGGTGGAACACGATGCCGTCATAGTGATTTTCACGCACGTACTGCATGAAATTGGTCACGGTCTTGGGCGCCTTCTCGGCGTCGAGCTCGAGCACGATATCGCCCAGGCTGGTTTCGAGCTTGACGCGGGGCTTGGACTGACTTTCTTCGACTGCCATGACAACTCCGTTGATTGATCTTTGGGGGTGCCGGGCGCCGACCCTGCCGGCGCCGACGTGATTTCTATGCGGCTTCCGACATGTCGTCGCGCTCGACCTCATCGACAGCCTGCAACAGCACATCAATGCCGGCGCCAGGACGATGCGCCTTCTCCGACAACACGCGACGAAACGCGCGGCCGCCGGGCTGGCCGCGATACAGGCCCAGAATGTGCCGCGCGATGCGCACCAACGGCGTGCCAGCCTGCAGCTCGGCGCGCACGAAGGGCAGGTACTGCTCCAGATAGGCGGTGCGATCCAGTAGGGGCTCGTCGATGCCATCGAACAGCGCCGCCTGCATCTCGGCGAGCACGAAGGGATTGTCGTAGGCCTCGCGGCCGATCATCACGCCGTCCACATGCTGCAGATGCCGCTGGCACTCGGCCACGGTCTTGATACCGCCGTTGATGACAATGTTGAGCGTCGGAAAATCCTGCTTGAGCCGATACACCATCGGGTAGTCCAGCGGCGGAATCTCGCGATTCTCCTTGGGCGATAACCCAGACAACCAGGCCTTGCGCGCGTGCACGATAAAGGTCTCACAGCCCGCTGCAGCCACCGTCTCGACGAATCCACGCAGGAAGGCATAGCCCTCCAGGTCGTCCACGCCGATGCGATGCTTGACCGTCACCGGCAGTGCGGTTGCGGCACGCATGGCCTGCACCCCGCGCGCGACCAGCGCGGCATCCTTCATCAACACCGCACCGAAGCAGCCGGTCTGCACGCGGTCAGACGGGCAGCCGCAGTTGAGGTTGCTCTCGTCGTAGCCGTACCGCGCGCCCATCTCGGCACAGCGCGCCAGCGCATCCGCATCCGAGCCACCGAGCTGCAGCGCCACCGGATGCTCGACACCGTCAAAGCGCAGGTGTCGCGCCGAGTCGCCGTGCAGCAGGGCACCGGTGGTGAGCATCTCGGTATAGAGACGCGCGTCGGGCGAAAACTGGCGATGAAAATTGCGGCAGAACCGGTCCGTCCACTCCATCATCGGGGCCACGGACAGTCGCCAGGGGTTGTGCTGAGACACGCGTTTCAGTCGCTTTTTCTAAAGGCGGGCCGGAATTCTACCGTTTCGCCAATAGGTACGAATGCGGGCTGGTTTCAGGTTTGGGCCCGGACCACGCGAACCAGACGCGCACCGCTCAAATCCATTCGGCCGTTGGCCGCCATCTGCGGCTCGGGGTGATCGAGCTGCGCCTTGGCAAAGCCGGCGGCGCGCAGGGCGATCAGAGCCTGGTCCAGATCTGCGTAATGCAGGAATACGCGGCCGCGCACGAAGCTGGACAGCAGGCGCGTGAACACGGCCACTCCCAGGCTGTGGTTGTCTGCCTGCAGATGCAGGTCGGACAGGTACAGACCCTGGCGGAAGCCGCTCAGGGTCAGCGCAAAACGCCGCCACATACCCTCGACCGCAGCGGTCGGAAAGTAATTCAGTAGTCCTTCGGTGACGATGGCCAGGCCCTGGCTTGTATCCAGCGTCTGCGCCAGGTGCTGCAGGGACAGCGGTCCCTCGTCAGCCAGCGCGTCCAGCGCGACCACGCGGTGCTGCGGCGATGTCAGGCCGGCGCGTTCCAGCAGGCCGCGCTTGCGCTGCGCCATCGGCGCCAGATCGGCCTCGACATAGGTCAGGCGCTGGCCGTAGCGGCTCGCAAAGTCCCAGCCGCGCGGGGATAGACCGGCAGCAATTTCGACGATCTGCGTGATCCGACCTTGAGCAATGGCCTGGTGCAGCTGCGCGTCGATGCTGCGATGGCGTGCCAGCAGCAGCCCTTCCAGTGTGGGTACGCCCAGCAGCTGCGAGGCCGCGGTCAAGGGGCGCAGGGCAGCGTGCATGGCGCGGCCCTGAGCGGTGGCCAGCGCCGGGTGCGACAGCCCGTTATGCACCCAGGTGTAGCCGGTGTAGTGCGCGGTCGGGCTGATGCGCTCAGATCCCACGGCAGCTCCGCGCGCGCAGCGGCTTGCAATGGTGGCTGATGCTGAACAGCACCCGTCCCAGCGACGACAGGCCATTGGGCGCCATCGACTTACCGGTATTGAGCAGGGCAACGGCGATGTCGCGCTCGGGGTCGGCCCAACACACGATATTGATGAAACCCAGATGACCGAAGGCGCTGGCGCAGCTGCGGCCGTACAAGCCGAAGGGCTTCTCGCCAAGGATGAACCCTGGCGAGAAGCGGATGGGCACGAACAAGGTGCGATCAATCTGGATCTTGCTCACCGCGCGGATCGCCTCGGCGATGGTTTCGGGCTTGAACACGCGACGCCCTTCGAACTCGCCGCCGCGCAACAGCATCTCGTAGAAGCGCGAGGACTCGTCTGCGGTGGAGTGGATGTTCGCCGCCGGCACGATGGAGGACAGGAAGGCGTCCTCGTTGGCCAGCGGTGCCAGTTCTTCAAACGGCATGCCCAGCGCGCGCTGGGCCACGTAGCTCAAGGGAAAGCCGAGCTTGGGTCCGGTGGAATAGTTGAACGCGCGGTCGGCGCGATATTGCGGTGGCAGACCGAAGCTCAGGTGCTGGCAGCCCAGCGGTTCGGCCAGTTCGGTACGCAGGATCTCATGCAGCGAACGGCCGCTGACGCGACGCACCAGCTCCGCCACGATGTAGCCGGCCGTGACCGCGTGATACGACTGCTGCTGGCCTAAGGCCGAGCTGGGTTTGGTGGCGCACAGCAGGCGGATGGTGGTGTCCCAGTCCATCAGCACCGACGGATCGATGTCACGCACCGGTAGCGACGGAATGCCCGCACGATGCGCCAGCAACTGGCGCAAGGTGGTTTCGCCCTTGCCCTGCACGGCGTATTCGGGAATGTAGTCGGCCACGCGGTCATCGAGCTTGAGCTTGTTCTGCTCGACCATCTTGTGCGCAAGCATGGCCGTGACCGACTTGGACGCCGAGTACAGGCAGATCGGGGTTTCCGGTGTCAGCTGTTTTTGCGGCGCATGCAGATCACCAGGCCCGTTGCCCTGGGCATGACCGATGGCACGGTTGATCACCAGCTTGCCGTGACGGCGCACCGCGAGCTGGATGCCTGGATGCAAGCCGCTGCGATACATCGCTTCCACCGACGACCAGATCTTGCGTACGGCCGCTGCGCTCAAGCCGGCATCCTCGGGGCTGCATTCCCGCGACGCGTCGTAGTGGGTGACAGAGGCAAGGTCGCGTGGAACCTTGATCAGCGTGTGCTTGGATGCCATGGACCCGAGTCTGATGCCGGAAAATGCCGGCTCGCGATTGGGGACGAGCGCGTGCGACCGGTCAATGTCGATAGCGACAAGGCGCTGCGTCCCGGAGCAAGTTTTACCAGCGCACCTGCATGGCGGCTTGGGATCGAGTCACGCATCCTTCGCGCAATTCGGGAGAGACCTGTGATCAGAGCGCGACCCCTACTGCTATGCCTTGCGATCAGCGCGCTCGGTCTGGCCGCCTGCGGCGGCGGTGCCAACAGCCCGAGTGGTACGCCGGGTGTAGATCTGGACGTCAGTCTGGCCGCATCGCGTCTGGCGCGCTGCGTGGTGCAAAGCCCAATGCGCCAGGTGGGCGAGGGGCGCGACACCAGCGGTCCGCTGGAATTGCCGATCAAGGTCAGCGCGCCCGCGGGCAGCTGTGCCCACCAAGACCGCTATCGCTTCGGCAGCGGCAGCGCCGACATCACCGGCGTGGTGGCCAATGTCACCGGCATGGGCTACGAGTCGCCCACGCACATCCTGCATGGCATCCACACACGTCAGTACGCGCGCGCTTTCGCCTTCGAATCACCGTGCAATGCACGCCGCGCGATGTTGGTGGTCAGCGACACCGGCATGGTCTTCGGCCATGTGCGCAACGCGGTGCTGGCCGCGATCGCCGACGATGCCACGCTGCGCAACCTCTACAACGCCGACAACCTGATGCTCTCGGCCACGCACACGCACGAGGGACCGGCCGGGTACTCGGCCTACGAGGCGCATAATTTTTTCCATCTGGGTTTTGATGCGGATACCCATGCCGCAATAGTGGCTGGCATTGTCGCGTCCATCCGCAAAGCGCACGCGAATCTGGAGGCTCACGCGCAGGCCGCGCCGATACCACTGGCCATTGGCGAACTGCTCAACACGAACGCCAATCGCTCGCCGCCGGCCTACGCGCTGAATCCCGCCAGCGAGCGCGCACGCTTCCTCAACCGCGCAGGCGCCGAGATCGATACCGATAAGCGCTTCGTGCAGCTCAGTCTGGTACGCGACAACGGCTCGGCAGTGGGCGTGCTCAACTGGTTTGGCGTGCACCCGACCTCGCTCGGCAACACCTTCGCGTTCGCATCGGCCGACAACAAGGGATTTGCCGCACTGGGATTCGAGCGTCTGATGCGCGAGGACAAGGCCGCCGGTGGCAACGACGCGTTCGTTGCCGGCTTCGCACAGACCGACGAGGGCGACGCCTCACCCAATATTTTCATCTTCGAGCGCGAGTTCGCGCAGCGCGGCGGCGGTGCCAACGAACTGGAATCCAATGCCATCGCTGGAACCAAGCAGCTGGCCAAGGCCCTGGAGTTGTATCGACGCGGCACGCCGCTGCGCGGCCCGGTGGACTATCGCCTGTTCAATGTGCAGATGGACGACATCGTGGTCAGCGATCCAGCGGTACTGGCTTCACTGGCCCATCCTGAAAGCCTGGATACGCCGATCAAGCGCACCTGCGGCGGATCACTCGGCGTGTCCTTTGCTGCCGGCGCCGAGGATGGTCCCGGGCCGACTGTCGAGGGCATCAGCTGCGCCAGCAGTCCCGACCTGATCAACGCCGCCGTCACCGATTTCCAGGCCTTGGCCGCGGGCAAGATTCCCCCGGCACTGTTCGGCAATCTCGTTCTGTGCAATGTCGACGCACAACCGCTGCTGGATCAAACCTGCCAGGCGGAGAAGGCCGTGCTGTTCCCGGTCGGACCGCTGAATCCGGAACCCAGCGTGCTGCCGCTGCAGATCATTCGGCTGGGCAATCTGGCCTTGCTCGGCGTGCCCTTTGAGGTCACCACCATGGCGGCGCGACGGCTGCGTGCCACTGTGCTCGACGTGCTCAAGGATGCGGGTGTGGACACGGTGGTGATCGCGGGTCTTGCCAACGAATATGTGCACTACCTGACCACACGCGAGGAATACTCGGCCCAGCAGTATGAGGGCGCGTCCAACCTGTTCGGTCCTTGGTCGCTGGCGGCGGTGCAGCAGGAGTCGCGTCGGCTGGCCGCGAGTCTGCGCGATGGTGTGGCGGCACCCGCAGGTCCGGCGACGCCGAACAAGACTCCGGGGCTGCGTCGCACGCCGTATGTGCCGTCTGATCTCCCGGGTGTGGAGCCCTTCGGCGGTGTCTTGCAGGACGTGGCCGCG
>JBQTJH010000106.1:0-11748 GCA_052387335.1 Panacagrimonas sp. | reverse complement strand
TCCCCTGCTGCACCGCCCTCCTCAGGCGGCCGACATCCCCCGGAATACCCGGCCGGCATCAATCGGAATCAGTGGCCGACTTCGTCGGAATGCGCAGGCGTAGTACACAACATTGGCGAGCAGGCCCACCAGAGTGGTGTACAGCGAGATCCCCATGCCCGAACCCATGCGCCCCAGCATTCGCGGCAGATCGGCATAGGACAGGGTTTTGATCGCTAAGGCGCCGAGCATGAACACGAAGCCGACGATGGTGCCGAGCAGCCCCAGCTTCAGCAGCAGGCT
This sequence comes from Panacagrimonas sp., assembly GCA_052387335.1. Lineage (GTDB taxonomy): Bacteria > Pseudomonadota > Gammaproteobacteria > Nevskiales > Nevskiaceae > Panacagrimonas. The sequence goes on along the minus strand of JBQTJH010000106.1, from coordinate 11,466 downwards.
GGACAGAAACCAGCCGGCTTCGTGCGTGCCGCGCGCACGCTCGTCCAGCATTTCGCGTAGCGCTGCACGGTCGGCCGAAGCGTTCACCAGCGCGTGGCAATACTCGCCAGACCAGTCCTGCAGGTTTGGAGATGAATTTCCTCGAGGCGTTGTCGTGGCTCGTACAGGACGAGCTCGACCGGCGGCATTCGCGCCTCCTCGAACGCCGCTACGCCCACTCCGGACTCACCGAGCGCAAGAGCCTCAAGGATATCGACTGGGCCTACAACCCCAAGCTGCCCAAGCGCGACCTCCTCGAGCTGGGCACGCTGCGCTTCATCGATGAGAAGGAAGACGTGCTGCTCCTGGGCAAGCCCGGAACCGGCAAGAGCCACATCGCCAAGGCGCTCGCGCTACACGCCGTCGATCGCGGCTACAAGGTCGTCTACCGCGAGGCACACGTCCTGCTCGAGGAACTCCACCAAGCACGGCAACTGCACACGCTCGCCAAGGTGCGCGCGCCACTGATCAGCGCACAGCTCCTGGTGATCGACGATCTCTTCCTGCGGCGGCTGTCGGCCGGCGCCGGCGACGAGCTCGCCGACATCCTCATGAGTCGCTACGAGAAGGCCACCACGATCGTCACGTCGAACCGTCCGATCGACGACTGGGCCACGCTGCTCGGCGATGTCGTCGTCACGCCGCTGCTCGATCGCCTGATGCACCACGGCCACCTGATCCGCTTCGAGGGCAAGAGCTGGCGCCTCAAGGAAGCGGCAGAGCGCGTTGCGAAGAAGACCGCGAACGCGTAAATGCGCGACGCGTCCCCTCGCATCAGAGGTGGAGCATTTTGACCGGCCACGAGTGGAGCAGTTTCAAGTGGCCACCGGGGGCGCCGCTGCACTGAACGCGAACGTCCACGCGATGGGACTGGACTCACCGGTCGACCTGGTGGGCAATTCGCTGGGGGGACATCTGGCGCTGACCATGGCTCGTGAGGGTTGGGCGCGTTCTGTAGTCGCCCTCTCCCCCGGCGGTCTTTGGAAGGGCGACAAGGCACCTGCGCGCGTGCGTGGCCTGCTCAATCTGACGCGCGCGGCCGTGAAATATGGAGCGCGCGTTACCGAAACCCTGATCCGAACCCGCGCCGGACGTAGCCTGGCCTTCGCGATACCGCTGAGCTCGCATGCCGGCAAGATTCCGGCGACTGAAGCCCTGGCCATCACGCGCTGCTTTGCCCGGGCCGCAGCATTCGACGAGACCTTGGCAGCGGTCTCGCGCTTCAGCGGCGGCCGCGACATCACCACGCCCATCACCATCGCGTTCGGCACGCGCGACTGGTTGCTCACGCGTGACTGTCAGTATCACGATGAACTGCCCGAGCACGCGCGCTGGCTGCACCCGGCGGGCTGGGGTCATGTGCCGATGTGGGACGATCCGCAGCGCGTTGCGGACCTGATTCTCGAAGGCAGCGCGCAAGCGCGCGCTTACGCCGGGAACGCGCGGATATCGGCCACTGGAAAGCGCATCGAGAAGTCCGTGATCTTCATCGCCGCCAGCACGCGACCGCGTGCCAGGTCCGGGAACACGGCCTGATCGAAGCGCCAGTGCCGCACGCGGGCGAACCGGAAATGCCCGCTCGCCTCCGGCACGTAGGTGTAGCGCTGACCCTCGCGAACCTGCGACAAGCGACGCCACGCGCGCGGCGTCCAGCGCATCGGCGCCGGCAAGCGCGGGCCGAAGGCCTCGAGTTCCAACTCCGCGAAGCTGCGCCCCGTCTCGTCGCGCAACGCCACCTGATCGCGCGCGCCGTAGCGCACGTCGAAATCGCAGCGATCCTTGGGAATACCCCAGTTGATGCGCCCGTTCACCACCGAGGCCTGGCTGGACACGAAGATGCGCGTGATCGACAGCCGCGCCTCGTCACCGAACCGCAGCTTGCCCGGGATGTACAGCAGCTCGTGATACGGGCCGACATCGCTGCTGGCGTAGTCCACCAGCATCGCAAACGCCAGCCGCCCGCCCGCGCGCGGTGTTTCGGCGGGCACGAAGCTGCCGCGGTCCAGCACCTCGCGCGGCATCCACAGCGCGAAGATATAGCCCTGCCCGACGAGGTCCCAGGGCGCAGGCGCGAGTGCGATATCGCCCTCAGCCACCGAGCACCTCCGCGTTGTCCGCGCCGAGCTTGGGCGGCAGCCCGCTGTGCGTCTGGGCGTGACTGAACTTCACCGGGAAGCCGAACGCCGGCTTGCCCTTCAGCAGTTCGACCAGTCCTCGCGCCTGCACCTGCTCGTTCTGGAGCGCCTCTGCCGGCGTGAGCACCGCGGACACGCAGGTTTCCTCGTTCGCCAGCGCCTGCTCCCACTCGTCGCGCGTCTTCGACTTGAACAAGTCACGCAGCGCCTGCCGCAGCGGCTCACCCTTGGGGCCAGCCGCCATCGGCAGTTTGGCGAGGTCCTGCCGACCGGTGAGGCGCAGCACTTCCTGAAAGAATTTCATTTCCAGCGCGCCCACCGCCAGATGCTTGCCGTCCGCGCACTCGTACACCGCGTAGTTCGGCACGGCGCCGGACAGGAAATCCTGGCCGCGCGGCTGCGCCTGGCCCATCTGGCGCACGGCCGCCAGCGAAAGCACCTGCAGCGCGAGCGTGCCGTCGAGCATGGCGGCGTCCACGAAGGTGCCGACACCCGAAGCGCGCGCGCCGAACAGCGCGGCGAGCACGCCGATCAGGCAGGTGAGCGATCCACCGGCAAGGTCCGCAACCTGGCAGTTGCCGGGCGCGGGGCCTTCACCTGCGAGTCCGGTCTGATCGAGCTCGCCCGCGTAGCCGCGGTAGTTCATGTCGTGGCCGGGGCGGTCGCGATACGGCCCGGTGTGGCCGTAGCCGGTCAGCGCCGCGTAGACGATGCGCGGATTGACCTCGCGCACCGCCGCGTAGCCGCAGCCGAGCTTGTCCATCACGCCGGGGCGGAACGATTCGAGCACCACGTCGGCGGACTTGGCGAGCGTCATGAACTGCGCGCGGTCCGCATCCTTGCGCAGGTCCAGGGTCACGGACTTCTTGCCGCGGTTGACCACGTCGAACAGATCAGCCGACATCGCGCGCGCATAGTCGCCGCCGTTCGGCTCCTCGATCTTGATCACCTCGGCACCGAGCTGCGCCAGATACAGCGAGCAGAACGGGCCCGGCAGCAGGCGCGACAGGTCCAGCACGCGCACCCCTTCCAACAGCGGATTCATCGGCGTCATGGGCGGGCCTTACATCGTGCGTGCAATCAGTTCCTTCATGACTTCGTTGGTGCCGCCGTAGATGCGCTGCGCACGCGAGTCGATCCATGCGCGCGCCACCGGGTACTCCAGCATGTAGCCGTAGCCACCGTGCAGCTGCACGCACTCGTCGATGACCTTCATCATCAGGTCGGACGTCCAGTATTTCGCCATCGCTGCGTCGTCGACGCCCAGCTTGTTCTTGAGCTGCATCTCGATACACTTGTCCACGAACACGCGCGCAATGCTCAGCTCCGCCTTCATCTCGGCGAGCTTGAAGCGCGTGTTCTGGTAGGCCGCCACCGGCTTGCCGAACACCTTGCGGTCCCGCGTGTAGGCCAACGTGTGCTTGAGCACCGCTTCTGCGCCGGCGACCGAGGTGATCGCGATCATCAGGCGCTCCCAGGCCAGTTCCTTCATCAGCATGATGAAGCCCATGCCTTCCATGCCGAGGCGGTTGGCCTTGGGCACGCGCACGTTCTCGAAAAACAGCTCGCAGGTGTCCTGCGCCTTCATGCCGACTTTCTTCAGCGGCTTGCCCTTGGTGAAGCCCTTGCGCGTGGCCTCGACCAGGATCAGCGACATGTCCTTGGCGCCCTCGCCCGAGTTGCCGGTGCGCGCGACTACCACGACCAGGTCCGAGAGATAGCCGTTGGTGATGAAGATCTTGCTGCCGTTGATCACGTAGTCGTCTCCATCGAGGACGGCCGTGGTCTTGACCGACTGCAGATCCGAACCCGTGCCGGGCTCGGTCATGGCGATGGCACCGATCACCTCGCCCGTCGCCATCTTCGGCAGCCAGTGCGCCTTCTGCTCCTTGCTGCCGAAGTTGTTGATGTAGTTCGCCACGATGTCCGAGTGCAGCGAGAAGCCAGAGCCGGAGTCGCCGGAATAGGATTGCTCTTCCATCAGGATCACGCTGTACGTGCGGTCCACGCCCAGCCCGCCGAATTCCTCGGGCATCGTCACGCATAGCAGACCCAGCTCGCCGGCCTTGTTCCACAGGTTGCGGTCGATGTGCTGCTGCTCTTCGAAGCGCTCGCGGTGCGGCACGATCTCGGTCTCGAAGAAGCGGCGCACGGTCTTACGGAAGTCTTCGTGCTCGGCGGAAAAAAGGGTTCTCGGAATCATCAAACACTCCAGCGATAGGACTTTGAGGAACAGCTGTCACGGTTGCATCGATACATCGACTGCCGTCGCGTACGGACAACGGCAGGAGCAGACTTGAGGAAGATAGAATATTTACATGCAGTACGTACTGTATGTAATATTAAAGAGCGGGTTGCTGTCAATCGGCCGCGCGCTGAATTCGTGATCGATGGTCGGGTTCTGTCCGGGTAATCCACATGCCGCAAACCACGCTGTCCCGTTCGACACCTCGACAGCGCGCTGTCCGCGCTGCCACACCCGCCCGTCGTCGCACACAGGGTGAGCGCAGTGATGCCATGCGCAAACGCTTGATCGACGCGACGCTCAAATGCCTGGCCAGCGAAGGATATTCCGGCACCACGGTGAGCTCCATCGTGCGCAAGGCCGGCGTGTCACGCGGAGCGCAGCTCCATCACTTCTCCACGAAGAACGCCCTGATCCTCGCGGCTGCGGACCATCTACTGCGACGGGCGTACAAGATTCTGGGCGACCTGTTGCTTGGCATTGCGCAGGAAGAACACCGTCTGCAAGCACTGGTCGCCGCGGCGTGGGCGGAAATTTTCGATAACCGCAGCTTCAATGCGTTTTTTGAGTTGCTCATCGCCAGCCAGCACGATGCGGAACTGGCGCGTTCTTTACGCAAGCTGTTTGGCGCGGCGATACAAGCGACGCAGGAACCGATTCGACATTACTTCGAACCGCGATCTGACCATAGCCTCAGCGCCTCGGATCTTTTCGTGATGACACCGTTGCTGATGAGCGGTTTGGCGGCGAGTCGGCATCTGGTTAGCGATCCGCAGGTGACGAGCCGTTATCTGGAAACCTGGACCGCGCTGATGCTGGGCCAGATGCGTGCCCGCAAGGGCGTCACCACGCCACCGCCGCAGCCGCTCAACTGGGATGTCGCCTCAAGCTAGAAAATAGCGCGGCGACAGGCCACCAGACGACCCGGAATGCCGGCACTGAGACGCGGCACGGCTTGCGTGCAGGCGTCCTCAAAACGGTCACAACGCGGACCGAACGCGCATCCCGGTGGCAGACGAGTAAGGTCGGGCGGCTGCCCTGTGAGGGTTCGAAGCGGCCGATCAACAGGCGTATCCAAACCTGGGCGCGCCGCCAGCAAGGCCCGCGTGTAGGGATGGGCGGGCGCATCGAGCAGGGTCGCGGTTGTACCTACTTCGACGGCGCGTCCCGCATACATGACGAGCGTGTGATCGCAGAGTTCGGACACCACGCCGAGATCATGCGTGATCAGAACAATGGCCACGCGAAACTCGCGCCGCAGTTCCTGGAACAGCCGCAGGATCTGCGCCTGCACGGTGACGTCCAGCGCAGTAGTCGGCTCATCGGCGAGCAACAAGCTCGGACGACAGGCCAGCGCCATCGCAATCATGACGCGCTGCCTTTGTCCTCCTGAAAGCTCGTGCGGATACTGGCGAAGGCGCTGCGGGGCGTCGGCGATATGCACGGCTTGCAGCAGGCGTAAGCTCTCAGCGCGCGCCTCTGCACGCGTGGCGCCGCGATGCTGCGCCAGCACTTCGCCAATCTGCGTCTCGATCCGAAGGTAGGGATTGAGGCTGGTCATGGGATCCTGGAACACCATCGCGATTCGATTACCGCGAACCTTCGCCCACTCCGCTTCGGACTGACCCAGCAATTCACGGCCTTCGAACCGGATCGATCCCGTGACTTCGGCGTTGCGGGCCAGCAATCCCAGGATCGCCAGTGCGGTTTGTGACTTTCCGGCGCCTGATTCTCCAACGATGCCCATAGCGCCTGCTTCTGCAATCGACAGGCTTAGATCCTGGACTGCCGGCACCAGTCCATCCGCGGTCTTGAAGCGGATACTCAAGTTACGGATATCGATCAGGGCCATAACCGTCGCGTCTCAGCGGTCCTTGGGATCAAGTGCGTCACGCAAGCCATCGCCGAGGAAGTTGAAGCAGAACAAGGTCAGCGCGAGAAACCCCGCCGGAAACGCCAGCGCCCAGGGCGCCGCTTCCATGTCACGCGCACCTTCGTTCACCAGTGCGCCCCAGCTGGTGGCAGGCTCTTGCACGCCCAGACCCAGGAAGCTCAGGAACGACTCCACCAGAATCACCTGCGGGATGGTGAGCGTCACGTACACCGCGACAACGCCCAATAGATTCGGAACGATGTGGCGACGAATGATGAGGCCATGTCGTACCCCTGAGGCACGGGCGGCTAGCACGAACTCGCGATTGCGCAGCGCCAAGGTCTGTCCCCTAACGATTCGCGCCATATCCAACCAGTTGATCGCACCGATAGCGACAAAGATCAGAATCAAATGCCGTCCGAACAACACCATCAGCAAGATGACCAGAAACATGAACGGCATCGCATAGAGGATATCCACGGCACGCATCATCACTGCGTCGATGCGTCCGCCAAAATAACCTGCGATCGCGCCATAACTTACGCCGATCAATAGCGATACCAACGTGGCGACCACGCCAACCATCAGCGAGATGCGCCCTCCAATCAAAGTCCGAACAAACAGGTCGCGGCCAAGATGATCGGTGCCGAACACGTGCATCCCTTGGGTCTGCGGTGGCGCACGCCAATCGCCATCGAAGTCGATGTAGTCATACGACCAGGGGCTGAGCATGGGCCCCAGAAAAATCAGTGCAACCATCAGTGTCAACAAGATCAGGGCCAACATTGCTGCGCGATTGGCGAAGAGCCGGCGACGCGCGTCGACCCAAAGGCTGCGCCCACCGGTATCCACAACAACGGGTAGGGCATTGGGAAGGCGACTCATGTGGAGCGCACTCGCGGATCAAGCACACCGTAGAGCACGTCAACGACGAAGTTGAATACGATGATCAGCGCGCCATAAAAAACCACCACGCCCATGACCAGTGTGTAGTCGCGGTTCAGCGCTGCCTGAACGAAGTAGCGCCCAATACCGGGGATACCGAAGATCTGTTCAATCACAACCGAGCCGGTGATGATCCCAGCGGCAGCTGGACCAAGATACGAGACGATCGGCATCATGGCGGGGCGAAATGCATGTCGTAGTATCACTGTCGGCATGCGCAAGCCCTTGGCTCTTGCGGTGCGAATGTAGTTGGAGTTCAACACTTCGATCATGGAGCCACGGGTAAGGCGCGCAATGACCGCGACCTGCGGTAGCGCCAAAGCCAGCACGGGAAGGATCAGGTCGCGAATGCCGCCGCTCTGCCAGCCGCCCGCCGGTAACCAGCCGAGAGTCACGGCAAAAAAAAGTATCAACAAAGGTGCGATGACAAATACCGGAATAGACATGCCGGTCATGGCCAACGTCATCAGTGCATGGTCAGCGAATCGGTTCTGACGAGTGGCAGCATAACTGCCGACAATACCGCCCAATAGCAACGCCAATATCAGGGCACTGGCCCCAACTTTCATGGACACGGGCAATCCCTGCAGGATGAGCTCGTTGACGCTGAAATCTGTGTATTGAAACGACGGCCCGAGGTCGCCACGAACCACGCCTGACAGGTAACGCAAAAATTGTTGCCAGAGGGGTTCATCCAGGTGATAGGCCTGATTGAGCTGCTCGATCACTTCCGCAGGCAGCACTCGCTCTGTATCGAAGGGCCCGCCAGGCGCCGCTCGCATCATCAAAAACGCCAAGGCGATCAGCAGTAGCAAGGTTGGCACTGCAGCCGCTAAGCGAGACAAGGCGTGACGGATCATCGCTCAACATCCCCCAAGGTGTCGGCTTGATTCTTATTCACTTACCGCAGCGGCAGCGTCTGCGTGGCGCCTGAATCTGAAGTGTCGGCTTGCGTGATGATCCATGATGTTGCCCGTCCACCCGATGATCTTGGGAGCGACCAAGCGCTTGGTCACATAGAAGTAAATCGGAATGACGGGCAGGTCCTCAAGCAGTTGACGCTCCGCATCGCTGAGCAGTTGCTGGCGTCGCTCCGGACTCGCTTCGACGCTCGCGGCAGACAGCAACGTATCGTATTTGTCGCTGCTATACCCGGTGTCATTCAGCCCGTGTGTGGATTGGAGAATTTCCAGAAAGCTGTTGGCATCGTTGTAATCGCCGATCCAGCCCGCCCTGAACACCTGCGTCCTAGCCTTGAGCCGCCGGTTCTGCAGGTAGACTTTCCATTCTTCGTTGATCAAGGTTGTCTCAACTCCCAGCCATTGCTTCCACATGGCCGCGACCGCGGTGGCGAGCTTTTTGTGATCGTCGTGCGTGTTGTATCGAATCTCGACTCTAGCCGGATTCTGCGGTGAGTATCCGGCCTGCGCATACAGGCGTCGCGCCTCCGCAAGACTCTGCTCGCGTGTCAGTCCGGCCCATTGCGCCAAAGCGCTTCGATGCCCGAGCACGCCCGGGGGCACCCAGGACGTGGCTGGCTGCTCGCCCGAACCCAGGACCTTGCGGGTGATGACGTCTCGATCTATCGCGAGCGATAGTGCACGTCGTAGCTCGGGGCTGTCCTTGAACGGCGGCTGGCTCAGATTGAGTCCGTAGTAATACACACCCAAATAGGTATGAACGTGAAAGGCATCCGCCATGTTCGCTCGGATCCAGTCTCCTTGGCTGGCAGGAATCTGGGACGTCCAGTCGAGCTCGCCAGCGCGGAAACGTTTTAGCTCTGAATTGATGTCCTCAGTATTGAGGTACTTCGCCAGATTGATCGCGGTATTGTCGTTATCCCAATAATGCGTGTTGCGCTCCAACAGAACGTGGGACTGGATGACACGCTCTCTCAGGCGATATGCGCCATTGCTGACGAGCTTGCCGGGCTGTACGAAGTCTTTTCCATTTTTCGCCAAGCTCGCCCGGTGGATGGGGAACGTCGAAGGGTGGGTCAGCAATCCCAGGAAATAGGGCGTGGGACCTTTCAGATCGATACGCAAAGTCTGAGCATCCAGCGCCGCGACACCGAGCTTCTCTGGTGGAAGCTTGCCTGCAATCACCTGCTCGGCTTGAGCGATGGGCGCGAGAATTTGCGAGTACGACGAACCGGTTACTGGGTCGGCACTACGCCTGAAGCCGGCAACGAAATCGTCTGCTAAGACAGCGTCACCGTTGGACCAGCGCGCGTTCAGCCTTAGGTGGAAAGTGTAAGTGCGAAGGTCGTCGCTCAGCGTCCAACTCTGGGCCGTACCCGGTGCCAGTGATCCGTCCGGGTTCTCGGTAACCAAGCCTTCGAACAGATCCCGCAGGATATTTGACGCAGAAACACTCTCTGCCTTGTGCGGATCCAGGGTTTCGACTTCTGGTCCATTACCTCGCCGCAGGATCTCGTTCGCACCTACATCCGACGCCAGGGTCGGCACAGGTGCCGAGCACACAAGACACAGGCCGAGCATCGCGAGGCGCACTCTGATCATGATGTTTTCCGGATCGGCGCGGGGCTCGCGATGGTCACCAAGGCCACGCTTCCGATGATGATCGTAGTACCGGCCATCTGGATGGCGCTGAGATGCTCGTCGAGCAACCAGCTTCCGAGCAAGACTGCAACGGCGGGATTGACGAATGCATAAGTTCCTAACTGCACCGGGGTGACTTGGTGTACCAGCCACAAGAATACTGCGTATGCGATACAGGTCCCGAAGACGATGAGGTAGGCCAAAGCCGCTATGGCGTCGGGCTCCCATCGCCAGCGATTCGCATCCCCAACCGCAAGACCTGCGACCGTCATTACGGCCCCTGCCAGCAAGGTCTGCTGCGCGGCGGTCATCAATGGCGAACAGGCAGTCGCAAAACGCTTCGCGATGACGGATCCCAACGCCCAGAAGAATGCAGAAACCTGGAGTGCGGCGTATGCGTACCAAGGCGCGCTGCCGAGCCGTAGACCGTCGCCAACTAGCACGGCGACTCCGAAGAGGCCGAACAGTAAACCCACCGCGGAAAGCAGGGTGACTTTACTGCCTGAAGCACCCAGGCTCCCCAGGTATGCAATCCACAAGGCCGCGGTGGCAACGATCAAGGCGGCTTGGTTCGAAACCACCCACTGCTCGCTCCAGGTGACGAGCCCGTTCGCCCCAATCAACATCAAGGCGCCCGTCGCCGCGATTACGTACCAATCTCGACGACTTTTCGGTAAGGCATGGCGGCATGCGAGCGCGAACCCGACCATCAATAAACCGGCAACCAAGAAACGAATTCCCGCCGATAGCAATGCGGGAAGCGCATCGACCATGATACGAATCGCCAGATAGGTCGATCCCCAGACCAAGTAGATCACTGCGAACGCCGCGACAACCTTTAGTCTAAGGTTCAAATGACGGTTCCGGTTCTGCACGTGCGTACGCTTTCAGCGCCCGATTGTCTCACGCATCTGCGCCGTCACGTTCACGTCCTTACTCGGAGACTGGCCACGCCCCCCACGCGAAATCTTGTGGTGACGACACCCAGGAAATGCCGAGGTCTGACTGAAACGCAGCTTCCTGATGGGTCTGCGCATACAAGAAAGCCCGGGCGACCTATCGGCCGACCCGGGCTTGTGTCACTGCATCAATCTGAGAACCGCAGATTGCCTTTGTTGTTCTCAATTATCTTGTCACCGACCCCCTTCACTCGCTTCTTCAAATCGGCCTCGTCTTTATACGGCCCGTTCTTCCTCTCTTCGACAATAGCGTCGCCTGTACTGGGACCGACACCTTTGAGCTCTTTGGCCAGCGTTGGAGAGTCAGCTTTATTGACGTTGACGGGGCCGGCATAAACGCCAGCGGAAACCATGCAGAGTAGTGCAGCGAATAGTGACTTAATCATCTGTTCTTCCTCCTAGTTGATGGAACCTGCCCTCGAGATTTCGAGAGCCCTCAGATGATGCGCCTGCCGCTCCCAAGGTGTATGTGAACCACGTCACGTTCTGAGAAATCCGACGGTAAATTTGTCGGCTACGTCACATTTCGACGTACTTTTTTTGAACAAAAAACCCCCGCCAGTCTCCCGGCGGGGGTTTTGTTTAAGAGCCTGGCAGTGACCTACTCTCGCATGGCAGCTGCCACACTATCATCGGCGCTGAGTCGTTTCACTTCCGTGTTCGGGATGGGAACGGGTGGTTCCAACTCGCTAATGCCGCCAGGCAAACT
>JBQTJH010000105.1:0-6274 GCA_052387335.1 Panacagrimonas sp. | reverse complement strand
CTGCAGATTCTGGCGGTGGACGCTGACCGCGAATTGATGAAGGAAACGGCCGATCAGTATTCCTTCGGCATCGTGCTGGACCGCAACGCGGTGATCGCCGGCTTCGTCAGCATGGCGGTGGTGGTGCTGTGCTTCGAGTGGATCGCGATGCTGCTGGGCTGGATGCTGGCCAAACCGACGCGCCCCGTTCGGCACTGAATTCACGCTGTTCCGACACAGTGTGCAGGCTATGATTCGGGATGCCTGCGTCTTCTCTTGCCCTGCCTCCCGGCCTGCTGCGCGCCTACGAGCGCCACGGCCGCCGTCTTCCCGCCATCGTCGAGCTGGTGCTGGTCATCGCGCTGGCGCAGGCCGCGGCGAGCCTGCTGTGGAAGCTCATTCCTGAACCGGCCGGCGCGCAGTGGCAGGCCCCCGTCCCCACTGGCACCGCACTCCAACCGCAGGCCCAGGGGCCGAATGTTGAGCTGATTGCCAACGCCCACCTCTTCGGCGAATACCAGGCCGCGGCCGACGTTGCGCTCAGTGAGTTGTCCGCCGCTCCGGACACGCGGCTGGACCTGACGCTGCTGGGCATTCTTGCAGCCACCGCCGAACGCGGATCGCGTGCGCTGATCGGCGCGTCCAATGGCGAAGAAAAGCCCTATTCAATCGGCGACGACGTGGTCCGCGGTGTCAGCCTGCAGGCGATCTTTCCGGATCGCGTCATTCTTTCGCGTGCCGGTCAGCTCGAAACCCTGCGCTTGAACAAGGACGGGCCCGCCACGCCGCTGACCGCCGCTTCTGCGCAGGCCGAACCCGCCGCAGCGCTCGGCGCTGATACCGCGGCGATGCTGTCCAACATCCGCGGCCAGGTGTTGGCCGACCCGACCCGTGCCTCGGAATACATCCGTGTTCAACCTGCATCGGTGAACGGCCAGCTGCGCGGCTACCGGCTCTATCCTGGCCGCGACCGTACCGCGTTTACCGCTGCGGGCCTGCGTCCGGGCGATCTGGTCACTCAGGTCAATGGCATACAATTAAACGATGCAGGCACGGCCCTGCAGATGCTGGGACAGCTGAGCGAGGCAACGAATCTGACCGTGGTGGTCGAACGCGGCGGGCAGCAGCAGACCCTGAACGTCAATTTCAATTGATCCGAATGAATATCTTTCTCCGCAGGATTGCGACGCTTCTGGCCTGCGCGGTGCTAGGCTCTATCTCGGTTGCGCGGGCGGATGTCACGCTCAATCTGAAGGACGCCGAGATCAGCACACTGATCCAGACCGTCAGCGAGGTCACCGGCCGTAATTTCATCGTGGACCCCAGAGTCAAGGGCAAGGTCACAGTGATCTCGGCGAGCCCGATGGACGAGGACGGCCTGTACCAGACCTTTCTGGCGGTGCTGCAGGTCCAGGGCTTTGCCGCGATTCCGGCGGGCGACACGATCAAGATCGTGCCGGAGACCAATGCACGCCAGGACGGTGGCGGCTACAACTCCGGCGGCGCCGGTCTGGCCATCGACGAGGTGGTCACCCACGTCTATCCGATCCAGAACGTGTCGGCGGCGCAGCTGGTACCGATCCTGCGGCCGCTGGTGCCACAGTGGGGCCATCTGGCGGCGTATGCGCCGAGCAATATGCTGATCATTTCTGATCGCGCCGCCAACGTGGTACGACTGGAACGCTTGATCCGGCAGATCGACTTATCGGGCGACCGCGGCATCGAAATCGTCAAGCTTGAACACGCCAGCGCCGCCGAGATCGTGCGCGTGCTGACCACTTTCGTGCAGGGTGACAAGCAGCCGCAGCAAGACCCGACGCAACGCCCGGTGGCCGTGATCGCCGACGAGCGCTCCAACGCCGTGCTGATTGGCGGTGATCGCAGCGAGCGCCAGAAACTGCTGGACATCATTGCCCAGCTCGACGTGCCGGTGGGCGAAGACGGCGCAACGCAGGTGGTTTATCTGCGCTTCGCCAGTGCAGAGAATCTTGCGCCCATCCTGGAGGGCTATGCCCAGGAAGTGAACAAGACCGCGGCTGGCGGCGCGCCAGCGGCGGGGGCCGCGCCCACGACTTCGTCTTCAGGTGGCGGCGCCAACGGCATCCGCGTGCTGGCCGACAACGACACCAATGCCCTGATCATCACCGCGCCACCCAAGGCAATGCGGCAGGTGCGCGACGTCATCGCACGCCTGGACATTCGCCGGGCGCAGGTGCTGGTGGAGGCGATCATTGCCGAAATCGGCGAAACCAAGTCGGGTTCGCTGGGCGTCGACTGGGCCCTGTTCAACGGCGAGCGCATTGCCGCCGCCGGCATTCTGGATCCGGCGACCTTGGGTGCGATTCAGGGCGTGGGCCAGTTGGCCGGCTCGGGCTCCGGTAGCGCCAATCGCGATCTGGCAGCGCTGGGGCTGCTCGGCAACGGCATCAACATCGCCGGCGGTCGGGACGGCGGCGATGGCACCAGCTTTGCCATCCTGCTCAAGGCGATCAAGGGCGACGGCGACTCCAATGTGCTGTCCACACCGACCTTGGTGACCTTGGATAACGAGGAGGCAGAAATTTCCGTGGGCCAGGAAGTGCCCTTCCTCACCGGGTCCTTCAGCAATACCGGCGCCACCGGAGGTTCCACGCTCAATCCGTTCCAGACCATCGAGCGCAAGGACGTGGGCCTGACCCTGGGCATCACGCCGCAGATCAACGAAGGCGACAACATCAAGCTCAAACTCAAACTGGAAGTGTCCAGCCTGGTCACGGGCTCTACCGGCGGTGCGGTGGATCTGGTCACCAACAAGCGCACCCTGACCAATACGGTCAGCGTGGAAAACGGTCAGGTGCTGGTGCTGGGCGGATTGATTGACGACAACCTCAACGACTCGCAGCGCGGCGTACCGTTCCTCAGCGACATCCCGCTGATCGGGTCGCTGTTCCGCTTCCGCTCGGTGCAGAAGAACAAGCGCAATCTGATGGTGTTCATCAAGCCGGCGATCCTGCGCAAGCAGAGCGAGGGCGACTACTACTCGCGCAGCAAGTACGAGGCGCTGCGCGGTGCGCAACTCACCGATTCGAGCAAGGGATCGATTCCGTTGATTGGTGGCCAGCGCATCCTGCTTGAACCTTACGACGCCTATGCGGCACGCGACTCCGAGATTCGCGATGCCTCTCGGCGCGATGCAGAGGCTGCAGCCAAGGCTGAGGCGTCAGCGGCGCAAGCAGCGAAGGCGGCGTCGGAAGTGCCCAGCGTGAGCACTGAGCCGGCAACAATGGAGTCATCGCCTAGCGGCCCGGTGATCATCATTCCCGATACGCCCCAGGCCGAGCCTCCAGCCGAAGCCCCGGCTGCGACACCGCCCTGAATCGCGGCATTGCGCATGGAGCCCTTACGGCGCCCGCCCTTTGCGTTTGCCAAGCGCCACGGCCTGATCGTGGGCGAGGATCGCGGCGATCACGTGCTGGTGATGTCCAAGCCCGGCACCAGTATCGAGGCCTTGCAGGAAGCGCGACGCTTCATCGGCCGACCGCTGCGAATCGAGAGCGTTGCCGCCGACGCCTTCGACGGCCTGCTCGCTCGCGCGTACGAGGGTCAGACCGGAGCCGCGGCGAGCTTGATGGATGGCCTGGATGCGAGCGAGGGCGATCTCGACGCGCTGGCACTGGCACTACAGGACAACCAGGACCTGCTCGAATCCAGCGACGATGCGCCGGTCATCAAGTTCATCAACGGCTTGCTGGTTGAAGCGATCAAGGAAAACGCGTCCGACATTCATATCGAGAGTTTTGAGTCGCGTCTGCAGGTGCGCTTCCGCGTCGATGGCGTGTTGCGCGAGGTGATGCAGCCACCGCGCGCGCTAGCGCCGCGGCTGGTGTCGCGCATCAAGGTCATGGCCAAGCTCGACATCGCGGAAAAGCGCCTGCCACAAGACGGACGCATCTCGCGTGCCTTTGGTGGGCGCAAGGTGGACGTGCGTGTCAGCACCATCCCCACCGGCCAAAATCACGAACGCGTGGTGATGCGAATTCTGGACAAGCAGGCGGACCGCCTGGATCTGGAGCAACTCGGTCTGGACGAGGCGCAGATCGAAGTGCTCAAGCGCATCATCTTCCGGCCTTACGGCATTCTGCTGGTGACCGGCCCCACCGGCTCCGGTAAGACCACCACGCTGTACTCGGCGCTGTCCGTGCTCAACGATCGGTCACGCAACATCATGACGGTGGAAGATCCCATTGAGTACTACATCGACGGCGTTGGGCAGACCCAGGTCAACACGAAAGTGGAGATGACCTTCGCCCGCGGTCTGCGCGCCATCCTGCGCCAGGACCCGGACGTGGTGATGGTGGGTGAAATCCGCGATCTGGACACCGCAGAGATTGCGGTACAGGCCTCGCAGACCGGGCATCTGGTGCTATCGACCTTGCATACCAACACCGCCGTCGGCGCGGTGACGCGACTACGCGATATTGGCGTGGAGCCCTACCAGCTGTCTTCTTCGCTGGTTGGACTGATGGCGCAACGCCTGGTGCGCACCTTGTGCGTGCACTGCAAGGAGCCCTACGACCCGCGACTGGTAGAGGTCGAACAGCTCGGCCTGTCGCCGGAACGACATGGTCAGTTCCAGCTATACAAGCCGGTGGGCTGCCCGCTGTGTCGCCATACTGGATTTCTTGGCCGCAGCGGCATCCAGGAAATCATCGATATTGATCGCGAGCTGGAAACCATGATTCATGACGGCGCCAGCGAGCAGGTGCTTGAAGCTCATGCACGCACGCGTGGGCCGGGCATCGTTCAGGCCGGGCGCAACAAGGTCATTTCGGGTCACACCACTTTGCGCGAAGTCCTGCGCGTGACCATCGAGGAGTAAGGGCGCGTGGCTGCGTTCGAGTACAGCGCACTCAACGCCGGCGGAGGTCAGGAACGTGGCTTGATTGAAGGCGACACTGCTCGCCATGCGCGTTCGCTGTTGCGCGACCGTGGCCTGATGCCGCTGGATGTGCGCGAGGTGCAGGAGAAAAGCGCAGCGGCCCAGCCCTTGTTCAGTCGTAACCGCGGCAGCATCAGCACCACGGAGCTGACCCTGTTCACGCGTCAGCTCGCCACCCTGGTTCGCTCGGGCATGCCACTGGATGAAGCACTCACCGCCGTCTCTCAACAAAGCGAAGCCAAGCGCGTGAAGCGCATCGCGCTCGGCGTGCGCGCCGCGGTGCTGGAAGGTTCCAGCATGGCGCAGGCGCTGAATCAGTTTCCTAACGCTTTCCCCGCGCTGTTCCGCGCCACCGTCGAGGCCGGTGAGCAATCTGGAAAACTCGATCTGATCCTGGAACGTCTCGCCGAATACGTGGAACGCCGCCAGGTCATGCAGCAGAAGGTGATGCTGGCCGCGTTCTACCCCGCCATCCTGACCTGCGTCGCCATCGGCGTGGTGGTGTTGCTGCTGACGTATGTCGTGCCACAAGTCGTGGGTGTTTACGGCGATATTCAGCAGGAATTACCTGGCCTCACCCGCGGGCTGATCGCGTTCAGCGATTTCCTGCGCGATTACGGCCCCTACATGGCGGTCGCGGGAGTGATTGCCGCCATCATCTTCGGCCGCATGATGCGCAACGAACCGTTCCGTCGTCGCGTGCATCGTCAACAGCTGCGCGTGCCGCTGATCGGGCGGCTCACGCGCGGCGCCAATACGGGCCGCTTCACCCGTACGCTCGGCATCCTGTTCGGCAGCGGCGTGCCGATTCTGGACGCGATGCGTATCGGCACCCAGGTAGTCACCAATGTGCCCATGCGTGACGCCATCGACCTCGCCACCAGCAAGGTGCGCGAAGGCGCTCCGCTGGCGCGGTCACTGGGCGAGAGCCGTCTGTTTCCGCCGATCACGATTCACCTGATTGCCAGCGGCGAGTCGTCTGGCCGCCTCGACGAGATGCTCGACCGCGCAGCGGAAAATCAGGAACGCGAGGTGGAAACCCTGGTCGCCGCCCTGATGGGTGTATTTGAACCCATCCTGATTCTGGGCATGGGTGGCATCGTGCTGCTGATCGTGCTTGCCATCCTGCTGCCGATCTTCGATCTCAACCAGTTGGTCAAATAACGGGGCCACCCATGCCTGTTGTTTGGACAGCGCGCCAACACGCGCTGTGGGCGTTCGCCGAGGAATGAGTTCACTGGACTCATTACTTATCGGCTCACCGTGCTGCTGATCGTGCTTGCCATCCTTCTGCCGATCTTCGATCTGAATCAGCTGGTGAAGTAGGTCGGTGTGCAGCCCGTGCTTAGCCAGCGGCGGCGGATCGCGATGCGGCTG
>JBQTJH010000104.1:0-17152 GCA_052387335.1 Panacagrimonas sp. | reverse complement strand
GACGGCGTGTTCGGCGAGATGCAGTTGATCGTGTGCCGCAATGTGCTGATCTACTTTGGCGACGACTTGCAAGATCGCGCCCTGGGTCTGTTTCGCGACAGTCTGGTGCACCGTGGGTTCCTGTGTCTGGGCAACAAGGAAAGTCTGCGCTACGCCGAGGCCGGCGCCGACTTTCGTGCGCTCACCCCCACCTCGTCGATCTACCGGCGCCTGACGCGTGCGCTATAGGCGCTTCGACGCCGTGGTGATGGCCGCATCCACCGGCGGCATCGACGCGGTGCGACGCGTGTTGTCACAAATTGATCGGGACTTTTCCAAGCCGATCCTGCTGGTGCAACACACGGCGTCCGGAAGCGGCGCGGCCTTGTGCGAGTTGTTCGCCGCGGCCGGGCCGCTGCCGGTGGTGGAGGCCGAACCACGGCAGCCGGTGATTGGCGGTTGCGTCTATCTGGCGCCGCCGGCCTATCACCTGCTGGTGGAGCCCGGCCCAAGACTTGCCTTGAATGTCGATGAAAAGATTCGTCACGTGCGCCCCTCTGCGGATGTGTTGTTTGCATCGGCTGCGGATGTTTGGCACGCGGCCCTGATCGGTGTGGTGCTGACCGGCGCCAACGACGATGGTGCCGCCGGCATGGCGGCCATCCGCAGTCGGCGCGGGCTCGTCGTGGTACAGGATCCGATGGAAGCCGAGATGCCGGCCATGCCGCGGGCGGTGCTGGACCGCTCGGGCGCGGATCATGTGCTGACGCTGGACCAGATCGGGCCCTTGCTCAACCGGCTGTGTTCGCAGCCAAGAATCTAAGGTTTTATCCGTACAGGAAATCTGAAGATGGTCGAAACTACTTTGCCCAGACCCAAGATTCTGGTGGTCGACGACACCCCCGCAAATCTCGTGGCCATGCGCCGGCTACTACGCGATTGCGGTGCCGATCTGATCGAGGCGGCTTCGGGCAACGAGGCCCTGGCCGCCTGCCTGGATCATCAATTCGCGCTGATTCTGCTCGACGTGCAGATGCCGGATATCGACGGCTTCGAGGTGGCGAGTCTGCTGTCAGAAGAGGAAGGCACGCGCGAGACCCCGATCATCTTCGTCACCGCTGCGTATTCGGACGATCTGAATCGCCTCAAGGGCTATCACCATGGCGCGGTGGATTACATCGCCAAGCCGGTGAACGACGCCATCCTGATGTCCAAGGTGCGCATTTTTCTGGAGCTCTACAACAGCAAGCGCGCCCTGCAGGAACTGCTCAAAACCCTGGAGCAGCGCAACGCCCAGCTGGAGACCGAGATCGCCGAACGTATCCGCGCCGAGGAGCTGGCGCGTCATCGCGCAGGACACGATGTGTTGACCGGTCTGCCCAATCGCCTGCTGTTCATGGACCGGCTGGCGGAATCGGTGAAGCGCTCGGAGCGGCACAAGGATTCGTTCGCGCTGTTGTATATCGATCTCGACGGCTTCAAGCCGATCAATGACCGCCACGGTCATATCGCCGGCGATCAAACCCTCAAGCTGGTCGGCACGCGCATGGTGCAGTCGATCCGCAAGTCGGACACCTGCGCGCGCATCGGTGGTGATGAGTTCGCCGTGATCATGGACGGCGCGCCCGAGGGCGAGGCGCAGCGCCTGGGCGAGAAGCTGTGCGAGATCCTGCGCCAGCCCTTCTCCCTAGATTTGGGTGACATGGGCACGCCGGAAGTGCAGGTCGGCGCCAGCATCGGCATTGCACTGTTTCCGGAATATGTACCTGGACAAACGCCAGAGCACACGATCGAGGACCGACTCGAAGACCTGATCCGTATCGCCGACGAGGCCATGTACCTGGCCAAGCGCGCCGGCAAGAATCGCTGCGTGGTGGCGCCGCGGCCGGTGTTGTAGCGGCTAATCGCGATAAAACTGCTGCCGAAAGCGGACCACCAGCGGCGCGGCTAGGCCATCTGGCAAAACGCTGAGATCAAAATTCAGATACTCGCCGTCCTGGATTTCGAACTCTGAAATCAGATCGGCCTGGTTCTCCACCTGCACCGTGCGCCAGGCCAGGTTCTGGCGCTGTCCGGTGAGCCTGCGCACCACACCGCTGGCGCGCGCGTCCAGGGCGTCCGCTGCTTGCGGTACGTGGCGCGGACTCAAAATCACCACGGCATGCGAAGCACGACGCTGCACGCCCAGCTTCAGCGCCGCCTCGGGACTCAGCGCGGTGGTGTTGATGGCTGAGTAATGCACCACCACGCCGGGCGCGGTCACGCTCTGGTCGGCCTGCGCGGCCGCACTCAGACCTGCCCACAGCAGAATGCCGAGTAGCGTTGCGCGCATCAGGTTTCGTCCTCCAGCAGATACAGCGCGACCTCGGAAAACAGATTGGGCCAGGCCACGATGTGCTTGCCTTCGCGCAGCGCGCGGTCGAGCAGGCTGCGCTTGAGACAGGTCCAACGACGCCGCACGCACAGGGCTTCGAAGTCGCGCACGGTGCAGAGATGGATATTGGGCGTGTCGTACCACTGGTCCGGCAAGGCGCCGGTCAGCGGCATGCGGCCCATCAACAGCTGCGCGCGTACGCGCCAGTGGCCGAAGTTGGGAAAGGTGACGATGGCCTTGCGACCCACGCGCAGAATTTCCGTGAGCGCCAGATCGGGCCGCACCAGCGCCTGCAAGGTCTGGGTCAGCACCACGTAGTCGAAGGAATCGGTGCCGAAATCGCGCAGGCCGTCATCGACGTCGGCCTGGATCACGTTGACGCCGCGCTCGACACAGGCGGCGAGCTTGGTCGGATCAATCTCCAGCCCGTAGCCGCGCACCTGACGCGTGCGCCTGAGATGGTCGAGCAGCGTGCCGTCGCCACAGCCCAGATCCAGAATGCGGCTGCCGGGTTCGATCCACTCGCTGATCACCGCCAGGTCGGCGCGCAGGGCGCCGTCCACCATCTGCGCGGGAGGCGTCATGTGGCACCGCCTTCGAGTTCGTCGGCGACGCGCGACAGATACCGGCCGAGCACACGGTGGTATTCGGGGATCGGCATGAGGAAGTCGTCGTGTCCGAGCTGCGATTCGATCAGCGCGTAGCTGACATCGCGATCGGCCTCGACCAGGGATTTGACGATCTCGCGCGAGCGCGCCGGCGAGAAGCGCCAGTCGCTGGAAAAGGCGATGACCAGAAAGCGCGCCTGCGCGCGACGCAGTGCATCCGGCAGTGAATCGGCGAAGTCACGCGCCGGATCAAAATAATCCAGCGCCTTGGTCATGATCAGGTAGGTGTTGGCATCGAAACGATCGACGAAGCTCTGGCCCTGGTGGCGCAGATAGCTTTCCACTTCAAACTCGACGTCGAAGTTGAACGAGGGCGCGGCCAGCTTGAGTTCCGAGCCGAAGCGCTGGCGCATGGCTGCATCCGACAGATACGTGATGTGGCCCAGCATGCGCGCGAGCTTGAGGCCGCCGGAGGGTACGACCTTGTGCTCGTAAAAGCGGCCGCCGTGGAACTCCGGATCGGTCAAGATGGCCTGGCGCGCAATCTCGTTGAAGGCGATGTTTTGCGCCGACAGCTTGGGCGCCGCAGCGATCACGCAGGCGTGGCGGATCCGTTCCGGAAAATCGATGGCCCACTGCATCACCTGCATGCCGCCCAGCGATCCGCCGATGGCCGCGGCCCAGCGCTGAATACCCAGGGCGTCGGCCAGCAAGGCCTGCGAGCGGACCCAGTCGCGCACCGTCAGCAGCGGGAAATCCGGACCCCATAGGCGGCCGGTCTCCGGGTTGTAGGTGTTGGGGCCGGTGGAGCCACGGCAACCGCCGAGGTTGTTGAGGCTGACCACGAAGAAGCGACGCGTATCGATGGGCTTGCCCGGGCCGATGCAGTTGTCCCACCAGCCGGGCTTGCGATCGTCCGCACTGTGATAGCCGGCGGCGTGGTGATCACCCGACAGCGCGTGACACACCAGGATGGCGTTGGACGCATCCGTCGCCAGTTCGCCGTAGGTTTCCACCATCAGCTCGAAGCGCGGCAGGGTGCGGCCGCATTCAAGCTTGAGTGGTGTTTCGATGGCGACGCGTCGCGGCGTGACGACACCGACGCTGTCCGCGGGCAGGCCCGCGCTCAAAGCCGTCGCGTTCATCAACCGAGGATGCCGGCGCGGAAGATAGTGGGGAGCGGAATCAGCATGACCACGACCTGCAGCCCAATGATGGCAAACAGCGGTGACAAATCCAGTCCGGCGATGGAGGGGATCAGGCGTCGGATCGGCCGCAGCAGCGGCTCGTTCATGCTCCACAGGATGTTCGAGGCCGGATTGTTCACGCCCGGGCCGAACCAGGACAGGATCGCCTGAAAGGTCAGCGAAACCGTGTACAGGTTGGCGGCCAGCACCAGAATCTTGAGTGCGGCGAACCACGCGCCTCTGACCGGCGACAGACCGATGCCGTACATCCAAGTCGTCACGTAGATATGGAGCACGCCCAGTACGAACAGAAAGATCGCCGCTGCGGTGTCCAGACGGCGCCAGCGCGGCACCGCCTTGTGGAAGGGCGCGAGCACCGGCTGAGTGATTTTCCATACCAGCTGCGAAATCGGGTTGTAGAAATCCGCACGCACCCAGGCCAGCACGAAGCGCAGGATCACCGCGCTCAGATACAGGTTCAGAAGCGTCGAGACCAGGAAGGTCAGTGCATTGTTGGCGTTGGCGCCCATGAGCGTGAGGGGTGAGACCAGAGGGGTAGGGGGTTACGACGTCTGACGTTCCAGCTCGTCGCCCATGTCGCGTGAACGCGCCGACGCAGCCGCCAGCGCATCACGGAATATGGATCGCAGCCCGGCGTTTTCCAGATGCTTGAGCGCCGCCTCGGTGGTGCCGCCCTTGGACGTGACCTGTGCGCGCAGTTCGGCCACATCGGTGCTGCCGGCTTCGATCATGCGCGCCGCGCCGATGCAGGTGCGCGCAGCGAGCTGCGCTGCGGTTTGTGGCGCGAGGCCCAAAGCAACACCGGCCTCACGCATCGCTTCCACTAGCAGGAAGAAATACGCAGGCCCTGAACCGGAGACGGCGGTGACGGCGTCGAGCTCGGATTCATGCTGTAGCCAGCAGATTTCGCCGGCTGCGCGCAGTACGGTTTCGGCGCGGTGTCTTGCTTCCGCGGGTGTGGACGCATCCGCATACAAGCCCGAGATGCCGCAGCCATACAGCGCCGGCGTGTTGGGCATGCTGCGCACGTAATGCGCGCTCGCGCCCAGCGCTTCGCGCAGAAAGCCGAGTCGAATGCCGGCGGCGATCGACACCACGCAACAGCCGGCATCGGGCTTGAGACCGGCAAGCGCGGCGCCCATCTGCTGTGGTTTGACCGCGAGCACCAGGATTTGCGCGCCGCCGATGATCTCTGCCGCGGTGCTGCGAACCTCGACACCGAAGCGTGCACGCAGCGCTTGCGCGCGCGCGGCGTCCGGCTCTGCAACGCGGATTCGGTCTGCAGGATGCGCGGCCGCGATCAGGCCGCCGATCAGGCTTGCCGCCATATTGCCGCCGCCGACGAAGGCGATCAGATCAGCCATTCCAGCCAGGTGGGTTTGAAGGGGCCGCTATCATACGGCCCCCGCATCGTCCTGAAACCGGCAAAGGGCCGGGTCTACCCGTGTCCAGCAAGCCCCCCAGCACGCCTTCCGTCAAACCCGCTGTCAGATCGGCTGCGCCTCGCGCACAGGGCAAGGCCGCAGCCAAGGCCTTGATCGAACGCTACGCCCGACGCATCGAAGAGGCGGCCACGCGCGTCTATGCCGTGGCCGAGATCAGCCCCTTGCTGCCAGCGCCCAAGCTGTCGGCGCGACTGGGCAACACGCTTCTGCTCAAGCGTGAAGACTTGCAGCCGGTGCACTCGTTCAAGCTGCGTGGCGCCTACAACAAGATCGCCGGCCTGTCAGAAGCACAGCGCGCGCGCGGCGTGATCTGCGCGTCGGCTGGCAATCACGCGCAGGGCGTGGCCCTGGCCGGCAAACGCCTAGGCATCCCGGCCTGGATCGTGATGCCGCGCACCACACCGCCGATCAAGGTCGATGCCGTGCGCACGCTGGGTGGCAAGGCGATCCTGCACGGCGACGCCTATGACGATGCGCAGGCCCACGCCGAGCAGCTAGCCGCCGAGCGCGGCATGACTCTGATCCATCCCTACGACGATCCCGAGGTCATCGCCGGGCAGGGCACGGTGGCGCGCGAGGTGATCGAGCAGCTCGCGGCCCTGGACGTGCGGGCGCTGGACGCCATCTTTGTCTGCACCGGCGGTGGCGGCCTGCTGGCCGGAATCGCGGCCTGGACCAAGCATGCCTCGCCCAAGACCCGGGTGATTTCAGTGGAGCCGGAAGACTCCGATTGCATGGCCAGCGCTTTTGAAGCTGGGCGCCGGGTCAAGCTGGCGCAGGTCGGCCTGTTCGCCGACGGCGTGGCCGTGCGTCAGGCCGGCGAAGAAACCTTTCGCGTTGCGCGCGAGCTGGTGGACGAGTGCATGCGCGTGTCGATCGACGAGATCTGTGCCGCCATTCGCGATGTCTACAACGAGCAGCGCGCCATCTGTGAGCCCGCAGGTGCGTTGGCAGTGGCCGGTGCCAAGCGTTGGGTAGTGGAGCACGGCGTCAGCGGCAAGACCTTGTGCGCCATCGTCTCCGGCGCCAACGTCAACTTTGATCGGCTGCGGCATATCGCCGAGCGCGCAGAACTCGGTGATGAGGCCGAGGCCTTGCTGGCGGTGACCATTCCCGAGCGGCCCGGCAGCTTCAAGGCCTTCCTCAAGCATCTGGGTCGGCGCGTCATCACCGAATTCAACTATCGCTACTCGGCCTCGGGCAGCGCCCATGTGTTTGTCGGCATCAAGCTCAGCGACGGCCAGACCGAGCGCGACGCGGTGATTGCCGCGCTGCGCGACAACGGCCTGGCTGTGGTGGATATGTCGCGCAATGACATGGCCAAGACGCATGTGCGCTTCATGGTCGGTGGCCGCGTGCCGGGTCTGGAAGACGAGCGCCTGTTCCGGTTCGAATTTCCGGAGCGACCGGGTGCCTTGAGCGATTTCCTCAATGCCATCGGTGGGCGCTGGAATATCTCGCTGTTTCACTATCGCAATCACGGCGCCGCCAATGGTCGCGTGCTGTGCGGTCTGCAGGTGCCGACGCGCGAGCGTGCGGAATGTCGGCGCTCGCTGGATGAACTGGGTTATCCCTACTGGGAAGAATCGGACAATCCTTCGTACACGCTGTTTCTTGGCAGCGCGCCTTAGCGCTTTGGCACCCTCAAGTCGCGGTTTCGCCGGCGAGCTTGAGAATGGCTTTCCAGTGCGGCGCCGACACCGGTGTCACCGACAGGCGCGTGCCGCGCTCGAGGATGCGCAGGCCCTTGAACTTCGCTTCATTTGCACGCAACTCGTCGAGCAGCACCGGCTTGGCGAATTTCCTGCGGAATTTCACGTCTACCAGCAGCCAGCGCGGTTCTTCGCGCTTGGCGCCCTTGTCGTAATGCTCGTGCTTGGGATCGAATTGCGTCGGGTCGGGATAGGCGTTGCTGACGATTTCCATCAGGCCGTACACGCCGGGTTGCGGACAGCTGGAGTGGTAGAAGAACGCCAGATCGCCCAGCTTCATGTCGTCGCGGAACATGTTGCGCACCTGGTAATTGCGCACACCGTCCCAGGACTCGGTTTGCCGCGGTCGCGCAGCAAGATCATCGATGGAGAAGCAGTCGGGTTCGGATTTCATCAGCCAGTAGGCCATCGCGACATTCCAGGCTAGGTTCGGGTGCCTCAGTTTAATCGCGCAGAAAGCGGCGCAGGCCGCGCTCGGTGCAGATGGCGTCCAGGCGCTGATCCCAGGCTTCCGTGGGCAGCGCGGTGATCTGTTGACTGGCAAAGGCAAAGCCCAGACAAAAGGGGCGAGGCCTGTGCTGGCATAGCCAGCGGTCGTAATAACCCGCGCCGCTACCCAGTCGATGGCCGCGTGCGTCGAACGCGGTCAAAGGCAGCACCATGAACGCGATTCCGCGCATTCTCCGACGGAGGTCGCGGGTTGGCTGCGGAATTCGAAACGGACCGAGCCTCAGCGCACCTACACGCGCCAGCGGCGTCATGTGCATGCGGCCCGGTTTTCCGCGCTCGATGCAGGGCACCCATAAGGTCTTGCCGGCGCGGCGCAAGGCGGTGATCAGCGGCGCGGTGTCGAGTTCGCTGCCAACCGCCAGATAGACCGCGACATCGCGAGCGCGACGCATCTCGGGCGAGCGCAGTGCATGTCGCGCGGCGCGCAGCGCCGCAATGCGGCGCTTGGACTTGGGGAGTGCGGCGCGCGCGCGACGGTGCTGCGCACGCAACTGCGCCTTGAGCGCAGCAACAGAATTCAAGGTGCCTCCCGTCACGCCGTTTGCGTGTTCGGGTCCTTGAGACAAAGGTCTCAAGTGGGCGCCGCGCCAGATCATCGGGCTTCCCGCCAAATTCGCGGGCTTGCACGCCAGAAACGGGTAAGGCTCCCTGGGTGTGAAAATAGGCTCAAGGGGCTTGGAGCACGCTTGGGCGCTACGAGAGGCACAGTCGAAGAATACCACCTCGACAGACGACATCGGCTTCAGGCCGATGCACGGCCTTCATTCCAGGCTGAGCGTCGAGTCGATGTCCAGACGCAGTTGCTTGAGGCGTTCGAGGCTGGCGCTGGAAGGCGGTGAAACTTTTTCCGAACCCTGCATTTCCAGCAACTCGCGCGACAGGTTGAGCGCTGCCATGACTGCGATGCGCTCTGCACCGAGCGCTTTGCCGCGCTTCTTGATGGCGGTCATGCGCTCGTTGAGAAAATCAGCCGAGGCCACCAGCGCTTCGTGTTCCTGCTGCGGACACACCACGGTGTATTCGCGGCCCATGATGCGGACGGTGACGCTGAGATTGTCGGATTCGTTGGCCGTGGCGCGCGGGCTCATGTTTGTTCCTCCGAATCCTGCTCGGTTTCCAGCTTGCGAACCCGATCCACCACGCCTTCGATACGGCGCCGCAGTTCGGCGTTGAGCGCCATCAGGCGATCACGCTCCTGCAATGCGCGCTTGGCCTCCAACCGGGCTTGCCGATAGGCAGCCACCAGGCGTTGTACGCGTTGTTCGAGCTGTTCGAGTTCTGATTCGAGCACGTCGGATCATGGGTTCAGGACCAGGCGCAGTATAGCCCGGCCCTGAACCTCCGCCGCTGCGATGCCTCAGCGGATGATCAGGAACAGCGCACCGTTACCACGCTGGATGTGCAGCAACAGTTGTCCGTCCTTGACCCCGGCCAGCTTCTGGAATTCGGCCATGTTCGTGGTCGGCTGGCGGTTGACGGCGATCACGATGTCTTCCGGTCGTAGTCCGGAGCGTGCCGCGGGCGAACCCGGGGCGACGGCCTGCACGCGCACACCCTTGGTTTGCGCGCTCTTGGCCGCGGCGTCGTCCAGCGGCGCAAACACGGCACCGGCGAGCGAGGGATGCAGTTCGGCGCCAGCGCTGGCCTGATCGGTGTCCTTGCCGATGACCACGGTGACATTGCGCATCTTGCCTTCGCGCATGAGCTTGAGATCGACCTTCTCGCCAACACGCATCAGGCCTACCGCATTGCGCAGCTGAGCAAAGCTCAGCACTTCCTTGCCATTGGCTTCGAGAATGATGTCTTCCGGCTTGAGCCCGGCCTTGGCCGCTGGGGAGTCCGGCACCACCTGGGCCACAACCGCGCCGCGCGCATTAGGCAGGCCGAAGGCCTTGGCCAGATCCGGCGTCACGTCCTGGCCGACCACACCGATGCGTCCGCGTTCGACCAAGCCATGTGCGATCAGCTGGTTCATCACCGAACGCGCCTGGTTCATCGGAATGGCAAAGCCGATACCGATATTGCCGCCGGTACGCGACAGGATGTTGCTGGGTATGCCAATCAGTTCACCGCGCAGATTCACCAGCGCGCCGCCGGAATTGCCGGGGTTGATCGAGGCATCGGTCTGGATGAAGTCCTCATAACCGCCCTCGCTGATCCCGGTCTGGCGACCGACCGCACTGACGATGCCCGAGGTCACGGTCTGACGCAGACCAAACGGCGAGCCGATGGCCACAACAAAATCTCCGACCTGGACCTTGTCCGAATCGGTCATGGGAATGGCAATCAGCTTATCGGCCTTGATCTGCAGCACCGCGACATCGGTCTGCGGGTCCTTGCCGATGAGCTTGGCGTCGAACTCGCGGTCATCCGACAAGCGCACCTTGATCGACTCCGCCTGCTCGACCACGTGGTTGTTAGTGATGACATAGCCCTTGGCCGCGTCGACCACCACGCCCGAACCAGTGGACTGAGCCTCTCGCTCCTGCGGTCCCTGTTGCGGACCGCCGGGCTGGCCTTCGAAGAAGCGACGGAAGAACGGGTCCTGCATCAGCGGATTCTGGATCTCGACCTTGGCTGTGACCGAGATATTCACCACGCCGGGCATGATGCCTTTGAGCATGGGCGCCAGCGAAGGTACGCCCTGCTGCATCGGTACGCTGATATCAGCTTGCGCCGGTTCGGGCGCCGCGCCCATGAATGCGAATGACAACAGTCCGCCGGCGACCGCCAGCGGGGCCAGCATTTTCAATGCACTTGGACGGGACATCGGTTCCTCTTGGATATGGAAGCTGCCTATGGGCAGCGGTCGCTATGACCCTGCAGACGGCTGAGAGTTCTTTGTTCTATCCGCTCAGGCGAATGCGTGGATTAAGGCTGTACCGACCGGTGAGGCTGGCCGAGGCCAGCACATGCCCTTCGATGGCGGCCAGCACTTGCGCTGCGCTGAAGCTGGCCTCCACCGGGCAGCGCTCCAGATCGAGCGCATGGATTTCGAAGCGATAGTGATGCGGCACGCTGTCGTTCCAGGGCGGGCAGGGGCCGTCGTAGCCCAAGTAATCTCCGCCCATTTCGGGGTCGTTCTTGAACCAGCCGGTGTAGTCGTTGAGACCCTGACGCGCACCCTCGGGTCCTTGCGGATCACGCTTGCCGCGCGCGGTGACGCCGCGCGAGCACGCGCCCTCTTCGATCGACGTCACGCTGGCGGGGATGTCCACCATCACCCAATGCGCGAACGTGGTCCGCGGCAATTTCAGCGGGACCTCGCGGCCTTCCTGGTTGACGTCGTCGGGCTTGGTTGGCACGTCCGGGTCGACGCACAGCAGCACGAAGCTGCGCGTGCCCTGCGGTGCGCCGCCCCAGCTCAGCTCAGGGTTGAGGTTGTCCGACAGGCGAATATGGGTCTTGGGCGCCTTGACCGCGAACGCGCAGCGGCCCGGCATGACGCCGCCGTCTTCGAACGATTTGCTCGTCAACTTCATTGATGTCTATCCCTGTTTTGGTTTTGTTTGACGCAGCCGGTTGCTGTGCGATACCCCTGTCATAGCCTAGCAATCCGGACGCGGGTCTGACAGCGCGGAACCTGACACCTGTTCAGGGCGCGGTGGGTATCAGTGCCTTGCGACCGAAAGCAGCGCCCATACGCGCCAAACCGGCGCCCAGACGCTCCGAAAGCGACTTGCGTACGGCGTAGGTGAGCTCGAACACGTCTGCATCCTCGACACGCTGCAACAAGTAATCGTCGCTGCTGCGCAATTCGTCGACCAGTTTGAGTTCGGCCGCGCGGGTACCAAACCAGTGTTCGCCCGTGGCCACGCGGGCGATATCCAGGCTCGGTCGGTGTTCCGAGACGAAGGCCTTGAACAGGGCGTGGGTATCTTCTAGCTCCTCACGAAATTTTTCGCGGGCGCTATCGGTGTTCTCACCAAACACGGTGAGCGTGCGCTTGAATTCGCCCGCGGTATGCAGCTCCAGATCGATCTCGTTTTTCTTCAGCAGGCGATTGAAGTTGGGCAGCTGCGCCACGACCCCGATTGAACCGAGCACCGCGAACGGTGCGGCGATGATGCGGTCGGCGACACAAGCCATCATGTAGCCGCCGCTGGCAGCGACCTTGTCCACCGCCACGGTCAGGCGAATGCCGCGATCACGGATGCGGGTCAGCTGCGAAGCGGCCAGGCCATAGGCATGCACCAGTCCGCCCGCGCTTTCCAGGCGCAGCAGCACTTCGTCTTCCTTGCGCGCAACCTGCAGCAGCGCACTGACCTCTTCGCGCAGGCTGGCCACGGCGTGGGCCTGCAGATCGCCCTCAAAATTCAGCACGAACACGCGCGGGCGCGCCACCACGCCGCTCTTGCTGGCCTTGCGCTTGGCTTTTTCCTCGCGCTTGCGCGTCTTGGCCAGCTGCTTGATCTCGGTGTCGTCCAGCAGCTCGTCGCGCAGGGTGTCGCCAAGTTCACGCAGGCGCGTGCCCAGATTGCGCACCTGCAGGCGCTGCGCGCCGTGTTCGCGCGCCTCGCGCACCATGGCAAAAAGATTGCCCGCGATCAGCAGGATCGCTGCGACCAGGGTGATGGCCTTGGCCAGAAACAGTCCATACTCGGACAGAAAAGACATCACGTTGCGACACTCCTCGGCACTTGTGGGGAAGATGACTTCAGACAGCTATACTAACCGTGGCGCCGAACCCATTGATTCGGCACAACTCTGGGGAGTGCCTCATGAATAACAAACTGGGTGCAGCCGCGTGCCTCGCGGCCTCTGTCTGCTTTGCCGCGCCCGCGTTCGCGGAGGACGAGGTCTTGGAGATGCGTCCATACGGCTCGGCCATGGCCAGCTATGTGTTCGAGCAGGACGACCGCGACGAGTTGCTCGGCGTGGGTTCTGACATTGTCGAAGACGGCATGGGCTTCCAGCTCGGTGTCGGTATGGCGGTCAATCGCTTCCTGGGCCTGGAGCTGTCGGGCTTTTCACACCATTTCAGCAAGGGATCCGACGGTGTCAACAGCATGCGCGAGTACGGCGGCAAGCTGGATGGCCTGTTCTTTTACAGTCGCAAGCCCAGCTTCTCGCCGTACTTCGGCCTGGGTCTGGGCGGCGTCAAGACGCACGCACGTGGCACCGGTGAATCCTCAACCGATCCCTTCGCCGACGTCGGCCTTGGATTCATGTCGTATCTCGGCGCCAGCAGAAGCGTGGCGCTGCGTGCCGACGCACGCTATCGCCAAATCTTCTTCGACGAGGACGCCCTGGGCGGCGTGGATCAGGACGATGTGGGCGAGCCCATCCTCAACATCGGTCTGGTGATCCCCTTCGGCTCCAAGACCGCGGCTGCCCCTGCTGAGACCGTAGCGGCTTGCGCCGACGCCGACGGCGATGGCGTCTGCGATACCGCTGATCTGTGCCCGGAAACGCCCAAGGGCGTGACCGTTGACGCCAAGGGCTGTCCTGCCGATGCCAAGGGTCCGAACCAGAAGTTCGAAGACGTGCACTTCGCGTTTGACCGTGCGGAGCTGACCGACTACTCCAAGGCCCTGCTCGATGGCGCGGCAGGCGTGATCGGTGAGCTAAGCAAGAAGTATCCCGATCTCAAGGTCGACATCGGCGGCCACACCGACTCCACCGGCACCGACGGCTACAACCAGGGTCTGTCTGAGCGTCGCGCCAACACGGTGAAGACCTATCTACAGACCCAGGGCGTGGACTCACAGCGCATATCGACGCAGGCCTATGGCGAGACCAAGCCCAAGGCGACCAACGAGACCGATGAGGGCCAGGCGCTGAATCGCCGCGCTGAGGTCAGCACGCGCGAGAAATAAGCTACTCCGTCCTGCCTCACAAGAAACCCCGCAGTCGCGGGGTTTCTTGTTTGAGCGGCACCCAAAGCAAGGCTGACGCGACGCAGCCTCAGTCGTCGCGGCCTATCGCGCCGATGTAGCCCGGCTTCATGGAGACGCTGACTGCGTCTACACGCTGCAGTCTGGACTCGATGTCAGTTGCGTCCTGCGGGCTTGCCGCATTGCCTGGCCAGCCTTGCAGATGCTCGCGACACAGTCCGGCCAGCATCTGGACGTGGTCGGGCGTGGCGTTGAGCGCCGGGATGTAGCGCAGCGCTTCGCCGCCTGCGGTCTGGAAATCCTCGGCGTAGCGGATGGCCACTTCCTCCAGGGTTTCCAGGCAGTCGGCAGAAAATCCGGGACAGACCAGATCCAGCGTGCGCAGACCCTTGCGCGCCAGCTCCGGCAACACGATATCCGTGTACGGCTGCAGCCAGGGCTGGCGTCCGAGCCGCGACTGAAAACTCACCGACCATTGATCGGCGCCAAGGCCCAGGCGCGCAGCCAGCAAGCGCGCGGTCTTGTGGCATTGGCAGAAGTAGGGATCGCCCGCCTCCAGATAGCGCCGTGGAATCGAATGAAACGACATCAGCAGATGATCGCCGCGTCCCTGCTGTGCCCAGTGCGCTTCGATGCTGCAAGCCAGTGCATCGATGTACGGAGCATGATCGTGATAGCTACCCAGGGTACGCAGGTCGGGCATCCAGCGCTGCTCACCGAGCACGCGAAATACCGCGTCGTTCACCGCTGCTGTCGTGGTGCCGGAATACTGCGGGTACAAGGGCAGTACCATCAGTCGCCGCACGCCATCGTGTTCGAACTGCTGCAAAGCCGAGGCGATGGAGGGCTCGCCATAGGTCATCGCCAGGCCAACAAGCGCGCGATCACCGAGTGCGGTCTGCAAGGCCGCCTGCTGCGCGCGTGAGATCGCCAGCAAGGGCGAGCCTTGTTCGGTCCAGACCTTGGAATAGGCGTGCACCAGCTTGTACGGACGAAACGGTAGGATGAACAGATACAACAGGCTCAGCCACAGCGGTCGCGGCAGCTCCACCACTCGACGGTCTGACAAAAATTCGCGCAGATACCTGCGGATCGACGAGGCTGTGGGCGCGTCTGGCGTGCCCAGATTGACCAGCAACACACCGGTGCGTGCGCGTTGCTGATGGATGCGCTGGGGATTGGGGTCGCTCATGTGGGTAGTGTCGGGCAGTGCCGCGCGAATCCGCGAATTGCGCAGGCCATGTCGAGAGAGGTATCGGCGATCAAGCCCGAGGCTTGACCTGCGCGATCTCGCCGCGTCGCAAGCGGCGGAAGTAGTCATGCCAGGCGCCCATGGCGCGAGTGCCCAGGATCAACATCACCGGCAGGTTCACCGCCAGCATGAATCCCAGCGCGACGGTCGATAAGGTGTCGACTTCGGCCGCCGTGCGAATGAATCCGAGGCAGGTCACGAACACCAGCATGCACCACAGCAGCCGATACACGCGCACGGCGCGCGTCTGCCCGCCGAAATAGCGCACGCCCTGCTCGCCGTAGTAGGCGTAGGTGATGATGGTGGACAGCGCGAACAACCACACCGCGGCCGTCACCAGCCATTTGCCGAGTCCGGGCTGCGCGGTGTCGAAGGCACGCGCGGCCAGGGTAGACCCGCGGTAATCCACGAACACACCGGACTCCACCAACACCGGCGTCGATACGCTGTGCAGGTCCTGCCAGTCGATGCCGATACCGCTGTCGCCGAGCATGATGCTGCCGTACAGGCGCTTACGCTCGCCATCGATCTCCAGCATCGAGAACACCTGCTCACCCGGCTTGAACGTGATGTCCGATTGCGTGGGCAACTCGCCGCTGCTCAGCGACCACACCCCGGGTTCGGACTCGATCAGCGCCGGCGATGCACTCCACACCGCAGCTGGGCCGCGATTCCATACGCCGGACGACAGAATCACCAGCGCGGTGATGGTGCAGACCACCAAGGTGTCGATAAAGGGTTCAAGCCCTGCGACTACGCCCTCGGTAACCGGCTCTGGTGTCTTCACCGCGGAGTGCGCGATGGGTGCCGTACCCAGGCCGGATTCAGACGAGAACAGCGCGCGCTTCATGCCGAAAATAAAGGCCATGCCCAGGCTGGCGCCGGTGAACGCACCGAGCGCCTCGGCCGGCGCGAACGCGCACTGGAAGATCAACCGAAACACATCCGGCAGGCGCTCGGAATTCACCGACAGCACGTAGACGCCGGCAATGATGTAGAGCAGGGCCATGAACGGCACCAAGCTCGCGGCGGTTGAGCCGAGGCGCTTGACCCCACCCAGCACCACCACCGCCACCAGCACCGCCAGGATCAGGCCGCTGGTCCAGGTCGGCACCCCGAAGTAGGCCTGCGTGGTATCGGCCACGCTCCAGGCCTGGAACATGTTGCCGCCGGTGACGGCGAAGGTGAGCATCGACACGCAGAAGAATCCGCCGGCGATCTTGCCGATGCGTGCCCAGTTAGGGCCTAGGGTCGCCAGTCCACGCCGACACACATACATGGTGCCGCCGTGCGGATCTTCGGGGTCGCTGACATCGCGATAGAGCATGGACAGCGTGACTTCGGCGCTTTTCAACGCCATGCCGAACAGACCCACCACCCACATCCAGAACACCGCGCCGGGTCCGCCGAATTCAACCGCGATGGCGACGCCCGCGATATTGCCCAGCCCGACCGTGCCGGACAGCGCAGCCGACAGCGCCTGAAAATGCGTCAACGCGCCCGGGCCCTGGCGTGTATCGATGCCACGGCCGCTGATCAGGGCGACCCCGTGCGTCAACGAGCGGTATTGCGAGAAGCCGCTCCACAGGGTGAACAGCACGCCCACACCGAGCAAGGTGAGCAGCACCGGCACCGACAGCATGACCGCATTGATATCTTCGAGCAGGGCAAAAAATGGACTCATGAGTTTTGCGAATCAGCGGGCGCTCAAACTGAGCGCGCTGTGGGAACGGGAGTAGACGAAGTAAATGGCCAGACCCGCGCTCAACCAGACCGCAAAAGCGATCCAGGTTGCGCGTGGCAGACTGACCATCAGCCAGAAGCAGAACGCCATGCCCAGCAATGGCACGGCCGGCGAAAATGGCACGCGAAACGGCCGCGCCATGTCGGGCCGCGTGTGGCGCATCACCACCACGCTGGCGCAGACAAGAAAGAACGCGCTGAGCGTGCCCAGATTCACCAGCTCCGCGACCCGGCCAATGGGAAAGAATCCGGCCACCAACGCAATCAGCACGCCACTGCCAAGAATCAGTTTCACCGGCGTCTGCGTGCGTGGATTGACCTGGGCCATGCCGGCTGGCAGCAGGCCGTCGCGCGACATGGCCAGCACCACGCGGGTCAGGCCGTAGTACAGCACCAGCATCACGGTGGTGATGCCGAAAATCGCGCCTGTAGCGACGGCGCCCTTGGCCCAGGAAATACCGAGCCCGCTCATGGCCTCGGCCAC
>JBQTJH010000103.1:0-5043 GCA_052387335.1 Panacagrimonas sp. | reverse complement strand
AGGCGGCGATCATGCCCTTGGGTTATCCCGCTACATCGCCCCACTCAGGGGGTGGCCGGCATCCCTCGGAATGCCCGGCCGACATCGCTCGGAATGGGTGGCCGGCTTGCGTCGGAATCAGTGGCCGGCTTCGCTCGGAATACGCAATCAGTTCCATTTCAGCGTGCCGACCGAGCAATTCCAGGCCGAGACGCAGCTCGGTGTGCAGCTCGGCTATGGCGCGTCCTGGGTGATCCTGCGCCAAACACCGCCGCGTCTGACTCGCGTGGCCTTCGTGGAACCTGGTTCACCTGCGGCAGCGGCGGGCCTGCTGCGCGGCGACGAGTTGCTGATGATTGATGATGCCGATGCGGTCAACGCAAACGACTCCGACAGCATCGCGACCTTGAACCGCGCGGTGATGCCGTCTGCGGTCGGCCAGAGCCATGCGTTCACGGTGCGCAATGCTGCGGGTTCCGCGCGCACCGTCGTTCTCACCGCGCGGATGATCACCCGCGATCCGGTGCCGACCTCGCTGGTGCTCGACAACGGCAGGCTCGGGTATCTGCTGTTCAACGATCATGCTGAACCTGCGGAGGCCGCGCTGGTGGAGGCCGTTTCCGGTCTGGCGGCAGCCGGCATCAGCGATCTGGCCTTGGATGTTCGCTACAACGGCGGTGGGCTGTTGGATATTGCGAGCCAGCTTTCCTACATGATTGCCGGCGCAGCACGTACCACCGGGCAAGTGTTTGAGACGCTGCGCTTCAATGATCAGCACCCGGTCAACAACCCTTTCACCGGCCAGCCTCTGGCACCGATTCCGTTTCACAGCACGACCTTGGGTTTTTCGCGGGCCTCCGGGCAGCCGCTGCCACGTCTGGATCTGGCGCGCGTGTTCATTCTCACCGGACCGGGCAGTTGCTCGGCGACCGAGTCGATCATCAACGCCCTGCGCGGCGTGGACGTGGAGGTCATCCAGATCGGAGCGGCCACCTGCGGCAAGCCCTATGGATTTGTGCCGGCCGACCATTGCGGCACGACGTATTTTTCGATCCAGTTCCAGACCTTCAACGCCAAGGGCTTCGGCGATTATGCGGACGGCTTTGCACCGCAGAACTCCGACAGCCCAAGCTTGGCGCGACTGCCAGGCTGCGCGGTGGCCGATGATTTCTCTGCGCCTTTGGGCGATCCGGCAGAGGCGCGGCTTTCAGCCGTGTTGAATTACCGCGCCACCGGCGGCTGTCCAGTGCCGAGTCGTTCCACAAACCTGGCGCCACAGCAGCGTGACGACGGGCAGACAGAGCGTTTGCTGCAGCCGGCGTGGCGCCAGGCGCGGATCATCCGGAAATAATTCTCAGCCGCTGCGACGACGCAGTTCGCGCACTCGCGGCAGCGGGTCCAGCGCCGGTTGATACGCCGCCGAGAATTCAGCCAGAGCCTGCAGGCAGCTGTCGACCGACTGATCGCTGCGCAGCTCGAAGCTATCGATGCCGCAGCGGACCATGCCCAGCAGTTGATCGCGCACCACGGCGGCGCCACTGGCGCGGAGTTCACCGCGATAGCCGCAGGCTTCGCGCAGCAGACGCGCCTGCGAATAGGCACGGCCGTCGGCAAAACTGGGGAAGTGCAGCTTGATCAGCGAGGCCTGCAGAAGCTTCGGATCCAGCGACTGCACCGCGACGGTATTGGGCAGTGCAAGGCCAAAGGGAAGCCCGCGCTGCTCCAGCGCTTCGCCTTCCTTCTCCCATCGGCTCAGGGAGACCACGACATTGCCCATCGCGGGCAGCGCGTCCTCTTCGCCCAATTCGATATAGCTGTTGGTGACCAGACCGGTACTTCGAATCAGAGTGCTCATGCGCTGGCCGTAGCCGGATACAAACGCAGCTTGAACGGTGCCATGCCGATCCGGCGATAGGCTTCGAGAAAGCTTTCGTCTTCGCTGTTGCGCTGTTCCAGATAGACCTCGACGATTCTTTGGACGGCGTCGCCGATCTCTTCGCGCGCAAACGAGGGGCCGGTGCGATCACCCAGACTCGCATCGCTTTCAGCCGAGCCGCCGAGCGTCACCTGGTACCACTCCTCGCCCTTCTTATCCACGCCGAGGATGCCGATGTGGCCCACGGTGTGATGGCCGCATCCGTTCATACAGCCGGACATCTTGACCTTGATCGGGCCAATGTCGTGCTGGTCGTCCAGACTCTCGAAGCGGTCAAACACGTCCTGCGCCACGCTGATGGAACTGGCGTTGGCCAGCGAGCAGAAATCCAGACCCGGGCAGCAGATCAGATCGGTGAGCAAACCAATGTTGGGTGTCGCCAGATTCAAAGCGCTCAGGCGCTGCCACAGCGCATAGATATCCTTGAGCGCGACGTCGGCCAGCACCAGGTTCTGGTCGTGCGTGGCACGTACCTCGCCGAAGGAATACTGATCCGCCAGGTCCGCCAAAGCGTCCATCTGGTCGGCAGTGATGTCGCCCGGCGCGATGTGATTGGCCTTGAGTGAGACGAACACGACGGCGTAGCCGGGCTGACGATGCGGATGCAGATTGCGCCGCGCCCACGAGGCGAAGGCCGAGTCGTCCAGCAGCCTGGCCTCGTAGCCGGCGTCGACCGCGCTGAGTGATGCATAGGCCGGCGCGGTGAAGTGCTCGCGCATGCGCGCGACCTCGCTACCATCCAGCTTGAGTTCACCGTTGCGGATGCGCGCCCACTCCTGCTCCACCAGCGCGATGAATTTTGCCGCGCCGGTTTCTTTGACCAGGATCTTGATGCGCGCCTTGTAGATGTTGTCGCGACGGCCGAGCAGGTTGTACACGCGCAGTACCGCTTCCAGGTACGACAGCAGATCGTGCTCAGGTATGAAGTCAGCGGTCTTCACGCCGATGATGGGCGTGCGACCCAGCCCCCCGCCAACATACATCGTGTAGCCCAGTTCTCCGGCGGCGTTGCGCACGATCTGCACGCCGATGTCGTGCACGCGAATGGCGGCGCGATCACTTTGCGAGGCGCTGAACGCGATCTTGAACTTGCGCGGCAGCCAGTTGAATTCCGGGTGGAACGTCGCCCACTGCCGCGTCAGCTCGCAGTAGGGTCGCGGGTCCACCAGTTCGTCCTTGGCCACGCCGGCCAGATGATCCGAGGTGATGTTGCGGATGCAATTGCCAGAGGTCTGGATCGCGTGCATCTGCACCTTGGCGAGGTCCGCGAGGATATCCGGCACGCGTTCCAGCTCCGGCCAGTTGTACTGGATGTTCTGGCGCGTGGTGAAGTGGCCGTAGCCCTTGTCGTAGGTGCGCGCGATATGCGCCAGCATGCGGACCTGACGGCTGGCGAGCAGGCCGTAGGGAATGCTCACCCGCAGCATGGGCGCAAAGCGCTGGATGTACAGGCCATTGCGCAGGCGCAGGGCGCGGAATTCCTCGTCTGGCAATTCGCCGGCCAGGAAGCGGCGGGTCTGGTCGCGGAATTGGGCAACCCGCTCGTCAACGAGCGTCTGGTCAAACTGGTCGTAGCGGTACATCGGATCCCTGTGGCTAAGGAGTACGGGTGGTCAAGTTGCGAAGGCTAACAGGCGCTTATATCCAAACCCAGCGCGCTGCCGCTCTAAATAAAGATTGTTTGTGAATATTGGCCTGCGCTGGGGTGCTCAATTCAGGTCTTCCACCAGGCGCTTGGAGCGTAGCCCACGCTCGGAGGGATCGCTGATGGCGGCTACCTCGTCAATCAGGTCCGGCGTCAGGTGTGGCGCGAACAGGCGGATGAATTCGTACATATAGCCGCGCAGGAACATGCTGCGACGAAAGCCAATATGCGTAGTGCTGCGCTCGAACAGGTGATCGGCACGCAGCGCCACCAGGTCGCTGTCCTCCTTGGGCTCATAGGCCAGGTCGGCCACGATGCCCGCGCCGAGCCCCAGCCGCACATAGGTCTTGATGACGTCGGCGTCGACCGCGGTCAGCACCACGTCCGGGCGCAGGCCGTGGGCGGCAAAACCCTGATCCAGCTTGGAACGGCCGGTGAAGCCGAAGGTGTAGGTGATGATCGGATGAGCCGCCAGTTCGTGCAGGTCCAAGGTGGAAGACTGTGCCAAGGGATGGTCGGGCCGCACCAGCACGATCCGGTTCCAGTGGTAGCAGGGCAGCATCACCAGGTCGTCGAACAATTCGAGAGCCTCGGTGGCGATGGCGAAGTCGGCCTGGCCGTCGCTGGCCTGCTTGGCGATCTGGGGCGGCGAGCCCTGATGCAGGTGCAGGCTCACGCGCGGGAACTGCACGCGGAATTTCTGGATCACGGCGGGCAGGGCGTAGCGCGCCTGGGTGTGGGTGGTGGCGATGGACAGATCGCCACGATCGGTTTCGCGAAACTCGTCGGCGATGTTCTTGATGTTGTCTGCCTCCAGCAGCAGGCGCTGGGTGTATTCCAGGATGCGCTTGCCGGCCGGCGTGATTTCCGACAGGTGCTTGCCGTTGCGTACAAACACGTCCACGCCCAGTTCTTCTTCCAGCATGCGGATCTGCTTGCTGACGCCGGGTTGCGAGGTGAACAGCGCCTCGGCCGCCGCGGTCACGTTCAGGCCGCGGCGCGCCACTTCCTGGATGTAGTGCAACTGGCGAATCTTCATGTCCGGCTCCGGCCAGGCGGGATATTCATTTTCCGTGTAAGGGTATGCGGAAATAAACCATAGAGGGCATGAAAAACTTGCTAGGGTTGCGACCGGTGTTCATCAGCGGAACAAGGAATGGAGGGTCTAGCCTTCTCTCTGGCGGGTTTGGTGGTGGGTACGGCGGTCGGCGCAACCGGCGTCGGCGGCGGCTCCTTGATGACGCCCATCCTGATCCTGTTCTATGGAATCTCGCCGGCCGTAGCCGTGGGAACGGACCTGCTCTACGCCTCCATCAGCAAGGCCTTCGGTGTGGCGCTGCACGGCCGTCGCGGCACCGTGGACTGGAAGATCGTGGGCTGGATGTCGGCCGGTAGCGTGCCCGCTGCCGTGGTCACCCTGCTGTTTCTGCGCGAGCACACGGCCAGCGATTCGGCCGACAACCTGATCAAGCTCACCCTGGCC
>JBQTJH010000102.1:0-3105 GCA_052387335.1 Panacagrimonas sp. | reverse complement strand
GGGCGGCAGGCATCCACACAGCTCATAGTCGTCGCCACCAGCGTGTTGCAACGCGAGCCGCTCGGACGGCCGACATGAGCGCTGGAACGCGGCCGACGTGGGCAAGTCCGCGGTGTGAATTACGGCGCCGACGCCGCTCGCGCCGAGCAGGTGCAACAGATCGCCAGCCAGCCCGTCGGAGAGATCGATAGCAGCGCTGGCCAGACCGCGCATCGCCAAGCCCGCACGCACCCGGGGTTGCGGTCGATCCAGCCGCGTGCGCAGGGTTTCATCCGGTTCCGCCTGGTCCTGCTGCATCAGCCTCAAGGCCAGGGCTGCATCCCCTAGGCTGCCGGTCACGCAGATCAGGTCACCGATGCGCGCCCCACTGCGGCGTAGCGCCTGAGTGTCAGGCACCAGCCCCATCACGGTGATGTTGATATTGAGCGGTCCACGCGTGGTATCTCCGCCCACCAGCACCGTATCGTGCATCAGCGCTAGCTCGCGCATACCTGCGGAGAACTGCGCTAACCACTGGTCGTCGGCGTGCTGAAGACTCAAGGCCAAGGTGAACCAGCGCGGCGTCGCGCCCATGGCGGCAAGGTCAGATAGATTGACCGCCAAGGATTTCCAGCCGATGTCATAGGCAGGCGTACTCAGCGGAAAATGGCGGCCTGCAACCAGCGTATCGGTGCTCACGGCGAGCTCGAAGCCGCTCGGCACACTCATCAAGGCGCAGTCATCGCCAATACCCAGGCGGACATCTGCGGCGGTCGGCGTCAGTCCGTGGAAGTAGCGACGGATCAGCGCAAATTCGTCCACGTTGACCTCAGAGGCCACCCATCTCTGCGGCGCGCGCCGAACGGGCAAGCTTGTCGAGCACGCCGTTGACGAACTTGTAGCCGTCTTCCGCACCAAACACCTTGGCCAGGTTGACCGACTCGTTGACCACCACCTTCCACGGCACTTCCGGCTTGTTCGCCATCTCGTAGGCGCCGAGCAAAAGGATGGCGTGTTCCACCGGATCGAGTTGGACCAGCGGACGATCAAGATGAGGCACCAGTGCCAGCGTGAGGGTGGTCGCTTCCTTGACGGTGCCGTTGAGCAACTCCTCGAAGTACGCCGGATCGGCGCGGCCCAGGCCGGCTTCCTGCTCACGGAACTGGCGCATCAAGGTTGCAGGCGAGGTTTCATTGACCAGCCATTGATACAGCGCCTGCACCGTGAGCCGCCGCGACAGGCCGCGACGACTGGTGGGCTGCATCGGTTCGTTGACTGCGCTCACGAAGCGGTCCTGATCAGTCGAACCATGTCGAGCGCAGCCGCAACGGCTTCATAGCCCTTGTTGTCATCACCCGGTCCACAGCGTTCGCTGGCCTGCTGCGCCGTGTTGACCGTCAACACGCCGAAGGCAACCGGCTTGCCGAACTTGAGCTGCACGTCCATCAGGCCGCGCGCGCACTCACCGGCAACGTATTCAAAGTGCGGCGTATCGCCGCGAATCACCGCGCCCAGCGCGATCACCGTGTCAAAGCGTCCGCCATGCAGCAGCGCGTGCGCGGCCAGTGGTAGTTCGTAAGCGCCAGGCGCGCGGAATTCGGCCACGTACGCCTCTACCACACCCCAGTCCTTGAGCGCGCGTCGGGCGCCGGCCAGCAGGGCATCAATCACCTCGACATTCCAGCGCGTGGCCAGCAGCGCGACGCGCGTGGCAGCAAATTCGCCCGGCGCGGGCGCAACAGGAGCAGCAAAACCGGATTTGACGTCAGTCATCGAAAATCAAACTCACTAGCCACGGAATACGCGGATTCACACGGAGTAAAGACGGAAGCGGATCCAAAGCATTTCTCCGTGTCCATCCGTGTACTCCGTGGCGAAAAATACAGCTCAGTCACAAGGCACGTACTCAACCACTTCAAGACCAAAGCCGGAGAGCCCGTGCAGTCGCTTGGGCGCAGACAGCACGCGCATACGTCGCACCCCAAGATCAAACAAGACCTGCGCGCCGATGCCGTACGTACGCAGCACCTTGGGATCGGCTGAGTGCTCGTCGGTCGTCAGAGGCTGCGAGCGATGCAGGCTGATGATCTGCTGCACCAAGTCGCGCGAAGCCTCGGACTTGCGCAACACCACGATCACGCCACTGCCTTCTTCGGCCACACGCTTCATCGCGCGACGCAGCGGCCAGCCGAACTGATCGGATTCAGCGCCGATCATGTCAGCCAAGGTGTTGCGCAAATGCACGCGCACCAAGGTCGGTTCGTTCGGATTGATCTGGCCCTTGACCAAGGCCAGATGCACGGTGCTATCCACCGCATCCTGATAGCTGACCAGATGGAATTCGCCGAACTCGGTCTGGATCTTGGTTTCAGCCACGCGCTCGATACTGTGTTCGTTATCGAGGCGGTAGCGAATCAGGTCGGCAATCGTGCCGATTTTGAGATTGTGCTCGCGTGCAAATTTTTCCAGATCGGGGCGGCGCGCCATGGTGCCGTCCTCGTTGAGAATCTCGACGATGACCGCCGCCGGCTCCAGACCGGCAAGACGTGCCAGATCACATCCAGCCTCCGTATGCCCTGCACGTGCCAGCACGCCGCCGGGCTGCGCACTCAGCGGGAAAATGTGACCGGGCTGAACCAGATCGGTGGGCTTGGCGTCGGGCTTGACCGCCGTGCGGATGGTATGTGCGCGATCATGCGCCGAGATGCCGGTGGTGACGCCCTCAGCGGCCTCGATCGATACGGTGAACGCGGTTTTGTGCAGATCATCGAGCTGCACCACCATCGGCGGCAGGCGTAGCTGTCGGCAACGATCAGCGGTGAGCGTCAGA
This sequence comes from Panacagrimonas sp., assembly GCA_052387335.1. GTDB lineage: Bacteria > Pseudomonadota > Gammaproteobacteria > Nevskiales > Nevskiaceae > Panacagrimonas. The sequence continues at coordinate 296 of JBQTJH010000102.1, read as the reverse complement.
CAGATCAAACCACGGCCATAGCGCGCCATGAAGTTGATGTCTTCGGGCCGCACCAGCGAAGCGGCCATGATCAGATCGCCCTCGTTCTCGCGATCTTCGTCGTCCATCATGACCACCATCTTTCCGGCCTTCAGGTCGGCGACGATGTCGGAGATATAGTTCAGGCCGTGCGGAGCCGTGTCGGAATTCTTGCTGATGTTGGTCACTTTGTTATTCATGCTGACTCCCGAGCTGCCAGCAGCCGCTCCAGATACCGTGCGATGAGATCGACTTCCAGATTTACAGCGTCGCCTTGT